>CAZIJE010000007.1:71347-75805 GCA_964539435.1 uncultured Desulfovibrio sp.
GAATGCGGGGAGGGGACCCCCTTTTTGCAAAAAGGGGGTCCCCTCCCCGCATTCCCACGCACCACGCCTATGTCGCACCACGTCAAACAGATCGCCAGGGACGCCTCCATTGTCGGCGGCGCGACCTTGCTGTCGCGGCTGCTCGGTTTTTTCCGGGACATGATCCTGGCGTACGTCCTTGGCACCGGCATCGCGGCCGACGCTTTTTACGTGGCCTACCGCCTGCCCAACATGATGCGCCGGCTCTTTGCCGAAGGCTCCATGACCATGGCCTTTGTGCCGGTGTTTTCCAAGCTGCGGGCCGAGGTCGGGGACGAGCGGGCCTTTGCCATGCCGCGTTCGGCCATGGTCTGGCTGCTCCTGATCCTCGGCGTCCTGACCACCCTGGCCATTGTCTTCGCCCGGCCCCTGACAAGGCTCATCACGCCCGGTTTTGCCGACGATCCGGCCCTGTTCGAGCTGACCGTGGAACTGACGCGCATCGTCTTTCCGTACATCATCGAAATTTCCGCCGTGGCCCTGTGCATGGGCGTGCTCAACTCCTACGGCCATTTCCTGGCCCCGGCCCTGGCCACGTCCGAACTCAACACCATCATCATCCTCGGCGCGGGCGTGGCCTGGCTCTTCCATCTGGACGTGGCCCACACCCTGGCCTGGGCCGTGGTCGTCGGAGGCCTGGGCCAGGTGATGATGCAGCAGCCGCAGATGCGCAAGTTCGGCTTCACCTGGCGCGGCCCCTGGTCGCTCAAGGACACGGGCGTGGCCCGCATGGGCCTTCTCATGCTGCCCACGGCCTTTGGCGCGGCCGTGTACCAGGTGAACATCGTCATCGGCACGCTTCTGGCCTCCTACCTGCCGACCGGCAGCATCTCCTACCTCTACTACGCCGACAGGCTGGTCCAGTTTCCCCTTGGCGTCTTCGGCGTGGCCGTGGGTACGGTGGCCCTGCCGAGCCTGGCCAAGCTGGCCGCGAGCGGCAATACGGACGAATTCAAGAACACGCTCAACGCCTCGTTGCGCCTGACCCTTTTCATCTGCCTGCCGGCGGCGGCCGGGCTCATCGCCCTGGCCGACCCCATGGTCCGGGTCCTGTTTGGCCGGGGCGCGTTCGGGCCCGAGGCCATTGCGGCCACGTCCGGGGCGCTGGTCGCCTATGGCCTGGGCCTGCCGGCCTTTGCCTGCGTCCGGCCCCTCTACGCCGCCTTTTTCGCCCTGTCCGACACCCGCACCCCGGCCGTCACCGCGGCCGCCTGCCTGGTCGTCTACGTCGTCGCCGGTCTGGCGCTCATGGGACCGACCGCCCACGTCGGCCTGGCCCTGGCCACCTCCATCTCCTCCTGGTTCAACGTCCTGGTCCTCGGCACCATCCTGCGCAAAAAGCTCGGCGGCTCCTGGTTCGCGCCCGGCCGCACCACGGCCTGGGGCACGGTCCTCAGCATCGGCGTCGGCTTCGGGGCCTGGGCCACGGCAGGCCACGCCGTCCTGTCCCTGGCCCTGATCGCGGTCTGGGCCGTGGCCTATATGGCCGCGGCCTCGCTGCTGCAGGTCGAGGAGGCCCGGATGCTGACGGATTTCGCCATGAAGCGGCTACGCCGGGGGCAACGCCGCGCCTGACGCGCCAGGCGATCCCCGGCCGGACAGCCGACGTCGCACCGGTTGCCTGGAAAGAAACGAAAAAGCGGGCAGAGGATTTTCCCCTGTCCGCTTTCCCTTTGCGGCGGTCCGAACGCCGGAAGTCCGGGCAGACGCGAGCCGGCGGCGGCGCGTCACCGCATCGGAAATGCTCAGGCCATCTTGCCCTTGGCCTTTTCCTCGGCGGCCTCGTACTTCTTGAACAGATCGTCCAGGCACTCCTTGGTGCACAGCTTCGACAGGGCCATCATGTCGATTTTTTCCTCTTCCTGGATATGGTGGTTGTTAAGCGTATCCAGGACTTGCGCCTTGGCCTTGAACGTATCGCCGGACGGATCGCACTTCATGAATTCCTTGAGGGAATTCTTGGCGACTGTGTGCTCCTCCAGGCTGACCAGGGCGTGCTCCTTGGAATCCGTTTCCCCGCTGTTCACCAGGAAAGGGAATATGGAATGTTCTTCGCCCACCACATGCGGGTACAGGCTTTCGTAAAATTCCTTGCGCAGCTGTTCGCGCTGCTGCGGATCCGTGGCCGCGATCATCTGCTTGGACAGCTCCATCTGCTTTTTGTGGTCTTCCTTGAGATGGCGGAGGAATTCATGGGGCATGGTGCTACCTCGCTTTGGGTTTACAGGGTCATGCGCCTGCGGCGGGAGCGTCCGGCGTTCCCGGGAAAACGCCGCCGCCCGTCCGGAGTCCGTGGGAGCCGCCGGACCGACGCCGTTTCCAGGCCGGCCAGTTGCCGTCCGTTTTCCGAGGCCAGCGGCGGCGCGGAGGCCGGTATTGCGCCGGCCTTCGCGCCGCTGTGACGACGCCTTCACCCGTGGCCCGGGCCGATGGCCCGAAGGACCGGGGCAGGCGGGGTTTGGTCGCGTCTAGTCCTTGTACTTGAATTCCGGCAGTCCCTTGAGGGCGTCCTTGGTCGCGCCGGGAAGCACGATGCGCTTGTTGTTCATCTTGAACTGGTTGACCGGGATGGCCACGTCGCGCTCGCCCATGCCCAGGAAGCCGCCCACGCCGATAATGGCGTAGGAGGTGGCCTTTTCCGGCGTCACGATGATGTCGTCCACGGTGCCGACCTTGTCGTTGGCGTCGTTATAGACATCCATGCCCAGGATGTCCTTCTTGATGCTCCAGCCCTTGGTCAGGACCTTCCCTTCCTCGGTGGTGACGCCGAGGGTGCCGGCGACGGGCGTCTGGGCGAAAGCGCTGGCGACAACCAGGCTCAGGGCTATGGTCATGGCCACAATCAGATGCTTCTTCGTGTTTTTCATGGGATGCTCCTTTGGTTTGCTCGATAGGTCCTATGTGAAAGCCGTGACGCTGGCGCAGGCGCGATTTCCGCCCGGCGCGTCGCAGCCGGTTTCCGTCACCGCCGGTCCCGAAACCTGTCGTCCGCGCCGGACACGGCTTTTGCCCCGCCTTGCCGTTCCCGGTCCAAGGCTACTGCGCCGGTTGCTTGGTAGGAGTCACTCATTTCCTGCCACCTTCCCCATCTGAACGCGCGATGAAAAAACAACTGGTTCATATTTCTACAAGGCGTGCGCCACTGACAGGGCACCCAATCTGAATAACGTTATTCAGCAAGAAACAATTGGTGTCAAGAATTTTCAAAACTACAACGTCCTTTAGAAACTTTTACTATGGCAAAAGAAGTCCCTATTTTACAGTATAAAACAAAATCCTTGAATCCTGTCAATGGGAACAGACAAAATTCCCCTTCCCCAGGAAACTGTCTTGCAAGTGCAAGGAAACCTGTGCCCTTGGGCCTCGGCCGCCACCGACGTCGGCTCGCGGACGGCCTCGTCGATCGCGGTCTTCGCCCAGGCTCCGCCGCGCCGGACATCGCCGCCTGGGACCGGTTGCGGAACCTGGACCGTGACTCCGGGCATCGGCTCAAGGAGGGGACTGTCGGAAGCCGTTGCGGGAAGGCCGCAAAACAGGCGAAATCGGCTTCGGGCGACGCCGTTGCCACTGCGGGACCGGACGCGCGGACGGCCCCGCGGTCAGGCTGCGGCCAGAGGGCGCCGCAAGTCTGTCAAGGCGGAAAAAATTCTTCGAAAAAACGCACCGCCGTGGTAGCGAGTGGGGCCAAGGAGAATGTCTATGCCCCTTTTCAGCTGGGAAAACCTGATCGCCTTTCTCACCCTTGCGGCCCTGGAAATCGTGCTCGGCATCGACAACATCGTCTTTATCGCCATCATTTCCAATGCCCTGCCTCCGGAAGTCCAGTCCCGGGCCCGCAAGATCGGCCTGCTCCTGGCCATGGGCACCCGCATCGCGCTGCTGCTCGGCATCACCTGGGTCATGGGCCTGACCGCTCCGGTCTTCAGCGTTTTCGGGCATGTGGTCACGGGCCGGGACATCGTGCTCCTGGCCGGGGGGCTCTTTCTGATCGCCAAATCAACCTTCGAAATCCATGAAAAGATCGAACCGCACGACGTTTCCGGCAAGGTCAAACCCAAGGCCAAGGCCTTCGGCCCGGCCGTGGCCCAGATCGCCGTGCTCGACATCGTGTTTTCCCTGGATTCGGTCATCACGGCCGTGGGCATGTCCGGCGAGATCGCGGTCATGGTGGCGGCGGTGGTGGCGGCGGTCCTGGTCATGATGCTCTTTGCCGATCCGGTCAGCCGCTTCGTTTCGCGCCACCCCACGGTCCAGATGCTGGCCCTGTCGTTTCTGATCCTGATCGGCGTCTTTCTGGTGGCCGAGGGACTGGGCAGGCACATCGACCGGGGCTACATCTATTTCGCCATGGGCTTCTCGCTCCTGGTCGAGCTGCTCAACATGCGGGCCAGGAAAACCGCCACGCCGTAGGCCCTCACC
>CAZIJE010000008.1:0-75046 GCA_964539435.1 uncultured Desulfovibrio sp.
AAAAAAAGCAGCCGAGATGGGACCCTGGGACAGGGTCGGGTTGGCCTGGCGGGGCGGCGGGAGGCGTATTCTGCAAATTTGCGCCGCCCGCCGCCCCGCCAAGCCACTCCGGCCGGATGACGGTTTCTACTTTTATTTCAACAAACAAATCCAACAAAAATAACTTCTCATGACAACAACGCCTCTCCTCCTCACCCTGGGCGACGCCAACGGCCTCGGCCCGGAACTGGCCTGCCGGCTCCTGACGGAAAACCCGCCCCTGGATCGGCCCCTGGCCTTGATCGGGCCGGAGGCCGCCCTGGCCTGGCACTGCGACCGCCTGTCCCTGCCCCGGTTCTGGACGACTCTGGACGCGGCCGATCCCGACGCCCTGGCCGACGCCGGGCCGGGCGTCCACCTCCTCGTGCCGCCGCAGCTGGCCGGCCTGCCCGCCACGCCGGGCAAGGAGACCCCGGCCGGCGGCCTGGCCGCCGGCGAGTCCCTGGAATACGCTGTCATGCTCCTGGCTCGCCATCCCGATTGGGGACTGGTCACCGGTCCCCTGTCCAAGGCGGCGCTCAATGCCGCCGGCTTCGCCTTTCCCGGGCACACGGAGTTTCTGGCCGAACGGTCCGGGGTGGGCAGGGCCGGAGTCTGCATGCACCTTGGCGGACCGGTCCTGCGGGTCAGCCTCGTCACCACCCATCCGCCCCTGGCCCGGGTGCCGTCCCTGGTGACCTACGACCGGGTGGCCCGGTGCCTGGCCCTGACCTGGGACCATGTGCGCCGGCTCGGCGTGTCGGACAGGCCCATCGCGGTCTGCGGACTCAATCCCCATGCCGGGGAGGGGGGGCTATTAGGAAGTGAGGACGAGGCCGTGGTGCGGCCGGCGGTCAAGGCGGCCGTGGCCAAGGGCGTGGCGGCGGTGGGGCCGTTGCCGGCGGACACGGTCTTCTACCGGGCCGCCAAGGGAGAATTTTCCGCGATTTTGGCCATGTACCACGACCAGGGCCTGCCGCCGCTCAAGATGCTGCACTTTGACGCAACCGTGAACGTGACGCTGGGCCTGCCGTTTGTGCGCACGTCCGTGGGACACGGCACGGCCTTTGACTTGGTCGGCACGGGCAAGGCCGGGACCGGCAGCCTGGCCGCCGCCCTGGACATGGCCCGGCGTCTGACGGCCGGACCGCCAACGGCCTGAGCGGCTCAGGCCACCACCCACACGGCCAGGCCCTTGGCCGCCTGGATAATCTTGGTGGAGACGCTGCCGAACAGGAATTCTTCCTGGCGCGAGACGCCCCGGCGGCCGACCACCACCGTGCCGAAGCCGCCTTCCTCGGCCAGCCGCAGGATTTCAAGCGCAATGCTCGTGCCGATGCTGCACTCCGTGGCCTCCCGCAGGGGCGACCGACAGCTCTCCACGAACCGGGTCTCCACCCGGTCGCCGGGCAGGCCCGCGTCCACCAGGCTGGCCCGGGCCTCTTCCAGGGCCGTGCGCATGGCCGCGATCCGGCGGGCGCATTCGGTCTTCCAGGTCGCGTCGTCGGCGTACATGTCGCGGTCCGGCGGCCGTTCGATGGAGGCCACGGTGATGCGGCGCTCGGCGCCGCCTGTGGCCATGGCGGCGGTGTAGGCCACGGCCCGGAGCGAGTTTTCCGAACCGTCGAAAGCGATCAGGATCTTGTCGATGTCCATGGCGTCTCCGGCAGGCGCGTCAGGCGGCGGCCTTTGTCATCCGTCCAGGGCCTTTCGCGCCAGGCGCAGGTCGCGGATCAGGTCCTGGGTGGCGTCGTAAAACACGTTGGCCTCAAGGGAAAACCGCATGAGGACGTTGTTGAGGGCATCGGGAATGTACGGGAACAGTTTTTTGAGGTTCACGATCCGGTTGGCGAACATGATGGAGCAGTCGGCCGGGCCGAGGGCGGCGCGGGCCTCCGGGGACACGGACTGCAGGGTGTGCTGGCCCATGCCCACGAGGAACTGGATGATGTTGCCAAGGCCGAAGAGGTCCAGGCCGAAGGGGCTTTCCTGGAAATCGAAGGTGTAGTCGAAATCGATCCAGCAGTAGCGGCCCGTGTCGTGGCGCACGTAGAGGTGGTCGCGGCGGATGTCGCCGTGCTTCTCGTTTCGGGCGTGGAGCCAGCCGATGGCCTCGCAGGCGTCGATGAATTTCTCCAGGATGTCCGGGAACAGGTCGTGGAAATAGTCCCGGTGGGGTAGTTCCAAAGCCTCGATGGTCTCGTCCAGCCGCTTGCCCGGCACCACCTCCAGGATGCGCACCGGGTTGTCGGCCGCGTCCATGATGGTCACGCCCTGCATGAACCGGTCGTCGCCGCGCACCAGGTCGAGGATGCGGGACTCCTTGCGCGGACTGCGGGTGCAGGTGACGATCATGGTCCCGATGGTCATGGGAAAGCTTTCGAGAAAGACCAGCTTTAGCAGGTTGCGGCCTCCCGTTTCCAGGCACCGGCACCGCTTGACCCAGTATTTGGGGTCTTCCAGGCCGAACCGGCGCTCCGCCTCGTCGCGCAGCACCAGGAAATGGCGGCCGGCCAGGGCGATGACGTCGCCGTGGCCGATGCGCATGAACTGGGTGGTGTCGGTGAAGATTTCGCCGGCATGGCGGGTGGGGAAATCCGGGGCCAGCCGGGAGAGGAGTTCGCGGGCGGATGGGGGCAAGCGGCGCTCCTTGCTGCGGGATTCCTGGACAGTGTGCCCCATTTTCAGGCCTTGGGCAACGGGGAAGGGCGGATTGTCCTGCCATGGCCGCAGGTTGTGGCCCAGGCGGGAAGGGCGGCCACGGACCAAGAAAAAAGGCCCTGCGGCGATCGCCGCAAGGCCCTTGATTCCTGTGGTGGAGGCGATGGGACTTGAACCCACTACCTATGCGTTGCGAACGCATCGCTCTCCCAGATGAGCTACGCCCCCGTCGGGAAAAAGGTCTATAGGCCCAATCGCCCGGCCGGTCAAGAAATCGTTTGCGTTTTCTCGAGGGCCTTCGGGCGGCCGCCGTATGGCGGTTGACCCCGGGGGCCGTGTTTGCCACTATGGGACGGTGAATGCCCAGAACCATCGTATGTCATTTCCGGCCTTTCAGGCCTTGCGGAGTCGGTCATGAAAATCCATCGCGCCGTGCGCATGGAGCGCTGCATCGGATGCCATTCCTGTTCCCTGGCCTGCGCCAGGCTGGTGTATAAAAACCTTTCCTGGCACACGGCCGGCATCCGCATCCGGTCCACGGGCGGCGTGTCCAGCGGCTTCGAGGCCATCCTCTGCCTGGCCTGCGATCCCGCCCCCTGCGCCGCCGCCTGCCCCACGGGAGCCATTTCCCAGCGCAAGTCGGGCGGCGGGGTGCTCCTGAAAAAATCCCTGTGCATCCAGTGCGGCAACTGCGCCGAGGCCTGCCCTGTGGACGCCATCGCCCTGGACGCGGTGAAAAATCCCTACGTCTGCATCCACTGCGGCCAGTGCGTGCCCTACTGCCCCCACGACTGCCTGGCCCTGGTCGACGCCGACGCGCCCGGAGCCGCCTGCCTGGAGAGCTGCCATGTCGCCAAATAACGATCTTTTCCGCGTTCTGGTCTACGATCTGACCGGGGAGCAGGCCAACATCGTCCTGTTGCCCGGCCGCCGCGACGCCATCGGCGGCTCGGGCCTGGCCGCGCTGCTCTACGAAAAATACGGCCTGCCCGATCAGCCGGCCTTTGACCCGGGCCAGCCGCTCATTTTCGCCATCGGCCCCCTGACCGGGTATTTTCCGCTCATGAGCAAGACCGTGTGCGGCTTCAAGTCCCCCTACAACCAGAACTTCGCCGAATCCCACGCCGGCGGCCGCTCGGCCCTGGCCCTGCGCTTCGCCGGCTACGACGCCCTGGTGGTGACGGGCAAGGCCAAGCGGCTGTCGACCCTGGTCGTCGGTCCCCGGCGCATCGAACTGATCGACGTCCACTACCTGGCCGGGGCCGACGTGTTCACCACGGGCAAGCTTTTGCGCAAGATCGCGGCCGGCTCCTCGGGCCACCGCAGCATCATGCGCATCGGCCCGGCCGGGGAAAACGGCGCGGCCTACGCCGCCATCAACGTGGACACCTACCGCCACTTCGGCCGGCTCGGAGCCGGCGCGGTCCTCGGCGCGAAAAACTGCAAGGCCGTGGTGGTCATGGGCGACGACAACCTGCCCCTGCCCGAGGACAAGAGCTACGCCAAGCTGTTCAAGGAGATCCACCAGAAGGTCACCTCCTCGGGCATGATGGAGAAGTACCACAACCTCGGCACCCCGGCCAACGTGCTGCCGCTCAACGAGCTCAAGTCCCTGCCCTGGCGCAACATGGCCGCCACCAGCGACCCCCAGGCCGGCCGGATCTCGGGCGAGGCCTTTGCCGAAGAGCTCCTCATGCACAACGCGGCCTGCGCCGGCTGCCCCGTGGGCTGCATCCACGTGGGCATGGTCCGGGAGATGTTTTCCGCCTCCCACCGGTTCGCCATCCACAAGGTGGCCTACGACCACGAGCCCAACTTCGCCGCCGGCCCCATGCTCGGGGTCACCGACGCCACCGAGGTCCTGGCCATCAACGACATGGCCGACCGGCAGGGCCTGGACATCATCTCGGCCGGCGTGGCCCTGGCCTGGGCCGTGGAGGCCACGGAAAAGGGCCTGATTTCCGAAAAGGAGACCGAGGTGAAGCTGGCCTTCGGCGACTCGGGCGCGCTCAAGCGGGCGGTGTGGCTCCTCGGCCACAAGGCCAACGACTTCTACGCCCTGCTCGGCCAGGGGGCGCTGGCCGCGGCCGCGCACTACGGCGGCGAGGACTTCGCCTGCGTCATCGGCCAGGAGATGGCCGGCTACGCCACGGGCGAGACCTACTTCGCCTCCCAGACCGTCTCCTTCCGCCATTCCCACCTGGACACCGGGGCCTACTCCTACGACCAGAAGCACAAGGAGCAGGACGTGGACGCGGTGGTCAAGTTTTTGGTCAACGACGAACGCGAACGGGTCATGCTGACCTGCCTGGTGTCGTGCCTGTTCGCCCGGGAGGTCTACAAGCCCGAGATCGTGGCCGATCTCCTCAAGTGCCTGGGCCACGGCGAACTGGCGGCCGGCCTCGACGCGGCCAGCGAAAAGGTCCGCCGGGCCAGGTGGCGGCAGAAGGTCAGGACCGGCTACGACCCCATGCAAACGAAGATCCCCAAACGGTTCGGCGAGGTCACCACCTGGAAGGGCCCCATCGACCCGGCCTACATGGAGGCCTTGCGCCAGGGATACGCCAAGGCGGTGCTGGAACTGGCCGCGCCCGAGGCGACCGCCTGAGGCGCGGGCCGGCCCGGGCGCAAAGACCGGGAGGGGCCGACGCGGTCAGCTGTTGGCGCTTGCCCGGGCATTTTCTTGAGGACCGGGGCAAGGTTGTGGTGTACGGTGGCCTCGTTTCGCACCGGCGTTGCATGCGCCCCGTGGCCCTGGACGTTTGACGCCCTCATTTGCGACCGCCGCCCCCAAAGGAGCACACACCATGGCCCTGTTGACCGACCTTCCCGCCTACGCGGCCCTGGCCAAACACCACGACGCCATCAAGGACCGGCACATGCGCGACCTGTTCGCCGACGATCCCGGCCGGTTCGAGGCGTTCTCCCTGCGCCTGGGCGACATCCTCTTCGACTATTCCAAGAACCGGGTGACGCCGGAGACCATGGGGCTCCTGTTCGCCCTGGCCGGCCAGGCCGGGGTCGAGGCCCGGCGCGACGCCATGTTCGCCGGGGAAAAGATCAACCGGACCGAGGACCGGGCTGTGCTCCACGTGGCGCTTCGCAACCGGTCGAATCGGCCGATCCTGGTCGACGGCAAGGACGTGATGCCCGAGGTCAACCGAGTCCTGGCCCAGATGCGCGACTTCTGCGCCAGGGTCCATTCCGGCGCCTGGACCGGCTATACCGGCAAAAAGATCACGGACGTGGTCAACATCGGCATCGGCGGTTCGGACCTGGGGCCGCAGATGGCCACCCTGGCCCTTGGCCACTACGCCGTGCCCGGCATCACCCCGCACTTCGTGTCCAACGTGGACGGCACCCACCTGGCCGAAACGTTCAAACGGATTTCGCCCGAGACCACGCTTTTCATCATCGCCTCCAAGACCTTCACCACCCTGGAAACCATGGCCAACGCCCACACGGCCCGGGACTGGTTTCTGGCCGCGGCCCGGGACGAGGCCGCCGTGGCCAGGCACTTCGTGGCCCTGTCCACGAACGCCAAGGAAGTGGCGCGGTTCGGCATCGACACGGCCAACATGTTCGCCTTCTGGGACTGGGTCGGGGGGCGGTATTCCCTGTGGTCGGCCATCGGCCTGTCCATCGCCCTGGCCGTGGGGTTCGACAACTTCGAGGCCATGCTCGAAGGGGCCCATGCCGCTGACGAGCACTTCCGCACCGCGCCGCTTGAAAAAAACATCCCCGTGGTCATGGGGCTGCTCGGGATCTGGTACAACAACTTCTTTGGCGCCCAGACCCAGGCCATCCTGCCCTACGACCAGTACCTGACCCGGTTCGCGGCCTATTTCCAGCAGGGCGACATGGAGAGCAACGGCAAGTCCGTGTCGAACGACGGCCGATTCGTGGACTATTCCACCGGCCCGGTCATCTGGGGCGAGCCCGGCACCAACGGCCAGCACGCCTTCTACCAGCTCATCCACCAGGGGAAAAAGCTCATCCCCTGCGACTTCCTGGCCGCCGCGCGTCCCCAGAACCCGCTCGGCCGGCACCAGGACATGCTGCTGTCGAATTTTTTCGCCCAGACCGAGGCCCTCATGAAAGGCAAGACCGTGGAGGAGGCGCGCGAGGAACTGGCCGGCCAGGGCCTGCCCGAGGACCGGCTGGAGCTTCTCTCCCGGGCCAAGTCCTTCACCGGCAACCGGCCGACCAATTCGTTTCTCTACGAAAGGCTCGATCCGAGGACGCTCGGCACGCTGATCGCGCTCTACGAGCACAAGATCTTCACCCAGGGGACCGTCTGGGACATCAACTCCTACGACCAGATGGGCGTGGAGCTCGGCACGGTCCTGGCCGGGACCATCCTCAAGGAATTGGGCGACGCCGCGCCGGTCGCCTCCCACGACAGTTCGACCAACGGGCTGATCAACTATTACAAGAAACTGCGAGGGTAGGGGCGGGGGGCGGGACGCTCCAAGGCGTCTCCCCTGCTTTCCGACCGGGCGGTTATGGCAGACGCCGCCGCATCGGTGGGGCCGGGCAGGCCGTGCGTCCAGAACGCACGGCCTGCCCGGCCCGTTTCGTTTCGTGCTGACGCGCGTTTCCGTCAGGGACGGTCAGGGAGCGGGAGGCGCATTCGGTTCCTGGCAGGCCTCGCCGCAGACGTCCAGGTAGTCGTCCACCGCCTCCTCGAAGGCGGCTTGCAGGTCCTTTGGCGTCTCGCCGTGAAACGTCACCACGTCCCGGATGCCGGCGATGCGGCCGTGCAGCCGGCCGCCTTCCTCCCGGCATTCCAGGCAGTAGCCCTTGTAGGTCGCGTAGCAGGCGTTTTCTTGCATGACGGTTTTTCCCGGAATCAGGCCCCGGCCCGGAGGAGAAATTCCCGGACATCGGCCGCGCAGCCCTTGCCGAGCACGGTTTCCGGATGCGGCCGGTGGAAAAAGCCCTTCACCCCGCCAAGCAGGAACCGGACCCGGGAACCGGCCGTTTTCTGGCGGTGGTGAATTTCCCGGCCGCCCAGGGCATGGATGAGCGAGGCCACCTCGTCCCACAGGATGTCCGACCGGGGCGGGGACGCGAAAAGGGCCTGCCAGGTGCGAAGCCTGGCGCTGTTGAGCCGGACGGTCGGCCGGGCGGGCATGTTCCGGGCGGACGGTGGCATGGGGAAAAGAAACCATTGCGGCCGGACGCAGTCAAGGGAGGGAGGCGGCGGGAGGACGTGGCGGGCGCGTCAGCCGCAGGGCGCGTCGCGGCCAAGGGTCCGCAGCAGGGAGGTGAGCAGATGGTCGTTGAGGCTGGCCAGGGCGTCGGCGCTGCCAAGGACGAACCGCTGGCTGACCTCGAGCTCGATGCCCAAATACCCTTCGCCGAAGCGGCGTCGCAACGAGGTGGCCAGGCCGTCGGCCACGCCCCGGTAGGGATAGTTGCACCGCAGGATCAGGTCGCTGTCCAGGCAGGCCAGCTCCCGCATCCACTGGCGGCAAAAGGCCTTCTCGGCCCGGCGTTTCGGATCGTAGAGAAAGCCGGCGTCGCAGTGGCGGGTCACGCCGGCCAGGCGCGGGGTGAAGCTGTGGCTGGCGATGTGCAGCACCGTCCGTCCCGCCTCGATCAGGCCCGAAACGGCCTCGGTCACGGCTTGGCGATACGGGTGGTAGTGCGCGTCAAGGATGCCCTTTCGGGTCCCCAGGGGAAGAGGCTTGGTGATTTCGGAAAAAAGCCCGGCCCGGCCCACGGAGCGGTTGAGATCCGCCACCAGCCGGGTGGTGGTGCTGTAAAAAAGCGGCGCGCCGGTGGCCCGGGCCAAGGCCCTGGCCGTTTCCAGGGCGCCGGCGTCAAAGCCCCGGTGCGAGGCGAGCAGGTCCGGCCACGGCAGAAAAAGCGCGGCCAGGGGCGGCGGCACGTCGTTGCCGCCGTGTTCACAGGTAATAAGGAGAGCCGGAGAGGCCGACATGGAACGGCTCGTTGTTGGCCAGGCAGTCGCACAGCCGGCCGTAGACCTTGGCGATGGTCCGGGGACGGTAGTCGCTGTCCACGGCCGCGATGATCCGCCGGGCCAGGCTCGACTGGTCCACCATGACGGCCAGGGACTGTTCCCAGTCCGGGTCGAAATCGATGTCCGGCAGGGAACTGAGGGCCAGACGCCGCCAGATGACGCGGGCCGGAATGTGCGACGGCGCGTACACGCCGAAAAGCCTGGCGTAGTGCTGGGGCACGGGCGTGCGGCCGGCGTTGCGGATGGTCTTGGTGAAGATGTCGGCCAGTTCCCGGGTGCCCCAGGCCCGCTGCTCCTCATAGGTGGACCACCGCTCCTCGACCAGGCCCTTGAGCGCGGCCACCACCACCCCGGCCAGGGCCAGGTCGGCCGCCGGACACTCCTGGGTGTCCAGGACCCGGATCTCGATGGTGGACCGGTCGAAGCGGGCGATGGCTCCCCGGGCGTTCAGGAATTCGTCCTGAAGCACGCCGGAGGGGTCCAGGGGCGCGATGTCGCGGTACAGGGGGGCCAGGATCCGGTCGCGGTATTCCTGTTCGGAAAAAACGGCCTCCGGGATGACCGCGCCCATGACCGAGGGCACCCGGTCGGCGTTATGGGAATAGGCCTCCATGCGGGCGTCGAGAAAGCCGGTGAACGCGCCGTCAAGGATCGGCGTGGACGCGGCCAGGGCCGGCATGATGGGGAGCAGGACCCGGATGGCGGCGTGGAGCCGGCCGAACTCGTCGTCCCCGCGAAAGGGCAGGTTCACGTGCATGCTCTGGAGGTTGGACCAGCCGTGGCCCTTGCAGTCGAAAATGGAATCAAAGGCCCGGTAGATCTCCCCGTGCTCGTGGGGCCAGAGCGCGGTTTCGACCAGGGGGTCCATGAGGGGGTGGGCCCCGGTCGGCATGAGGCGGCCGCCGAGGGGCGCGAGCAGGGCGTCGGCCTTGGCCACATGCGCGGCAAAGGTGGCGGCCAGGCCGGAGAGGCTTTCGGCCGGGGCGCTGACCTTCATCTCCAGCACGTGGTTGACCAGCTCGTTGGACCAGGTCAGCTTGCCCATGTCCACGTCCGCCGCCCCTTCCCGGCCGGCCGCCGCGGCCAGGAGCCTGTCGGCCACGGGCAGGACGGCGAGGGTCTCCCGGTTGACGATCATGTACTCGATTTCGATGCCAAAGGCGGAAAACAGCGGTCTGGCCAGGCTCATACGTTCAGGCTCCCGGTTTTGCGGCGCTCGATGCGCTTGAGAAAGACTTCGACAACGCGGAGGTAGAGCTCGTCCTGGAGCACTTCGTCTTCGTATCCGGCGTCGATGTTCGGGTTGTCGTTGACTTCGATGACGTAGACCTTGTTGCCCACCTGCTTGAGGTCCACGCCGTAGAGCCCGTCGCCGATGGCGGCGGCGGCCTTGAGGGCCGTGGCAATGACCTTCTTGGGGGCCTTGCCCACGGGCAGGGTCTCCACGCGACCGTAAATGTCCTTGCCGGTGTTGCCCTTGCGCAGGATCTGCCAGTGGCCGGCGGCCATGTAGTACTTGCAGGCGAAAAGGGGCCGCCTGTCAAGGATGCCGATGCGCCAGTCGAAATCCGAGGGCAGGTATTCCTGGGCAATGACCAGGTCGGATTTGGCCAGGAGCTTTCTGGCCTCGGTCAGGAGCGCGTCGGACTCCCGGACCAGGACCACGCCCTGGGAAAAGGCGCTGTCCGGCTGCTTGAGCACGCACGGCAGGGCCAGTTCCTCCAGGATGTGGTCAATGCTCTTGCAGTGGGCGATGACCGTGCGCGGGGCCGGGATCTTGTGGCGGGAGAGGAGCTCGGCCAGGTAGACCTTGTTGGAGCAGCGCAGGATCGACTCCGGGTCGTCGATGACGATGAGTCCCTCGGCCACGGCCTTTCTGGCCATGCGGTAGGTGTGGTGGTCCACGTTGGTGGTTTCGCGGATGAAAAGCGCATCAAACTCCGACAAACGGTTGGAATCCTCCCGGGTGATGAGTTCGACGCCGAGGCCCAGGGTCTCGGCGGCCTTGACGAACCGCTTGAGGGCCTTGGCGTCGGACGGCGGCCGGGCCTCTTCCGGGTCGTGGAGGATGGCCAGGTCGTAGCGGGAGACCGGCCGCTTGGGGATGATCAGCTTCTTGCCGGCGAAGTATTCCGTGGAAACGGCTTCCGCGAAGTCGCGCTCCTCGCCCGGGATGTCCTTGACGGCCAGGGGCGAGACGTTTTGCAGCTGCCAGCCGTTCTGGAAGGTGCAGTCGGCCCGCAGGAACGGGGTCGGAAAGAACTTGAAAAGCCGCGAGGCCAGCTGCTCCAGGCCCTTGCAGGGCGTTTTGCCGAAGTAGACGGAAAAACTCATTTTTTCCGGCTGCCTGTCGGCCATGGCCTTGGCCAGGATTTCCTCGAGTTCGTCCGAGGCCAGCCGGATGATGCCCACGGACTTCATGTCCTGGATGGCGGTGATGGACGGCACGGGCTTGTGCCCGCGCGCCTCGGCCAGAAGGGACACGTAGTAGCCCATGGACTGGTAGCGGTAGGAACGGCAGATGTTGATGATCTTGACGCCGCGCAGGCCGGTGAAGGTTTCGTCGGTGAGGTAGGCGCGGGCCGCGATGGGCTCCACGCCCGAGAAAACCAGGGAACAGTCTTCCGGGTTCTCGATGACCACCAGAACGGACACGCTCAAAGGCTCCTTTGCCGGTCCTCGGATCGGCCTTTTTTCCTGGGGGAGAGCACGAGCAGGTTGGCGTCGCAGGTGACGATGCCGAGCATGACGGCGCAGACGAGGTGGTTGAGCGTGACTTCGTAGTACTGGCTCGTGCTGATGGGGTTGGGCAGGAGCGGGTCCGCGATATGGGTGGTGCGCCGCTCCATGTTGTAGCCGTTGATGACGACGAAATGCCCGGACGGTTCGCCGCGCAAGTCGTCGAAAACCATCTTGCCCTTGCAGTCGCGCTCGCGGGCCGTCCGGTAGAGGTAGGTCGCGGACAAGCCGGCCAGGATGGGCCGGTCGCGCTTGAGGATGTGCCGGATAAACCCCGCCGTCAGGTCCACGAAACGGATCTTGCCGCCGAGTTCCAGGAACCGGAGGTAGGCCGCCGTGGCCGAACGGATGCGGGCGGAGGTCTTGTAGCGCAGCTGGCGGGTCAGCTTGTCGGCCAGGTCCACGGTGTCGTCGGCGAACCATGTGACGTCGAAGACGGTCAGGTCGAAGGTGTAGAGCCGGGCCGCATACCCCCGCTCCAGGGCGTGGCTGCCGATGTGGGCGGCCAGGGTGCCGCCGGCGGGCAGGGTCGTGACCTCGCGGATCAGGGTGTCGAGGGGCAGGTCGTCCCCGTAGAAGCGGTAGATGGCATGCAGGCACGTGGGACCGCAGGTGGTGTCGTCCGGCTGGGCCAGGATGGGGATGGCGAGCTTTGATTCCACTGTATGGGTCATTACCACGAGGTTGCGCTGTTGACCATGGGAGGCCGTTCCGGTTCGACGTATTTTTTACGGTCCACGTTGCGGACAAGAGGCTCGGCGGGAAGATATGGCGGAAAAACGGGAGGATGTCGTCAGGGGGAGGTTACAATCCCGAAAGGATGCCGCAGCCTCCCGTCCGCGCCGCACGGCCGCAGGCGGAACAGGGCGACGGAGCCGGTCATTCGAAGTGGATTTCCTCTTCCTTGACGATCTGGAAGGCCTTGTTGGACTTGACCAGGCCGGGGATGCCCCGGAATTTGCGCACGCCCTGGATCTCGGCGTCGAGCAGGGCGTCCACGTCGTTGTCGAGCATGATGATGTCCCCGGGCTTGAGGGAAAGGAGCTGGCGGCCGGTGATCTGGGACCGGCCGAACCGGACCAGGAGCTCCACCGGCGTCTCCATGAGCCGTTCCTTGAACCGGGCGATCCAGGCGTGGTCCACTTCCAGGCGCTCGGTCTGGAAGGAGGCGTAGAGCTTGGAGCGGATCGGCTCGATGGTGGCGTAGGGCAGGCAGACGATCAGCGACCCGATGGCGTTTTCAAGCTCCACCTCGAAGGTGACCACCACCACCACGTCGCTTGGCGGCACAATGGCCGCGAACTGCGGGTTGACCTCGCTTCTGACCAGCTCGATGTGGACCTCGTGGACCGGCTGCCACGATTCCTCCATGTTTTCCAAGGCGATGCGGACCACGCGGTTGATGATGGCCTGCTCGATGGGCGTGAAGTCGCGGCCCTCGATCTTGGGCTGGGAGCCGGCCCCGCCGAAAAAGCTCTCCACCATGGCGAAGACCAGGCGCGAGTCCACTACCAGGATGGCGTTGCCGCGCAGGGGGTCGAGCTTGAAGATGTTGATGGAGGTGGGGACGGGCAGGGAGCGCATGAAGTCCCCGAACTTGGACATGTCGATGGAAATGGGGTTGACGTCGGCGCGTTTGCGCATGGCGTTGGCCATGGCGTTGGAGGCGAGCCTGGCGAACCGGTCGTTGATGATCTCCAGGACCGGCATGCGGCCCCGGATGATCCGGTCCTGGTTGGAGAGGTCGAAGACCACGACCCCGGAGTCGTCCTCCAGGATGTCGGTTTCCGCCTCGATCTCGCCGCCGGAAAGGCCCCGGAGCAGCGCATCGACCTCGTCCTGATCCAGTATCTTGCTCATGTGCGTCCCTTTTTCCTGAACCGTGTCTCAGTATAAGGACGTCGGCGCGAAAAGAAAAGAGGGCCGGGGACAAACAAAAACCGGCCGCCAGACGGCGGCCGGTCATTCGATTGCAGGCGCATGGGATTCCCGTTGGAGGCCGGGAAGAGCCGGCTAGAACGAGACGTTGAGGCCCAGGGTGCCGCCGAAGGCGTTGATCCCATGGTCGTTGAACTGGCCGATGTGCAGGTACTTGACCGAGCCCTTGAGACTCAGCTGCTGGGTCAGGGCGTAGGTCGCGCCGACCTCGCCGTTTTCGGTCAGGTTGTTCTCGAAGCCGTTGTAGGGGACCTGGGTGTCGGCCCACAGGCCGCCGACGCCGCCGCCGAGAAAGACCGTGGCCTGGGACGTGGCCACGAAGTGCCAGCGGGCGTTGATGTTGCCCCCGATGCCGCTGGCCGGCGAGGACTTGGAGCCAAAGCCGAGCGGCGTTTCGAACCGCTTGTTCTGGTCCACGTAGACGCCCATGCCTTCGGCCTCCACGGCGATGTTGTCGAAGACGTAGTAGTTGAAGGCGGCCCCGTAGGTGTAGATGGAGTTGACCCGGGGATTGGTGGCGCCGAAGGCGCTGAACCGGGGCTCGAAGTTGAAGGCCCCGGCCGTGAAATTCTGGGCCATGACCCAACCGGCCGAGGCGGCCAGGATGACGCAGGCGGCGACGAGGCCCAGTATGAGTTTGCGATAGAGCGCTTCCATAACCTTCTCCCTGTAGCAATGAATTGGAATCAGGTCTGGAATATCAAATGCCGTGCCAGGGACATGTCCGGAGGGTTTTACTGGTAACAATCTGAAATAATAAACTAATTTTCAAAAATGCCTGCGCCTTTGGAATGGGGCGAGGCTTTGGAATGTTTGATTATTTCAGAAAGTGAAACGCGTGGGACGCGTTTGTCGGCTGCGCCGGAACAGGCGGGTTCCGGCGCGGTGCCGGAGATGGGCGGCGGGGACCAGGCGAGGGTGCTCGATCCTTGGCGGGGCAACGTCCGCGGCAGGGGAAACCACTGCTCCCCTGCGGCGGACGTTGGCGGCGGTCGGGAAAAAGACGTGGCGTGCCGGGCCGCGCTATTGCGGAGCCTTTTTTTCGCGAACCCTCTCCCGCAGCCAATCGTACCAGGCGTCGAGCCCTTCCCTGGTCCGGGCGGAAACCGGGAAGACGTTGATGCATTCGTTGAGGACCCTGGCGTGGCGGCTGGCCCGGTCCAGGTCGAAGTCCACATAGGGAAGCAAGTCGACCTTGTTGAGGACCAGGGCCGAGGAGATGTGGAACAGCAGGGGGTATTTCTCGGGCTTGTCGTCGCCCTCGGCCACGCTGAGCAGCGCGATCTTGTGGTCCTCGCCCACGTCGAATTCGGCCGGGCAGACCAGGTTGCCGACGTTTTCGATGAAAAGGATGTCCAGTCCCTCGAGGTCCAGGCTCTTGACGGCCTCCTGCACCTGGGAACTGGTCAGGTGGCAGCCGCCCTCGGTGTTGATCTGCACGGCCTGGGCGCCGGTGGCGGCCACGCGCCTGGCGTCGTTGTCGGTCTGCAGGTCGCCTTCGACCACGGCCATGCGCATTTCCGGCGCGAGGTCGGTCAGGGTGCGCTCCAGCAGGGTGGTCTTGCCCGCGCCCGGGGAGCTCATGAGGTTCAGGACCAGGATGCCCTTGTCCGCGAAAAAGGCCTTGAGGTCGGCGGCGATGCGGGCGTTGGCCTCCAGGATGTTGCGCACCACGGGAATCTGCATGGCAAGCCTCCGCTATTCGAGTTCGAGGTATTCGATGTAGAGTTCGCGGCCGGACAGGACGGTGTGGCCCAGTTCCTCGCCGCAGGCCGGGCAGGGGGCGAAGGCCGCCGCCGGAACCTCGGGCGTGAATTCCCGGCCGCAGGCCCGGCAGCGCAGGACGACCGGAAGTTCCTCAAGGACCAGTTTCGTCCCGGCCAGGGCCGTGTCCGCGGTCAGACACTCGAAGCCGGTTTCCAGGGCCTCGGGCACCACGGCCGACAGGCGGCCGTGCCTGACCTTGACGCTGACAAGCTGTTTGTTGCCGTGCTTGGCCATCTCGTCTTCGATGATGGCGAGCAGGCTCTGGGCAATGGCGAGTTCGTGCATGGCCGGTCCCTGGTACGGCAAATCGCCCGTGGCGTAAAGAAATCGGGCGGAAAAAGGGCGTTACGCGAAATACGGGGCCAGGACCACGGCCACGACCATGGCCGGCAGGAAGTTGGCCACCTTGATCTTGAGAAGCCCAAGCATGTTGATGCCGATGGCCAGAATGAGCAAGCCGCCCACGGCCGTGAGCTGGTTGAGCCGGTCGGGGGTGAAATAGCCGTGGCAGGCGGTTCCGAGCAGAAAGAGCAGGCTCTCGTACACGGCCACGGGCACGAAGGACAGGATGACGCCGGCCCCGTAGGTGGTGGCCAGGATCAGGGCCACGGAGCCGTCGAGCATGGCCTTGGTGAAAAGCAGGGTGTGGTCGTTTCGCAGGGCCTCGTCAAAGGAGCCGAGGATGGCCATGGTGCCGGTGCAGAAGATGACCGAGGCCGTGACGAGGCCGTCGGTAAAGAGGGCGTTTTCCGACCGGAGCAGGGCTTTGAGGCGGTCGCCGGCCCGGGCCATCTGGCGTTCGATGTCCATCCCCTCGCCGGCCACGGCCCCGGCGAGCATGCTGACCACGATGAGGAGAGGGGCGGTGGCCGTGATGGCCATCTTGAGGCCGATCAGCAGGATGGACAGCCCGAGCGCCTGGAACATGATGACGCGGACCCGGTCCGGGAACCGGCCGTGCAGGGTGAGGCCGAGCAGGCCGCCGACAATGATGGCCGCGCCGTTGACCAGGGGACCGATGGGGATCATGAGGGCTCCTTGCCGCCGGTGGCGGCAGGGGAGGGCTACCAGTTCCGGAGCCAAGGGACAAGGCTTCTGCGGTTGACACCTGTATCGAGAGTTAGCTATGCTTTCAAATTCAGGCCGGGATGGCGGAATTGGTAGACGCAGCGGACTCAAAATCCGCCGAGGGCAACCTCTTGGGGGTTCGAGTCCCCCTCCCGGTACCAGAATGATATCAGCGGGTTGCAACTTTCCAAGCGGATAGTTGAACCCGCTGTCTTTCGTTTCTCTCTTTCCAGCCCCGGCATAGCCCCGGTCAGCAATTTTCACCCCCCTTTTCAGCCCGATTCGGGCTGTCCCGGCTGACGGCCCGCGCGCCTGAAAAACCGCGTTCGAAACGGAGAGGGCAGGCGCCCTGGCCTTGACCTGCCAGAACGCCGCATCGGTGGCGCTGCCTTGGAGCCGACGTTATGGGCAGGCCATTTCCCGCCGCGCCGCCCGGACCAGAAAAGCAGAGCGGTTGAGGCCGCGTCCCTTGGCGGCGCGATCGATCTCTTCAAGCGTTCCGGCCGGAACCGTGATGTTCACCCGGACCGTGCGCGCGTCCATGAACCCGAGATCCACATTCACCAAGGCCCAGACGGCATCCTTATAGTCTGGATCGTCCTTGTAGCGCTCCAGGCTGCTCGGAGCCGGCTTCCCGGCAGCGTCTTCCATGATGAGTTCGACAGCCTCCTGGACGTTGGCCAGAGCTTCTTCCAGGGTGTCGCCGGCGGTATTGCAGCCGGGGATGTCCGGCAGGGTCACGCCATAAGCCTTGCCTTCCTCAATGAAGACTGCGGCGGGGAAATACATGGTTACCTCCTATTCAATGCGCTTGGCGTCCTTGCGCAATATCTTGCGCGTCAAGCCAGTGCCAAGATCCTTCTTGGGGTGCGGGACGATGGTCACGCGGCCGTCGGGGTGGCGGCACTTGTGGTGGCTGCCGCGTATGCTCACAAGCCGGAATCCAGCCTCTTCGAGCAACCGAATCAGTGCCGCGCTGTTCATGCCAGTTTAACACACATTTTAGTGTGTATGGTCAAGGGAGGACTAGCATGACCGCAGCCCATCGGCGATCGCAGCCTTCCCCGGCCACCCTTGAGGACGCCCGTCTGCGAATCTGCCGCCCCAGCATCTGGATGACGAACAGGCTGCCGCCTTTGGCGCCCGATTCGGCGGTGCAGCAATCGGAGTACAGCGGTTGCGACTGTGGCTGCGGGGGGAGGGACTGACATGGACGGCATTAGCCGCCCGGATGGAGGTTCGCAACCGGTTAGCAGAGTCCGGTTGCTTCTAAGGGCCAAGGCGGTTATCCGCTATAGGAGTGGGATTCTCGCCTCGGACGCCGTGACGGAGGAGCCGTTCCAGCGACCGGGGAGGAATGGCCGGTCCGCGCCGGACGGCATGGTCAAAAGGGGAGGCCTGTGGGAAACGCCTGGAAAAAACATGTGCCCTTTTACAACGGCCTGGCCTCGCGGTGGTTTTGTCTGACCACGGGCTTAGCGAACAGGTTCAAGGCCAACAGCGGCCGCCGGCCCGAAGTGTACCTCAGGGCCGGTCTGCTCAATGACCGCCACCTGTACCTGCTGGCGGAATTTTTCGTGCAGGCGGGCTACTACGTCAATATCGTGGGTTCCATCAGGAAAGAGCAGTATTACAACCACGATCCCTACTACTTTTACATCTTTTCGTCCGACCGTATCCGGCACGTCAAGGAACTAGGCCCGGGAATCGGGGCAGACGCCCTGTTTTGCACGGACGGACCGGTGGAACAGGGGGAGGCGTCCCGCTTCTCCAAAGTGATCCAGGTCCGCTACGACATGGACGTGCCTCCGGGCGGGGCCGTGGACGCCCCCTTTCTGCCCTATCCCATGCACCCCAATGTTTACCACGCAGGCCAAGTGCGCACCATACCGGCGCTTCGGGAATCACCGAAGAAGATGGGTCTTTTTTTCGCGGGAAACCTTAAAGACCAGTACGCCGCGTCGTCGCGGTTGCTACGGCACGGCCTCACCCGCGCCGAGGGGGTCGCGTTCGTGCAGCGGCGTTTTGCGGGCAGGGTCCGACTCTTTACGACGCGGCGGGCCCTGCTGCACGGGCTCGAAAACGAAGACCTGACCCGGTCCATCGTGGTCTTTGACGCCACCACCGAACGCCTGGGCCGGGAGGAGTGGTTCCCGGTCCTGGCCCAAAGCCGATTCTTTCTGGCCCTGCCCGGCGTGGTCATGCCCATGTGCCACAACAGCGTGGAGGCCATGGCCCTCGGCGTGCCGCCCATTCTGAGCTATGGGCAGCTTTTCACGCCGCCCTTGCCGGCCGGATCCGTCTGTCTGGCGTATGTGACGGAAGCGGACCTGGGCCGGGCCGTGGAGCAGGCTTTGGCCATGGAGGACGCGTCGTATGCACGGTTGCGGCGGCAGACCCTTGAGCACTTCGACCGCCACATGACGCCGGCTGCTTTCCTGCAGCGGCTCCTGCGCGATTCGGGTCGGACCGTCTCGGTCAGATTCCCGGCCGAATTCGTCAGCGAGGCCCTGGCCCGGGACCAGCCGGCGACGGTCTGAGTCAGGTTCTCCCTCGGCGTCCCCAGTCCGCGCGCCCCCGCAATTGGGAGGGGGGCGCGGCTTCCGTCCGTTCCCTGGTTCGCCGGTCCGTTGCGGCGTTGAAAACGAGCGGGGCAGGGTCGTTCGGACCCTGCCCCGCTCCTGTATTTGGAAAATGGAACGCTTAGGCTTTGGCCAACCGCTTGCGGGCTCCCAGGAGGCCGATCATGCCGGTGCCGAGGAGGAGCATGGTGCCGGGTTCGGGGGTCGGCGTGACAGGCGGGGTGGGGGCGGGAATGTAACAGCCGGTGAGGACGCTCTTGTCGAGCCAGAAGCTGTCGGAGAAGCAGGAGCCCTCTTCAAAGGTGATCTTGAGCGACCAGCTGGTCCCGGAAATGCCATTATAGAGGTTGGCCGGGATGTCGAAATGTTGTGTCTTCCAGCTGTTGCCTGTGGCATGAAGATGGCCAAGAAGATGTTCGTTTTTGCCGCCGTCGACCAACCAGAGTTCGCCAAGGCCGAGGAAATACCCGTCGACCCTCGAGTAGGTCAGGTACAAATCTGCATTCGTGATGCGCAAAATGGGATCGTCGAAGGTGACGGTCTGCGTGTAGGCATAGCTGCTGCTGTCGGAAATGCTCAAGTAGGTGTGGCCCTTGCTCGTTCCGGATCCAGAGAAGTCGAGAGTGTTGCTGAAACTGCCGGCCATGGCGGTCGTGGCTCCAAGAAGCACGGTAACGAGGATAACCCACGCATGCAGACTCCACCGCTTCATACAACCCTCCTGGAACGGTTTTGGCTCATGCACGGTCAACCTCTCTCCATTATGAATCCCAGACGGTTGCCTCGTGCTGAGTTTGTTTCTGGAAAAGAGAAAAAGCACAGGACGTGCCAAACCTGTCCCTTTTTCTAAGACGTTAAAAACGTATAGGATCTTGTATCGGGCAATAGCGGAAACCGGTCTTTTCAGGCGGTCCTGTAAAAAAAACCGATCCCGGAAGAAGGGGAGGTGCGAGGCCCAGGCCTTGGAGACGTTGGTAGTTTTCTGTCCGCGGCAGCTTCGCCCCGCTCGGGACGGCTGCCGAGATTGAAGCTTCCCGCATATGCGGGAAGAAGTTTTTTTATGGGTTGTTGATTTTCAGGAAGCGGGTTCTGATGGAGTGAAAAAAAGAGCTGTTGCTGTTGGGCTGCTGCTTCATGCGTGTTGTTCTGCCGCTGGCGAGACGGTTTTGCTGTGTGGCGAGGCAGCTATGGGGCCGGGCGGGCGAAAAGAGCAGGCAAAGCTTTTGGCCGGCGGGTGTAAAAGGCGCCGACACCGGACCGTGCCCGTGCCGACGCCGGTGTTTCCAGCGCGCGGCCGGGCACGGCCAGGGCCACTGGCGGCTCAGCGGGCCTTGCCCGGGCGCTTTGCCCGCAGCACTCGATCCATCACCTGCTTGAGCTCCTCCAGGTTGATCGGTTTGGAAACATAGTCGTCCATGCCGGCGGCCAGGAACCGGTTCCGGTCTCCCTGGAGCGCGTAGGCGGTCAGGGCCACGATGGGGATGTCGGGGTTCCCGGCCTCGCCCGCGCGGATGCGCCGCGTGGCCTGCTCGCCGTCCATGATCGGCATCAGGGCGTCCATGAGCACCAGGTCGAAGGGCATGGTCCGCAACAGGTCCAGGGCCTGCTGTCCGTTGGCGGCCATTTCCACGGCATGTCCCCAACTTTCCAGGAGATGGGCTGCGAACAGGCTGTTGACCTGATCGTCTTCCACAACAAGGATGCGCAGCGACGGACGCGGCTTGCGCAGGAACGTCATGGAGGCTCCCTCCGCCTTGACCGGCTCCACGCCGTGACCGCACACGATGTCAAAGGAAAAGACGCTGCCCTTGTCGCGTTCGCTTTGCACCTGGATGGAGCCGCCCATCATTTCCACGAGGGCCTTGGAAATGGCCAGGCCGAGTCCGGTTCCGCCATGCTGGACATGGGCGGCGGACGAGGCCTGCTCGAATTTTTCAAAAATGGACCGCACCTGATCCGGGGCAATGCCGATGCCGTCGTCCTTTACCACGAACCGCAGGCGGACCTTGTCCGGTTCCCTGGCCGCCTCGCGCCGGACCGTGACCGCCACGGTCCCCTTTTTCGTAAACTTGATGGCGTTGCCGACCATGTTGGTCAGGATCTGGCGCAGCCGTCCCTTGTCGCCGGCAACTGTGGCCGGGACGTCCGGGGCGATGTCGTAGACAAAGGACAGTCCCTTGTCCCGGGCCAGGACCTCCAGGGGTTTGAGCGTGGAGACGACCAGGGCGGCCGGGGCAAAGGGGCGTATTTCCAGCACCATCCGGCCGGCCTCGATTTTGGAAAAATCGAGTATATCGTTGATGATGTCGAGGAGCGACTGCCCGGCCTGTTGGACGAGCAGGAGGAATTCCCGCACATCGTCCGGCAGGCACCGGTTGAGGGCCAACTGGGTCATGCCCAGGATGCCGCTCATGGGCGTTCGGATCTCATGGCTCATGTTGGCCAGGAATTCGCTTTTGCTCCTGTTCGCCTGCTCGGCTTTCCGCTTGGCCGCAAGGAGTTCCGCCTCAAACCGTTTGGTGTCGGAAACGTCGCGCAGGACGGCCAGCAGGCCGGTTTGTTTCCCCTGTCCGTCGCGCAGGACGCTGACCGACGCCTGCACCACGAGGGCGCTGCCGTCGGCCTTGGCATGCTCGAATTCCCTGGTTCTCGGACAGTTGGCTTCCGGTGGCTTGGACTCGCCGTCCGTATCGTCATCCATGATCCAGGCGATGGCGCCGAAGGCCGCCAGGGGCTGGCCCAGAGCCCGCTCGGCCGGAACGCCAAGGATCGTGGCGGCAGCCGGATTCCAGAGGCTGACCAGGCCCTGGTTGTCCACGGCAAGCAGCGCGTCGCTGGCCTGGGACAGGACGTCGGCCTGGAAGCGAAGCCGGTCCTCGAGCTGTTTGCAGGCGGCGCACGCGCCAGGGGCGCGGCCGGTACACTCCTGGCCGGCCCTGCTGGTTGCGGCCTCCACGGGAGGGGAGGCAGGGTTTTGCAGCCGCGCCTTCCCGGGGAGTTCTGCAGTGGGATTTGCGGGTGGTTTCTTGGGATCGGAGACACGCTCTCCGGATTTGGCCTCGGGCGGTGTTTCTCTTGGCGGCATGACGACTCCTGACCCGGTGCGCGCTAAAGATTATCCTATGGTGGACTTTTGACGGAGCGCCGCGTCACGACGCAAGACATTGCGGACAACGACGGTCATGGCGGGAGCCGGATCCTCTCCTGCCGTGGCGCGGTGCGTCGCCGTTCGTCTGAGCGCGGCAAATTTATAAATTTATCTATAACAAGGCAAGGGCGTTTGTCGCCCCGCAGATTTTGCGGCTGCGCACTGCAAGATCCAGTCCGGCATGCCCGGACCGTTTCCGTCGGCCGGCTTCCCCGGCCTCTTGCGCTCCAGGTCGGAACACAGCCGGCCCTGGTGTCGGATGGTCCGGCTGCCTCGCGGAAACCGCAAGGATTTGTCACGGAGGTGTTTGGTGGTAGCCTGGCGACGGAGCGGGGTTCGCGCCTGGAAGCGCCTGGCGCGGAGACCCCGGCGCCTTGGCCGGTGACGGCCTCGGATGGAGCCGGCCGACAGGGGCCGGGCGGAAGCGGCGTCCGTGGCGGCGTCAATTCCATGGCGAAGCGGTTTGGGGGCGGGCATGGCACAAAAGGGCCGGGGAAGGATATGGATCGGCGCCTCGGGCTGGCACTATGGCCACTGGCTGGGGCCGTTCTATCCGCCCGGGCTGCCGAAAAGCCGCTGGTTCGCGTATTACGCCGACCATTTTAAGACTGTGGAAATAAACGCCAGCTTCTACCGTCGCCTGACGCCGGCCGTGGTTGCGGCCTGGAGCCGGACGGCTCCGGCCGGCTTTCTTTTCGCGCTCAAGGCCCACCGGGGCATCACCCACTTCAAAAAGCTCAAGGATGTCCGGCAACCGGTGGCGGAATTCTTGACTGTCGCTTCCGGACTGGGGGAGGCGCTCGGTCCGATCCTGTTCCAGTTGCCGCCGCGTTGGCGCTTCGACGCCGTCCGGCTTCGCGACTTTCTGGCCGATCTGCCGGTCGGACCGCGCTATGTTCTCGAACTGCGGGACCCGTCCTGGATCAACGACACGGCCCTGTCTCTCCTGGCCGCGTCCGGCGTGGCCTTCTGCGTGTACGAATTGGCCGGTTTCCGTTCGCCAGAGGCGGTGACCGCCCCTTTCGCCTACCTCCGGCTGCACGGGCCGGCCGGGGCTTACCAGGGCCTCTACGGCCGGGCCGGGCTCGATCCCTGGGCCAGGACCATCGGCCGATGGGCCGGTCAGGGACTGGATGTCTACTGTTATTGCGACAACGACCAGAACGGGTACGCGGCCCGGGACGCGGCCATGCTGGCCGCCCTGCTGGAAGCGGGGCGCGGGGCGTGACCAGGGATCAAGGCCCTTCCCGAAACCGCGCCTCCCAAGCGGTTCGCCGCGAACCGGCGTAAGCGGGAGCTTGGAGAACGTGCTGGCCCCACGCCTGGGTCCCGCAACAAGGTCTTGAAAAAGAAAAAACCCGGGCACCGCAGGATGCCCGGGATTGTTTTCTTCTGGCGGAGAGGGAGGGATTTGAACCCTCGAACAGGGTTTACCCCCGTTACCCGCTTAGCAGGCGAGCGCCTTCGGCCAGCTCGGCCACCTCTCCGCAAAACGGCTAAATAAACGTTTGCACGGCCCGGGTCAAGGGAAAATCCGGACCTCCGTCCGGGACTTCCTCCGGTTATTGCCGCTCCCGCTCTTTACAGAGCCCCGGCCCCGTGGATATGCTCACCTTTCGCCTAAAACGAGCCCCCTCAAGAAGGAGTCCAGGGCATGAAAAAGTTCGCGCGTATGGAGCGCCTTCCGCCATACGTCTTCGCCACCGTCAACGAGCTGAAAATGCAGATGCGGCGTCGCAACGAAGACGTCATCGACCTCGGCATGGGCAACCCCGACCTGCCCACGCCGCCGCACATCGTCGAGAAGCTCGTCGAGGCCGCCCAAAAGGCCGTCAACCACCGCTATTCCGCATCCCGGGGCATCAAGGGCCTGCGCAACGCCATTGCCGCCTGGTACAAGCGCCGGTTCGACGTGGACATCGATCCCGAAACCGAGGCCGTGGTCACCATGGGCGCCAAGGAAGGCCTGGCCCACCTGGCCCTGGTCATGCTCTCCCCGGGCGACGTGGTTTTCGCCACGGACCCGTCCTATCCGATCCACCCCTATTCCTGCATCATCGCCGGGGCGGACGTGCGGCGCATCCCCATCAGCTGCGACCGCGACTTCATCGAGGACCTGCTGGCCGCGACCAAGCAGACCTGGCCGCAGCCGAAACTGCTCATCATCTCCTTTCCCCACAACCCGACCACGGCCACCGTGGACGTGGACTTCTTCCAGCGCATCGTGGACTTCGCCAAGGAACACGACATCATGGTGATCCACGACTTCGCCTACGCCGACTTCGGCTTCGACGGCTACCAGCCGCCGAGCTTTCTGCAGGCCAAGGGCGCCAAGGACGTGGGGGTGGAGTTCTTCTCCCTGACCAAGAGCTATTCCATGGCCGGCTGGCGTGTGGGCTTTTGCTGCGGCAACCCGGAGATGGTCCATGCCCTGACCCGCATCAAGAGCTACCTGGACTACGGCATCTTCCAGCCCATCCAGATCGCGGCCACCGTGGCCTTAAACGGCCCCCAGGAGTGCGTGCGCGAGATCATGGACGTCCACCAGGACCGCCGCGATGCCCTGATCGAGGGCCTGGCCCGGGCCGGCTGGGACGTGCCCGCGCCCAAGTCCACCATGTTCGTGTGGGCCAAGATCCCGGAGCCGTTCGCCCACCTCAAGTCCGTGGAATTCTCCAAGCTCCTGCTGCGCGAGGCCGGCGTGGCCGTGTCCCCGGGACTCGGGTTCGGCCATTTCGGCGACAGCCATGTCCGTTTCGCCCTGGTCGAAAACCGCCACCGCATCAACCAGGCCATGCGTGGCATCAAAAAGGTGCTTTCCGGATGAACGCCGCAACTGACGCTCCCGTCCGCATCGGGCTGGCCGGACTCGGCACTGTCGGGTCCGGCCTCGTGGCCATTGTCGAACGCAACGCCGACTGGATCGCCAGGCGTCTCGGGCGGTCCGTGGTCGTCAAGAAGGTCCTGGTCCGCGACCCGTCCAAGCCCCGGGCCGTGGCCCTGGGGCCTGGCACGGAACTGACCACCGATCCCGACGCCCTGGTCACGGACCCGGACATCGACATCGTGGTCGAGCTCATGGGCGGGCTGGACGCCCCGTTCGCGCTCATCCACAAGGCCCTGTCCGCAGGCAAGCACGTGGTCTCGGCCAACAAGGCCTTGCTCGCCGAACGTGGGCCCGAGCTTTTCACCCTGGCCGCGAAAAAGGGGCTCGGCCTCTACTACGAGGCCAGCTGCGCCGGAGCCGTGCCCATTGTCGAAACCCTCAAGTCGTCCCTGGCCGGCAACCGGATCAGGAGCATCATCGGCATTTTAAACGGCACGGCCAACTACATCCTCTCCAACATGAGCGACGCCGGCCTGTCCTTTGCCGACGCCCTCTGCCAGGCCCAGACCAAGGGCTACGCCGAGTGCGATCCGACCCTCGACATCCAGGGCATCGACGCGGCCCACAAGCTGATTTTGCTCATCCGCCTGGCCTACGGACAGAACCTGCCCCTGGCCAAGCTGCCCGTGGAGGGCATCACCCGGGTCACGCCCGAGGACATCCGGTTCGCCGGCGAGTTCGGCTACACCATCAAGCTCATCGGCCAGGTCCGGGAGGCGGAGGGGAAGCTCGCCGCCGGCGTCTGCCCGATGCTGGTGCACAAGGATTTCCTCCTGGCCAGCGTCAAGGGGGCGTTCAACGCCGTTCGGGTCGAGGGCGACGCCTCCGGCCCCATCATCCTCCACGGCAAGGGGGCCGGCGACCTGCCGACCGGCAGCGCCGTCCTGGCCGACATCCTGGCCCTGGCCCGGGAAGGCATGGTCCCCAACAACACCGGGTTCACGGCCGAGCCCCTGCCCGAGGCCGTTCTGCTCGATCCCGACGACGCCGTGTGCCCGCACTACATCCACTTCACGGTCAAGGACCAGCCGGGCGTCATGGCCGCCATCTCCAAATCCATGGGCGTCCACGGGGTCAGCATCCGCCAGGCCGTGCAAAAGGGCGAACCCGAGGACGGCTACGTGCCCATCGTCTTTTTGACCCACGAGGCCCCGACCCGGGCCATCAAGGGCGTGCTGGACGACGCCGCGGCCATGCCGTTTATCAAACCTGGAACGGTGCACTTTCGGGTGTTGTAGGAGAAGACCGGGGCGCTGCCCCGGGCCCCGCCGGGGGGAATGAGTCCCCCCGGACCCCCTCGACGGGGGTCAACAGACGATATCACGACGCGAAGCACGCCAAAAGTTTTTGAAGAGAGTCCAGAGAGAAACTTTTCTCAAAAAGTTTCTCTCTGGCCGCCGGAGGCATCCCTTGTCCGCTTCTTCACCCAAACGCAAACTCGTCTTCCTCATCGCCGACGGCATGGGCGACACGCCCGTTGCGGCCCTGGGCGGCAAGACGCCCATGGAGGCGGCCCACACGCCGCACATGGACCGGCTGGCCCGGGAGGGGCTGGTCGGGCTTTGCCGCACCGTGCCGGAGGGCATGGCCCCGGGCTCGGACGTGGCCAACATGTCGCTTCTGGGGTTTGACCCGGCCAGCCACCACACCGGCCGGGGCCCCATCGAGGCGGCGGCCATGGGGCTTCCCCTGGACGAGGACGACGTGGTCTTCCGGCTCAACACCGTGACGGTCAGCGAACTCTCGGACAGCGGGCTGATGCGCGACTATTCGGCCGGCCACATCGCCACCGACGTGTCCCGGCCCCTGGTCGAGCGGATCGGCCGGGAGTGCGCGCCAGAGGGATACGAGGTCCATGCCGGCGTGCAGTACCGCCACCTGCTCGTGGCCAAGCATGCCGCCGGCAAGGCCGAGGCCGCGGTGTCCGTGCGGCCGCCCCACGACATCACGGACCAGGGCATCGCCCCGGACCTGGCCGAGCTGCGCCGGGCGCCGGCGCTGTGGGATTTCGTGGCCTGCGCGGCCGGCGTCCTGGCCGGGCCGGAGAGCGGAAGCAAGGCCAACGCGGTGTGGCCCTGGGGCCAGGGCAGGGCGCTTTCGCTGCCGGATTTCCGCGCGACCTTCGGCCTTCGCGGGGCCGTGGTTTCGGCCGTGGACCTGGTCAAGGGCCTGGGCCGGGCGGCCGGCATGGCCGTCTTGGACGTGCCCGGGGCCACGGGGCTGCTTGACACCAACTACGAGGGCAAGGTGGCGGCGGCCCTGGCATTTCTCGAACGCGGCGATTTCGTCTTCGTCCACGTCGAGGCCCCTGACGAGTGCGGCCACGGCGGGGACGCGGCCGGCAAGGCCGAGGCCGTGGCCCGGTTCGACGCCCGCATCGTCGCGCCCATGCTGGACGCCCTGGGCGAAAAAGCCGCGTTTCTCATCGCCTGCGACCACCCGACGCCCATTGCCATCCGGACCCACACGGCCGATCCCGTGCCTTTTCTTTTCTGGAAGCAGGGGGTAACTCCCTCCGGCGTCGCCGCTTTCAGCGAACGCGAGGCCGCCGGAACCAGCCTGGTGGTCGCGCCCGGGCACACGTTGCTCAGGCGGGCGGTTGCCTGGAACGGATAGCGAGCCCATGGCCCTGATCCTCAAGCCTGAAGAATTTCCCCTGCCGGACACCCGGCTGCGGCTGACCGTGTCCTACGGCGAAACCGACCGCATGGGCTACGCCTACTACGGCCACTATCCCCACTGGTTCGAACGGGCCAGGGGGCAGTTCATCCGCGAGCGGGGCATGAGCTACGCCGAAGTGGAGACGCGCGGCGTCTGGCTGCCGGTGCGCGACATGGCCGTGCGCTACCTCCGCCCCGCCCATTACGACGAGGACATCGTGGTCCGGGCCGGCGTGGCCGCCTGGGGCCGGGCCTCGGTCACCTTTGTCTATCAGGTCTTTGGGCAGGTTTCCGGGCAGGTTGGCGGGCCGCCGGAGGCGACCGTCCTCCTGGCCGCCGGCGAGACGCTCCACGCCTGCACTTCGCCCCAGGGCAGGCCGATTCCGGTCCCGGACTGGCTTCGCGGCCTCTTTGCCGCCTAGCCTCCCGTTTTCGCTTCCAACCCCGCACCCATCATGTTCATCGACATCCATACGCACGCCTATCATCCGAAGATCGCGGACAAGGTCCTGGTCCAACTCGAAGACCACTACGGCATCCACCCCGTGGGCACCGGCCAGATCGACGATTTGGTCGAACGGGCCAAGAAGGCCGGCCTCGACCGGGTGGTGGTCCACAATGCGGCCACGGCCCCGGCGCAAGTGGTCCCGGCCAACAACTGGGCCATCCGGATCCACCGGGAACACCCCGAGGTTTTGGCCTTCGGCACCCTGCACACGGACTTCCCGGACTTCGAGCGCGAGCTCGACCGGCTGTGGCGGTCCGGCATCAAGGGCATCAAGTTCCACGCCGACTTCCAGGGGTTCCGTCTGGACGACCGCAAGCTGTGGCCCATCTTCGAGGCCCTGTCCGGCCGGTTCGCGGTCATGCTCCACGTGGGCGACCGCCTGCCGCCCGAGGAGAACAATTCCTGTCCGGCCAAGGTGGCGGCCATCCTCCGGGACTTCCCGGACATGACCGTCATCGCCGCCCACATGGGCGGGTATCTCCACTGGCAATACGCCCTGGAGCACTTGGTCGGCAAAAATGTGTATATCGATACGTCCAGCACCCTGGCCTTCATCGACGACGACACCCTGGCCCGGATCTTCGCCGGCCATCCCCGGGACCGCATCCTGTTCGGCAGCGACTATCCGCTTTTCGATCCGGGCGAAGAGATCGGTCGGCTGCGCAAGCGCCTGCGCCTGCGCGACGCCGAGCTGGAGCAGCTCCTGTCCACGGCTACCGCACTGTTCCGGTAACAAAAATGTGGATTGACGTGGAGCGGGGCCTCGTGCTGGAACGGCCTGACCCGGCCTCGTCGCCATGAAAACCGTTGGCGACCCGGGCAAGGAGTTTTTCCAATGAGGATTCGCACGCACGTTCTCTGCTCTCTCGCCATCATGTTCCTCCTCAGCTGCGCCATGTTCGTCGCCACCTGGATCATCACCGCCGGGCAGGCCGATGACGGAACGGTCATCAACCTCGCCGGCCGGCAACGGATGCAGGTCCAGAAAATCGCCAAGGATGTCCTGGCCCATGCCCACCAGGCCAAGTCAGGGACCGCCCCCGCCGGTCTGGCCGAGGATGTCCGCAAGCGCCTCGCCGCGTTCGACGCCCTGCAGTCCCTTCTGATCCACGGCGGCGAGTACCGGGACGGCCAGACCGTCCGCATTCCCGCGCCGGACCGGGAAACCGGCGCCCTGCTTCACGAGGCGTCGCAACAGGCCAAGGCGTTCGCCGCGGCGGCGGAAGCCATCCTGGCCCAAAGTGACGGAGGGGCCGTGGACAGGCTCCTGTCCGCTTCCGAAGCCGTGGTGGCCGCCCAGGAACGGGCCGTGGACCGGCTCCAGGCCGACGACGAAGCCAAGGTGTCGCTCCTGATGCTCATCCAGGAGGCGGGCATGGCCCTTGGCGTGGCGGTTTTTCTGGTCGTGCTGTTCATGCTCGGCCGCAACCTGAACCAGCCCCTGGCCCGGCTCCGCGACTTTGCCATGGCCGTGGCCGGCGGCGACCTCAAGGCCGTGGCCGCGGGCGCGTATCCGCCGGAACTGGCCGACCTGCGCGACGCCATGTCCCGCATGGTGGTGGCCCTGCAGGCCAACATGGCCGAGGCCCAGGAAAAGGGCCGGGCGGCCGAGGAGAAGGCCGCCGAGGTCGAACGGGCCCTGACGGCGGCCAGGGAGCAGGAGGAAAAGACGGCCGCGCTGCTCGCCCGCATGAACGAGGCGGCCGGCAAGGCCCTGTCGGTTTCCGAAGCCGTCATGCACGAATCCGCAAGCCTCCTGGCCCAGACCGGGCAGGTGGCCGACGGCGCCCTGCACCAGCGGGACCGCATGGTCGAAACGGCCACGGCCATGGAGGAGATGAACGCCACCGTGCTGGAGGTGGCCCGGAACGCCGCCTCGGCCGCGGTCAGCGCGGACGGGGCCAAGGGCAAGGCCATCACCGGAGCCGAGGGCGTCCGTTCGGCCGTCGCGTCCATCGAAACCGTGCGCACCCGGATCCTGGACCTCAAGGAGTCCATGACCTGCCTGGGCCAGCAGGCCGAAGGCATCGGCCACATCATGAACGTGATTTCCGACATCGCGGACCAGACCAACCTCCTGGCCTTAAACGCCGCCATCGAGGCGGCCCGGGCCGGCGAGGCCGGACGCGGCTTCGCCGTGGTGGCCGACGAGGTCCGGAAGCTGGCCGAAAAGACCATGACCGCCACCAAGGAAGTGGGCGACGCCGTCCTCGCCATCCAGGGCCAGGCCCGGGAGAACATCGCGGCCGTGGAATCGGCCGCCTCGGGCATCGAGGAGAGCACCCGGGCGGCGGCCGATTCCGGCCGGTTCATGGACGAGATCGTGGGCATCGTCGAGGTGACGGCCTCGGAAGTCGCGTCCATCGCCACGGCCTCGGAGGAGCAGTCGGCCACGGCCGAAGAGATCAACCGGGCGGTGGAGGAGGTCAATCGCATCGCCGGGGAAACGGCCGACGGCATGGAAGTGGCGACAGCGGCCCTTTCCGCCCTGTCGGAGCTTGCCGCCGAACTCGACGAGGTCATCCGGCGGATGACCGGAGACGCATCCGCGCCGCGCCAGGCCAAGCCCTCCCGCGCCGTGGCCGCGTCCGCGCGTCCGGCCCTGCCCCAAGGGCACGCCGCCAAGGCCCTGCCTGCGGCGCGTTCCGGCCGCGCCGTTTCGGCCGCGTCGCGCCCGGCCCCTGCCCGGACGCCGTCCCGGGCCGCCAAGGCTTCGGGCAACGGCGGGGCCGCGGCCTGTTCCGTGGGCAGCGGCATCCTGCAGTGGGACGAGTCCCTGCGCGTCGGCGTCCAGGAGATCGACGGCCAGCACCAGAAGCTGGTGCAGATGATCTGCGACCTGCACGAGGCCATGCGTTCGGGCCAGGGCAAGGACCAGATCGAACCGATCCTGCGGGAGCTCGAGGACTACACGGTGGAGCACTTCGGGTACGAGGAGAAGCTCATGGAGCGCCACAAGTACCCGGGGTATCTCAACCACCGCAAGGAGCACCAGGCCTTCGTGGACAAGGTCATCGCCTTTGGCAACGAGTTCCACGAAAACAGGACGGCCTTGACCATGGAGATCATGAACTTCCTCAAGAACTGGCTGGTCGGGCACATCAAGGGAACGGACCGGAAGTACAGTTCTTTTTTCAACGAGCGGGGCGTGCACTAGCCGCTCCTCGGGAGTCCGAAAAAGCCCGGAACCGCGACAGGCGGTTCCGGGCTTTTTTCATGGTCGGGCGGTTTTCCGAAACAGGGTGGCCAGGATCTCAGCCGGGCAGGGCGGCGGCCGCCTCCCGCCGCAGGCTTTCGAGCAGCCCCGTCAGTTCGGCCGCCGACCTGGACAGGCGCTCCAGTTCCGCCCGCGCCTCTTCCATGCCCTGGCTGGTGGCCTCGGACACGAGGCTGATGTCGGTCAGGGCCCGGTTGATTTCCTCCGAGGCGGCCGACTGCTCCTCCGAAGCCGTGGCAATGGAGCGGATCTCGTCGGTGGTGGTTTCGGCCAGGGCCACGATCTGTTGCAGGGCCTCTCCGGCCCTGCCGGCCAGGTCCGTGGCCGCGGCCACGGCGGCCACGGCCGTGTCCATGCCGGAAACGTTCTCGCGCACCCCGCTGTCGATGGCCGCGACCACGGTCGCCACCTCGCCCGTGGCCTGCATGGTCTTTTCGGCCAGCTTCCGGACCTCGTCGGCCACCACGGCGAAGCCGCGTCCGGCCTCGCCGGCCCGGGCCGCCTCGATGGCGGCATTGAGGGCCAGGAGGTTGGTCTGGTCCGCGATGTCGGAAATTACGTTCATGATGGCCCCGATGCCCTTGGCCCTCTCTCCCAGGGTGTCCAGGCTGGCCTTGAGGCCCACGGAAAGTTCCCGGACCCGGCCGATGGAGCCGGCCACCTCCTGGGTGGCGGCCAGTCCTTCCCGCGCCCCCTCGCGGGCGGCCAGGGCGCTTTCCGAAGCCCGGGCGGCGTTTCGGGCCACCTCCAGCACGGTGGCGTTCATCTCCTCCATGGCCGTGGCCGTCTCCGCGGTACGGTCGTGCTGGCGGGTGGTGCCCGCAGCCACCTCGGTCACCCGCGCGGCCAGGGCGTTGCCGGCCCCGGCCACGGCCTCGGCCAGGCCTTCCAGCCGGTCGGCGGCCTCGGCCAGGCCCGCCAACCGCGCCTCTTCGGCCCGTTCCATGGCCTTTTCCACCGCCAGCCGGCTCCGCTCGGCCTCTTCGGTCTTGGCCTCGGCCGCGGCTTTCTGGGCCGCGACTGCCGCAAAGGAGGCCCGGAGCTGGTGAGCCATGTCGGCCATGGCCGACATCACGCCGCAGTTACGGCCCTTGAGGGAACAGGCCTGTTCCACGTTTTCAAAGCGGCCGGCCGCCACGTCGCGGGCCAGGGCCGCCACCACGGCGGGCTCGGCCCCGAGCTGGCGCAGGATGCTCCGCGACGCCAGCCAGGCCGTCACCGCCCCCATGCCCAGGGACAGGGCCAGCAGGACATACTGCAGGGTGAGATCGGCGGCCAGGTCGGCGACAACGGCCTCGACCTGGGCATCGGCGTTGCGGAACTGGGCCTCCTTGAGGGGGTTGATCCGCTTGGCCAGGGCCTCGGTGCGGGCGTCGAAATCCTCCATCAGGACGTTTCCGGCCTCGCGGCCGTCCCGAACATAGGACTGGGCCATGCGCCGGCCGACGTCGTACATGGTCTCGAAATCCGTGGCGATGGCCTGGACCTCGGCCTGCAGGGCGGGGTCGCCCTTGCTTCTGGCCAGTTCCCGAAATTTGGCCACGCCCTGCCGGAAGGTCCCGGCCGAGGTTTCGGCGGCGGCAAAGCCGTCCTCCTCGCCCGTGGCCGAGACATCGGTAAGATACTGCTGCACATTGACCGCCTCGAACTGCATCCGCGCCGCCTCGTCGGCCAGGGGCAGACTTTCCGAGCGCACCACCGCGGCCCGCTCCTTTACGGCCTTCAGGGAAAAGGTCATGACCAGGGCTCCGATTGTCATGGCCGCGAGAACGAGGCCGAAGCCGAGGCCCATTCTCGCTTTTATCGAGAGTTGCATGGAAACCGCCTGCATGTGAGTAGTTCGTGACACGGGCGACCCGGCGCGGGCCGGGCCAGAACGGACAGCATTGGAACTCGGGGCAAGGTAACAGCCCGGGGCGGGGGGTGGTCAAGACGATGGGCAGGACTCTTTCGGCGGACAGGCGCGGCAACGGCGCAATCGTGGACATTGTCGCGCCGACGCACGACGCGCCGATCTTTGTCAGGGCCAGGATCCAGCCGGGCCGGGCTCCGGCCGTGTGTTGCCTCCATGGCCTTGGCGATTCGCACCTGGCCTTTGAGGACGCCTTCGAGACCCGCTACCTGGCCGGGGCCAGCGTCATCGCGCCGGACATGGCCGGACACGGCGCGAGTCCGGCCGCTCTGGACTATTCCATGGAAGCGGCCGCCCGGCGCGTCCGGGCCGTCATCAATCACCTTTCCGAGCACCACGGCCTGCGCCCGAGCCCGCTCTATCTGGTCGGCCACTCCGTGGGCGGCATTCCGGCCATCTATTACTGCCGCGACGCCGCGCCGGGCGAGGTGGGCGGCCTGGTCCTGGCCGAGGCCTCGGTCACCCGCTTCGGTTCGTTCATTACGGCCCACGCCGAAGCGGCCCGCCTGTCCGGCCGGTTCGGCGAGTGGTACCGGGACTTCCGGGAACAACTCATCTTTCGGGACTACCTCGGCAAGTTTCCCTTTTGCCGCCACTACTACGCCTCCCTGCGCTTCTGCCGGGAAGAGGCCTTTCTCGAAACCGTGCTGGCCGTGCGCAAGGTGGCCAAGGCCCTGCCCGGCAAGTGGAGCCACGCCGCCGGCGAGGCCCTGTCCGGTCTCAGCCTGCCCATGGTCTACGCCTACGGCCGGGACCTGGCCCCGGAGACCCTGGCCTTTCTGCAGGAACGCGGCATCCCGGCTCGGCCCTTTCCCACGGACTGCCACTTCCTCATGCAGGCCATGACCGGCGAATTCTACGGCCTGCTCGGGGAATTCTGCCGCTAGGGCCGTCCTGTCCCTTGCCAGGACGCCTGGGGCGACGCATACTGCAAGCCTGGGTTCCCGCCGCCGTGGCGCGCCCTGTGGGCGTGCTCCGAGCGGCCAATCGTGCCCCAAGGGAGCAGCCATGGACGTGTTTCATTTTTCCCTGACCGAGGAAGAAAAGGACTACCTCAAGGACCTGGTCCGGTCGCGCATCGCCGCCCGGCTGGCCGGGCAAGAGGCCGGGACGCCGCAACCGCCGACCGACAAGCTGCGCGAGCCTTTCGGCGCGTTCGTCACCCTGACTCTGGACGGCCGGCTGCGGGGCTGCATCGGGCACATCGTGGGCGACCGGCCGCTTTTCGAGACCATCGGCGAAATGGCCGAGGCCGCGGCCTTCGGCGACCCGCGTTTCCCGCCGTTGACCCATGCGGAATTCAGTCGGATCGCCGTGGAAATCTCCATCCTGAGCCCCTTGACCGCCTGCCCGGACCCGAAACTGGTGGAAGTGGGCCGCCACGGCCTGCTTGTGCGGCGGGGGATGCGGTCGGGGCTGCTGCTGCCCCAGGTGCCGGTGGAGTGGGGCTGGGACCGCAAGACCTTCCTGGACCAGACCTGCCACAAGGCCGGTCTGCCTCCCGGGTGCTGGAAGAACCCGGAAACCACGGTCCTGTGGTTCGAGGCTGCGGTCTTCTAGCCGGTCCCGGCGACGGCGTCCGTGGGGCGGACCGAAGGAGCCGTTTTCCCGGGGTGAAGCAGCTGCCCCGCGTCCGGGAAAAGCCTGGTCAGGGCCGGGGCAGTCGTTGGGCCAGGGTGGCCAAGGCTCCCAGGTATTCCCCGGCCCCGACTGCCAGCAGGTCGTTGTGCCCGGCCCCGGCAATGACCAGCAGGCGCTTGTCCGGCGCGGGCGAGGCCGCATGCAGCAGCCGGGCCTCGGACGGCGGGATCAGGTCGTCCGCGCCGCCGTGGATGTAAAGCGTGGGGCCCGTGAACCGGGCTGCGTGCTCCAGGTTGCCGAACCCGTCCGCCTCGGTCAGGCCGCGTCCGACCCGGTCCGCGCCAAGGACCGCCAACAGCGGCAGGGTGTTGGCAAAACCGCTCTCAATGACCAGCCCGTCCAGGGCCTCGGGCCGCCTGGCCGCCAGGGACAGGGCGCAGGCGCTGCCGAGGGAGCGCCCCATGACCACCAGACGCGGGGAAAAACCCGTGGCCGCCAGCCGTTTCCGAACCACATCCAGCACGGCCTCGGCGTCGCCGGCCAGGCGCGAGGCAGTGGCTTCCCCGGCTCCGTGCCCATAGCCCCGAAATTCCCCGACCGCCAGATTGAAGCCGGCCCGTTGCGCCAGCGGGGCGAATCCGTCGTAATCCGAAGCCACTTCGCCGTTGCCGTGGAATAAAAGGAGCGTCGGGAGCGCGGGGTCGGCCAGGTGCGCCCGCACGTAGAGCCGCGTGCCGTCCGGGGCGGCGGCAAAGAGGTCGGCATCCGGCCGCACGGGCGCGGGATCGATTCTCGGGTGAAAGAGCCGCCGGCCGATGTCCGGGCGGTCCAGGGCGGTCAGGTCGGCCATGAGAACCTCCGGGAAAGCGGCCAGGGCAAGACAGACGGCCAAGGCCGCCAGGAGCAGGTGCGGGATGTTCATGGCTCAAGGTGTGCCCCCACCCGTGGCAAAGGGCAAGTCCGGGTTTCGAAGGGGCGGGAATGCCATGTGAAGGTGTGGGCACGCCTGTTTCGGGGCCTCACTTATGGCAACAATCCCTCCTCGTGGGTGAGAAGAATTCTTGAAATATAGGCGATTTTTCGGCAGCCGCTCCTTTTTTTTAGGAAAGGGACAGGCTGTCACAGAAAACAGGAAAATATTCTTTTGAGATCATTGGAATTTTATTTTGTTCCACCCTGGCATGTATTTGGCAAATACATGGGCAGGGATTGCCGGAAATGTGAATGTCGCCGGGGGGCGGCACAGCGCCAGGGGGAGATCATGCAACGTTTATTGTACATCATCGGCTTGGCGGCTCTGGGAGTGGGACTCTATACGTTTGAAACGCCGGGGCTTTCGGCGCAGCAGACCGCGCCGCCGCAGGAACGTGCGGCCGTCGTCGCCGCGGCCGAACCGCAAAGCACCGTGGTCCGTCTGGCCGAGGCCAGCCTGGCCATGCGCCGGGTGGACGGAGACCCCGTCATGGCGGCCTACCCCGAGCCGCACCCGGAGAAGCTTTTCCAGAAAAAGTGATGACGCAGCAACAAAATGCCGTGGCGCTGGTCCGCGTCCAGCCGCCAGAGGGGATGTCCGGAGCATCCCCTTTTTCATGCCCGCCGTCAGGCGCGCGGTCCGGCGTTGCAGGCCAAAAACGGACAGAACCGGACGGCCTCCTCGCGCAGGCGGGTGCCCGGGCCTTCGCCCTCGTACAGGGCCAGGGGCGGGTCCAGGCGCAGTCCTGGTCGGCCGTTTTTTCGGGCCAGGACCAGGATCTGGCGGGCCGGGGCCTCCCGTCGCGGAGCCACCGGCAAGATGCGCTTGGGCTCGAGGCCGTACGCCGTCAACCCGGCCAGGACATGGACCAGCCGCTCGGCCAGGTGGACGCAGGCCAGGCGGCCCTTGTCGGCCAGGACATGGGACGCGGCGGCGGCAAAGGCGTCCAGGTCCCCTTGGGTCTCGAACCGGGCGGCTTCGCGGTCACGGTGCCGCGGCCGGCGGCCCGAACACGGGTGGCGATAGGGCGGGTTGGCCAGCACCAGATCGAAAGCGGCGGCCGGAATGGAAGCGTCGGCGCGGATGTCCCGGATGTCGCGGCACCGGGCGGTGAACCGGTCGGCCAGGCCCAGTCGCCGGGCGTTCTCCCGGGCCGCGTCCACCATGGCCGGATCGCGGTCCAGGCCGAGCACGGTCGCTTGGGGATCGCGGCCGGCCAGAAGCAGGCCAAGGCCGACCGGGCCGCAGCCCGTGCCGAGGTCCAGGACCCGCCGTCCCGGCGAGGCGGCGGCAAAGCAGGCCAGGAGCAGGGCGTCGGCCCCGAAGCGGAAGCCGCCTTCCGGCTGGACCAGGCCGCGCGGGAAGGCCAGGCGGGCGGTGTGTGCGTGCATCACGTTTTTCAGCGCTTTTTTCAGGGTATGTCTGGCAAGATCGAGACAATGACGCCGTTTCCATGGCATGTTGGGGTAAAATCCCCGGCCCGGCGGTCCATGGCGGCAGCCGGAAACACGTCCCCTTGAAGCAGGAGGTCAGCATGAGGTCGAAGATGCGATTGGTTCTGTTTGTCTGCGCCGTCGTCGGCGGAAGCCTGTTGTTTGCCGATCTGGCCGCTTTCGCCCAGTGCCCGCCAGGCACCCACTGGTCGAACCGCTACTGGGAATGCGTGCCCAACCGCCGCATGCCGCCCCCGCCCCCGCCGCCGCCGGGACCGCCTCCGGGCCGCAGCTGCAAGAAGAGCTTCAACCGCTGCCTGCGTCTGTGCGCCGGCGTGCCAGGGTGCATCCAAAATTGCAACATGGATTATAACGTCTGCCGCCAGCGGCGCGGCTGGTAGGCCCTTTCAGGCCCAGGCCGGACGGCCGCCCGCGTCGCGCATGCGCGACGCGGGCGGCCGTCCGGCCTGGGCCTGAAAGGGCCTACCAGCCGCGCCGCTGGCGGCAGACGTTATAATCCATGTTGCAATTTTGGATGCACCCTGGCACGCCGGCGCACAGACGCAGGCAGCGGTTGAAGCTCTTCTTGCAGCTGCGGCCCGGAGGCGGTCCCGGCGGCGGCGGGGGCGGGGGCGGCATGCGGCGGTTGGGCACGCATTCCCAGTAGCGGTTCGACCAGTGGGTGCCTGGCGGGCACTGGGCGAAAGCGGCCAGATCGGCAAACAACAGGCTTCCGCCGACGACGGCGCAGACAAACAGAACCAATCGCATCTTCGACCTCATGCTGACCTCCTGCTTCAAGGGGACGTGTTTCCGGCTGCCGCCATGGACCGCCGGGCCGGGGATTTTACCCCAACATGCCATGGAAACGGCGTCATTGTCTCGATCTTGCCAGACATACCCTGAAAAAAGCGCTGAAAAACGTGATGCACGCACACACCGCCCGCCTGGCCTTCCCGCGCGGCCTGGTCCAGCCGGAAGGCGGCTTCCGCTTCGGGGCCGACGCCCTGCTCCTGGCCTGCTTTGCCGCCGCCTCGCCGGGACGGCGGGTCCTGGACCTCGGCACGGGCTGCGGCCCGGTCGGCCTTGGCCTGCTTCTGGCCGGCCGCGATCCCCAAGCGACCGTGCTCGGCCTGGACCGCGATCCGGCCATGGTGGACGCGGCCCGGGAGAACGCCCGGCGACTGGGCCTGGCCGACCGGTTCACCGCCCGGTGCCGCGACATCCGGGACATCCGCGCCGACGCTTCCATTCCGGCCGCCGCTTTCGATCTGGTGCTGGCCAACCCGCCCTATCGCCACCCGTGTTCGGGCCGCCGGCCGCGGCACCGTGACCGCGAAGCCGCCCGGTTCGAGACCCAAGGGGACCTGGACGCCTTTGCCGCCGCCGCGTCCCATGTCCTGGCCGACAAGGGCCGCCTGGCCTGCGTCCACCTGGCCGAGCGGCTGGTCCATGTCCTGGCCGGGTTGACGGCGTACGGCCTCGAGCCCAAGCGCATCTTGCCGGTGGCTCCGCGACGGGAGGCCCCGGCCCGCCAGATCCTGGTCCTGGCCCGAAAAAACGGCCGACCAGGACTGCGCCTGGACCCGCCCCTGGCCCTGTACGAGGGCGAAGGCCCGGGCACCCGCCTGCGCGAGGAGGCCGTCCGGTTCTGTCCGTTTTTGGCCTGCAACGCCGGACCGCGCGCCTGACGGCGGGCATGAAAAAGGGGATGCTCCGGACATCCCCTCTGGCGGCTGGACGCGGACCAGCGCCACGGCATTTTGTTGCTGCGTCATCACTTTTTCTGGAAAAGCTTCTCCGGGTGCGGCTCGGGGTAGGCCGCCATGACGGGGTCTCCGTCCACCCGGCGCATGGCCAGGCTGGCCTCGGCCAGACGGACCACGGTGCTTTGCGGTTCGGCCGCGGCGACGACGGCCGCACGTTCCTGCGGCGGCGCGGTCTGCTGCGCCGAAAGCCCCGGCGTTTCAAACGTATAGAGTCCCACTCCCAGAGCCGCCAAGCCGATGATGTACAATAAACGTTGCATGATCTCCCCCTGGCGCTGTGCCGCCCCCCGGCGACATTCACATTTCCGGCAATCCCTGCCCATGTATTTGCCAAATACATGCCAGGGTGGAACAAAATAAAATTCCAATGATCTCAAAAGAATATTTTCCTGTTTTCTGTGACAGCCTGTCCCTTTCCTAAAAAAAAGGAGCGGCTGCCGAAAAATCGCCTATATTTCAAGAATTCTTCTCACCCACGAGGAGGGATTGTTGCCATAAGTGAGGCCCCGAAACAGGCGTGCCCACACCTTCACATGGCATTCCCGCCCCTTCGAAACCCGGACTTGCCCTTTGCCACGGGTGGGGGCACACCTTGAGCCATGAACATCCCGCACCTGCTCCTGGCGGCCTTGGCCGTCTGTCTTGCCCTGGCCGCTTTCCCGGAGGTTCTCATGGCCGACCTGACCGCCCTGGACCGCCCGGACATCGGCCGGCGGCTCTTTCACCCGAGAATCGATCCCGCGCCCGTGCGGCCGGATGCCGACCTCTTTGCCGCCGCCCCGGACGGCACGCGGCTCTACGTGCGGGCGCACCTGGCCGACCCCGCGCTCCCGACGCTCCTTTTATTCCACGGCAACGGCGAAGTGGCTTCGGATTACGACGGATTCGCCCCGCTGGCGCAACGGGCCGGCTTCAATCTGGCGGTCGGGGAATTTCGGGGCTATGGGCACGGAGCCGGGGAAGCCACTGCCTCGCGCCTGGCCGGCGACGCCGAGGCCGTGCTGGATGTGGTTCGGAAACGGCTGGCGGCCACGGGTTTTTCCCCGCGTCTGGTGGTCATGGGGCGCTCCCTCGGCAGCGCCTGCGCCCTGTCCCTGGCGGCCAGGCGGCCCGAGGCCCTGGACGGGCTGGTCATTGAGAGCGGTTTTGCCAACACCCTGCCGCTGTTGGCGGTCCTTGGCGCGGACCGGGTCGGACGCGGCCTGACCGAGGCGGACGGGTTCGGCAACCTGGAGCACGCAGCCCGGTTCACGGGCCCCACGCTTTACATCCACGGCGGCGCGGACGACCTGATCCCGCCGTCCGAGGCCCGGCTGCTGCATGCGGCCTCGCCCGCGCCGGACAAGCGCCTGCTGGTCATTGCCGGGGCCGGGCACAACGACCTGCTGGCAGTCGGGGCCGGGGAATACCTGGGAGCCTTGGCCACCCTGGCCCAACGACTGCCCCGGCCCTGACCAGGCTTTTCCCGGACGCGGGGCAGCTGCTTCACCCCGGGAAAACGGCTCCTTCGGTCCGCCCCACGGACGCCGTCGCCGGGACCGGCTAGAAGACCGCAGCCTCGAACCACAGGACCGTGGTTTCCGGGTTCTTCCAGCACCCGGGAGGCAGACCGGCCTTGTGGCAGGTCTGGTCCAGGAAGGTCTTGCGGTCCCAGCCCCACTCCACCGGCACCTGGGGCAGCAGCAGCCCCGACCGCATCCCCCGCCGCACAAGCAGGCCGTGGCGGCCCACTTCCACCAGTTTCGGGTCCGGGCAGGCGGTCAAGGGGCTCAGGATGGAGATTTCCACGGCGATCCGACTGAATTCCGCATGGGTCAACGGCGGGAAACGCGGGTCGCCGAAGGCCGCGGCCTCGGCCATTTCGCCGATGGTCTCGAAAAGCGGCCGGTCGCCCACGATGTGCCCGATGCAGCCCCGCAGCCGGCCGTCCAGAGTCAGGGTGACGAACGCGCCGAAAGGCTCGCGCAGCTTGTCGGTCGGCGGTTGCGGCGTCCCGGCCTCTTGCCCGGCCAGCCGGGCGGCGATGCGCGACCGGACCAGGTCCTTGAGGTAGTCCTTTTCTTCCTCGGTCAGGGAAAAATGAAACACGTCCATGGCTGCTCCCTTGGGGCACGATTGGCCGCTCGGAGCACGCCCACAGGGCGCGCCACGGCGGCGGGAACCCAGGCTTGCAGTATGCGTCGCCCCAGGCGTCCTGGCAAGGGACAGGACGGCCCTAGCGGCAGAATTCCCCGAGCAGGCCGTAGAATTCGCCGGTCATGGCCTGCATGAGGAAGTGGCAGTCCGTGGGAAAGGGCCGAGCCGGGATGCCGCGTTCCTGCAGAAAGGCCAGGGTCTCCGGGGCCAGGTCCCGGCCGTAGGCGTAGACCATGGGCAGGCTGAGACCGGACAGGGCCTCGCCGGCGGCGTGGCTCCACTTGCCGGGCAGGGCCTTGGCCACCTTGCGCACGGCCAGCACGGTTTCGAGAAAGGCCTCTTCCCGGCAGAAGCGCAGGGAGGCGTAGTAGTGGCGGCAAAAGGGAAACTTGCCGAGGTAGTCCCGAAAGATGAGTTGTTCCCGGAAGTCCCGGTACCACTCGCCGAACCGGCCGGACAGGCGGGCCGCTTCGGCGTGGGCCGTAATGAACGAACCGAAGCGGGTGACCGAGGCCTCGGCCAGGACCAGGCCGCCCACCTCGCCCGGCGCGGCGTCGCGGCAGTAATAGATGGCCGGAATGCCGCCCACGGAGTGGCCGACCAGATAGAGCGGGCTCGGGCGCAGGCCGTGGTGCTCGGAAAGGTGATTGATGACGGCCCGGACGCGCCGGGCGGCCGCTTCCATGGAATAGTCCAGAGCGGCCGGACTCGCGCCGTGTCCGGCCATGTCCGGCGCGATGACGCTGGCCCCGGCCAGGTAGCGGGTCTCGAAGGCGTCCTCAAAGGCCAGGTGCGAATCGCCAAGGCCATGGAGGCAACACACGGCCGGAGCCCGGCCCGGCTGGATCCTGGCCCTGACAAAGATCGGCGCGTCGTGCGTCGGCGCGACAATGTCCACGATTGCGCCGTTGCCGCGCCTGTCCGCCGAAAGAGTCCTGCCCATCGTCTTGACCACCCCCCGCCCCGGGCTGTTACCTTGCCCCGAGTTCCAATGCTGTCCGTTCTGGCCCGGCCCGCGCCGGGTCGCCCGTGTCACGAACTACTCACATGCAGGCGGTTTCCATGCAACTCTCGATAAAAGCGAGAATGGGCCTCGGCTTCGGCCTCGTTCTCGCGGCCATGACAATCGGAGCCCTGGTCATGACCTTTTCCCTGAAGGCCGTAAAGGAGCGGGCCGCGGTGGTGCGCTCGGAAAGTCTGCCCCTGGCCGACGAGGCGGCGCGGATGCAGTTCGAGGCGGTCAATGTGCAGCAGTATCTTACCGATGTCTCGGCCACGGGCGAGGAGGACGGCTTTGCCGCCGCCGAAACCTCGGCCGGGACCTTCCGGCAGGGCGTGGCCAAATTTCGGGAACTGGCCAGAAGCAAGGGCGACCCCGCCCTGCAGGCCGAGGTCCAGGCCATCGCCACGGATTTCGAGACCATGTACGACGTCGGCCGGCGCATGGCCCAGTCCTATGTTCGGGACGGCCGCGAGGCCGGAAACGTCCTGATGGAGGATTTCGACGCCCGCACCGAGGCCCTGGCCAAGCGGATCAACCCCCTCAAGGAGGCCCAGTTCCGCAACGCCGATGCCCAGGTCGAGGCCGTTGTCGCCGACCTGGCCGCCGATCTCACCCTGCAGTATGTCCTGCTGGCCCTGTCCCTGGGCATGGGGGCGGTGACGGCCTGGCTGGCGTCGCGGAGCATCCTGCGCCAGCTCGGGGCCGAGCCCGCCGTGGTGGCGGCCCTGGCCCGCGACGTGGCGGCCGGCCGCTTTGAAAACGTGGAACAGGCCTGTTCCCTCAAGGGCCGTAACTGCGGCGTGATGTCGGCCATGGCCGACATGGCTCACCAGCTCCGGGCCTCCTTTGCGGCAGTCGCGGCCCAGAAAGCCGCGGCCGAGGCCAAGACCGAAGAGGCCGAGCGGAGCCGGCTGGCGGTGGAAAAGGCCATGGAACGGGCCGAAGAGGCGCGGTTGGCGGGCCTGGCCGAGGCCGCCGACCGGCTGGAAGGCCTGGCCGAGGCCGTGGCCGGGGCCGGCAACGCCCTGGCCGCGCGGGTGACCGAGGTGGCTGCGGGCACCACCCGCCAGCACGACCGTACCGCGGAGACGGCCACGGCCATGGAGGAGATGAACGCCACCGTGCTGGAGGTGGCCCGAAACGCCGCCCGGGCTTCGGAAAGCGCCCTGGCCGCCCGCGAGGGGGCGCGGGAAGGACTGGCCGCCACCCAGGAGGTGGCCGGCTCCATCGGCCGGGTCCGGGAACTTTCCGTGGGCCTCAAGGCCAGCCTGGACACCCTGGGAGAGAGGGCCAAGGGCATCGGGGCCATCATGAACGTAATTTCCGACATCGCGGACCAGACCAACCTCCTGGCCCTCAATGCCGCCATCGAGGCGGCCCGGGCCGGCGAGGCCGGACGCGGCTTCGCCGTGGTGGCCGACGAGGTCCGGAAGCTGGCCGAAAAGACCATGCAGGCCACGGGCGAGGTGGCGACCGTGGTCGCGGCCATCGACAGCGGGGTGCGCGAGAACGTTTCCGGCATGGACACGGCCGTGGCCGCCGTGGCCGCGGCCACGGACCTGGCCGGCAGGGCCGGAGAGGCCCTGCAACAGATCGTGGCCCTGGCCGAAACCACCACCGACGAGATCCGCTCCATTGCCACGGCTTCGGAGGAGCAGTCGGCCGCCTCGGAGGAAATCAACCGGGCCCTGACCGACATCAGCCTCGTGTCCGAGGCCACCAGCCAGGGCATGGAAGAGGCGCGGGCGGAACTGGAGCGCCTGTCCAGGTCGGCGGCCGAACTGACGGGGCTGCTCGAAAGCCTGCGGCGGGAGGCGGCCGCCGCCCTGCCCGGCTGAGATCCTGGCCACCCTGTTTCGGAAAACCGCCCGACCATGAAAAAAGCCCGGAACCGCCTGTCGCGGTTCCGGGCTTTTTCGGACTCCCGAGGAGCGGCTAGTGCACGCCCCGCTCGTTGAAAAAAGAACTGTACTTCCGGTCCGTTCCCTTGATGTGCCCGACCAGCCAGTTCTTGAGGAAGTTCATGATCTCCATGGTCAAGGCCGTCCTGTTTTCGTGGAACTCGTTGCCAAAGGCGATGACCTTGTCCACGAAGGCCTGGTGCTCCTTGCGGTGGTTGAGATACCCCGGGTACTTGTGGCGCTCCATGAGCTTCTCCTCGTACCCGAAGTGCTCCACCGTGTAGTCCTCGAGCTCCCGCAGGATCGGTTCGATCTGGTCCTTGCCCTGGCCCGAACGCATGGCCTCGTGCAGGTCGCAGATCATCTGCACCAGCTTCTGGTGCTGGCCGTCGATCTCCTGGACGCCGACGCGCAGGGACTCGTCCCACTGCAGGATGCCGCTGCCCACGGAACAGGCCGCGGCCCCGCCGTTGCCCGAAGCCTTGGCGGCCCGGGACGGCGTCCGGGCAGGGGCCGGGCGCGACGCGGCCGAAACGGCGCGGCCGGAACGCGCCGCAGGCAGGGCCTTGGCGGCGTGCCCTTGGGGCAGGGCCGGACGCGCGGACGCGGCCACGGCGCGGGAGGGCTTGGCCTGGCGCGGCGCGGATGCGTCTCCGGTCATCCGCCGGATGACCTCGTCGAGTTCGGCGGCAAGCTCCGACAGGGCGGAAAGGGCCGCTGTCGCCACTTCCATGCCGTCGGCCGTTTCCCCGGCGATGCGATTGACCTCCTCCACCGCCCGGTTGATCTCTTCGGCCGTGGCCGACTGCTCCTCCGAGGCCGTGGCGATGGACGCGACTTCCGAGGCCGTCACCTCGACGATGCCCACGATCTCGTCCATGAACCGGCCGGAATCGGCCGCCGCCCGGGTGCTCTCCTCGATGCCCGAGGCGGCCGATTCCACGGCCGCGATGTTCTCCCGGGCCTGGCCCTGGATGGCGAGGACGGCGTCGCCCACTTCCTTGGTGGCGGTCATGGTCTTTTCGGCCAGCTTCCGGACCTCGTCGGCCACCACGGCGAAGCCGCGTCCGGCCTCGCCGGCCCGGGCCGCCTCGATGGCGGCGTTTAAGGCCAGGAGGTTGGTCTGGTCCGCGATGTCGGAAATCACGTTCATGATGTGGCCGATGCCTTCGGCCTGCTGGCCCAGGCAGGTCATGGACTCCTTGAGGTCCAGGATCCGGGTGCGCACGGTTTCGATGGACGCGACGGCCGAACGGACGCCCTCGGCTCCGGTGATGGCCTTGCCCTTGGCCCCGTCCGCGCTGACCGCGGCCGAGGCGGCGTTCCGGGCCACCTCCAGCACGGTGGCGTTCATCTCCTCCATGGCCGTGGCCGTTTCGACCATGCGGTCCCGCTGGTGCAGGGCGCCGTCGGCCACCTGCCCGGTCTGGGCCAGGAGGCTTGCGGATTCGTGCATGACGGCTTCGGAAACCGACAGGGCCTTGCCGGCCGCCTCGTTCATGCGGGCGAGCAGCGCGGCCGTCTTTTCCTCCTGCTCCCTGGCCGCCGTCAGGGCCCGTTCGACCTCGGCGGCCTTCTCCTCGGCCGCCCGGCCCTTTTCCTGGGCCTCGGCCATGTTGGCCTGCAGGGCCACCACCATGCGGGACATGGCGTCGCGCAGGTCGGCCAGTTCCGGCGGATACGCGCCCGCGGCCACGGCCTTGAGGTCGCCGCCGGCCACGGCCATGGCAAAGTCGCGGAGCCGGGCCAGGGGCTGGTTCAGGTTGCGGCCGAGCATGAACAGCACGACCAGAAAAACCGCCACGCCAAGGGCCATGCCCGCCTCCTGGATGAGCATCAGGAGCGACACCTTGGCTTCGTCGTCGGCCTGGAGCCGGTCCACGGCCCGTTCCTGGGCGGCCACCACGGCTTCGGAAGCGGACAGGAGCCTGTCCACGGCCCCTCCGTCACTTTGGGCCAGGATGGCTTCCGCCGCCGCGGCGAACGCCTTGGCCTGTTGCGACGCCTCGTGAAGCAGGGCGCCGGTTTCCCGGTCCGGCGCGGGAATGCGGACGGTCTGGCCGTCCCGGTACTCGCCGCCGTGGATCAGAAGGGACTGCAGGGCGTCGAACGCGGCGAGGCGCTTGCGGACATCCTCGGCCAGACCGGCGGGGGCGGTCCCTGACTTGGCCTGGTGGGCATGGGCCAGGACATCCTTGGCGATTTTCTGGACCTGCATCCGTTGCCGGCCGGCGAGGTTGATGACCGTTCCGTCATCGGCCTGCCCGGCGGTGATGATCCAGGTGGCGACGAACATGGCGCAGCTGAGGAGGAACATGATGGCGAGAGAGCAGAGAACGTGCGTGCGAATCCTCATTGGAAAAACTCCTTGCCCGGGTCGCCAACGGTTTTCATGGCGACGAGGCCGGGTCAGGCCGTTCCAGCACGAGGCCCCGCTCCACGTCAATCCACATTTTTGTTACCGGAACAGTGCGGTAGCCGTGGACAGGAGCTGCTCCAGCTCGGCGTCGCGCAGGCGCAGGCGCTTGCGCAGCCGACCGATCTCTTCGCCCGGATCGAAAAGCGGATAGTCGCTGCCGAACAGGATGCGGTCCCGGGGATGGCCGGCGAAGATCCGGGCCAGGGTGTCGTCGTCGATGAAGGCCAGGGTGCTGGACGTATCGATATACACATTTTTGCCGACCAAGTGCTCCAGGGCGTATTGCCAGTGGAGATACCCGCCCATGTGGGCGGCGATGACGGTCATGTCCGGGAAGTCCCGGAGGATGGCCGCCACCTTGGCCGGACAGGAATTGTTCTCCTCGGGCGGCAGGCGGTCGCCCACGTGGAGCATGACCGCGAACCGGCCGGACAGGGCCTCGAAGATGGGCCACAGCTTGCGGTCGTCCAGACGGAACCCCTGGAAGTCGGCGTGGAACTTGATGCCCTTGATGCCGGACCGCCACAGCCGGTCGAGCTCGCGCTCGAAGTCCGGGAAGTCCGTGTGCAGGGTGCCGAAGGCCAAAACCTCGGGGTGTTCCCGGTGGATCCGGATGGCCCAGTTGTTGGCCGGGACCACTTGCGCCGGGGCCGTGGCCGCATTGTGGACCACCACCCGGTCGAGGCCGGCCTTCTTGGCCCGTTCGACCAAATCGTCGATCTGGCCGGTGCCCACGGGGTGGATGCCGTAGTGGTCTTCGAGTTGGACCAGGACCTTGTCCGCGATCTTCGGATGATAGGCGTGCGTATGGATGTCGATGAACATGATGGGTGCGGGGTTGGAAGCGAAAACGGGAGGCTAGGCGGCAAAGAGGCCGCGAAGCCAGTCCGGGACCGGAATCGGCCTGCCCTGGGGCGAAGTGCAGGCGTGGAGCGTCTCGCCGGCGGCCAGGAGGACGGTCGCCTCCGGCGGCCCGCCAACCTGCCCGGAAACCTGCCCAAAGACCTGATAGACAAAGGTGACCGAGGCCCGGCCCCAGGCGGCCACGCCGGCCCGGACCACGATGTCCTCGTCGTAATGGGCGGGGCGGAGGTAGCGCACGGCCATGTCGCGCACCGGCAGCCAGACGCCGCGCGTCTCCACTTCGGCGTAGCTCATGCCCCGCTCGCGGATGAACTGCCCCCTGGCCCGTTCGAACCAGTGGGGATAGTGGCCGTAGTAGGCGTAGCCCATGCGGTCGGTTTCGCCGTAGGACACGGTCAGCCGCAGCCGGGTGTCCGGCAGGGGAAATTCTTCAGGCTTGAGGATCAGGGCCATGGGCTCGCTATCCGTTCCAGGCAACCGCCCGCCTGAGCAACGTGTGCCCGGGCGCGACCACCAGGCTGGTTCCGGCGGCCTCGCGTTCGCTGAAAGCGGCGACGCCGGAGGGAGTTACCCCCTGCTTCCAGAAAAGAAAAGGCACGGGATCGGCCGTGTGGGTCCGGATGGCAATGGGCGTCGGGTGGTCGCAGGCGATGAGAAACGCGGCTTTTTCGCCCAGGGCGTCCAGCATGGGCGCGACGATGCGGGCGTCGAACCGGGCCACGGCCTCGGCCTTGCCGGCCGCGTCCCCGCCGTGGCCGCACTCGTCAGGGGCCTCGACGTGGACGAAGACGAAATCGCCGCGTTCGAGAAATGCCAGGGCCGCCGCCACCTTGCCCTCGTAGTTGGTGTCAAGCAGCCCCGTGGCCCCGGGCACGTCCAAGACGGCCATGCCGGCCGCCCGGCCCAGGCCCTTGACCAGGTCCACGGCCGAAACCACGGCCCCGCGAAGGCCGAAGGTCGCGCGGAAATCCGGCAGCGAAAGCGCCCTGCCCTGGCCCCAGGGCCACACCGCGTTGGCCTTGCTTCCGCTCTCCGGCCCGGCCAGGACGCCGGCCGCGCAGGCCACGAAATCCCACAGCGCCGGCGCCCGGCGCAGCTCGGCCAGGTCCGGGGCGATGCCCTGGTCCGTGATGTCGTGGGGCGGCCGCACGGACACCGCGGCCTCGGCCTTGCCGGCGGCATGCTTGGCCACGAGCAGGTGGCGGTACTGCACGCCGGCATGGACCTCGTATCCCTCTGGCGCGCACTCCCGGCCGATCCGCTCGACCAGGGGCCGGGACACGTCGGTGGCGATGTGGCCGGCCGAATAGTCGCGCATCAGCCCGCTGTCCGAGAGTTCGCTGACCGTCACGGTGTTGAGCCGGAAGACCACGTCGTCCTCGTCCAGGGGAAGCCCCATGGCCGCCGCCTCGATGGGGCCCCGGCCGGTGTGGTGGCTGGCCGGGTCAAACCCCAGAAGCGACATGTTGGCCACGTCCGAGCCCGGGGCCATGCCCTCCGGCACGGTGCGGCAAAGCCCGACCAGCCCCTCCCGGGCCAGCCGGTCCATGTGCGGCGTGTGGGCCGCCTCCATGGGCGTCTTGCCGCCCAGGGCCGCAACGGGCGTGTCGCCCATGCCGTCGGCGATGAGGAAGACGAGTTTGCGTTTGGGTGAAGAAGCGGACAAGGGATGCCTCCGGCGGCCAGAGAGAAACTTTTTGAGAAAAGTTTCTCTCTGGACTCTCTTCAAAAACTTTTGGCGTGCTTCGCGTCGTGATATCGTCTGTTGACCCCCGTCGAGGGGGTCCGGGGGGAATCATTCCCCCCGGCGGGGCCCGGGGCAGCGCCCCGGTCTTCTCCTACAACACCCGAAAGTGCACCGTTCCAGGTTTGATAAACGGCATGGCCGCGGCGTCGTCCAGCACGCCCTTGATGGCCCGGGTCGGGGCCTCGTGGGTCAAAAAGACGATGGGCACGTAGCCGTCCTCGGGTTCGCCCTTTTGCACGGCCTGGCGGATGCTGACCCCGTGGACGCCCATGGATTTGGAGATGGCGGCCATGACGCCCGGCTGGTCCTTGACCGTGAAGTGGATGTAGTGCGGGCACACGGCGTCGTCGGGATCGAGCAGAACGGCCTCGGGCAGGGGCTCGGCCGTGAACCCGGTGTTGTTGGGGACCATGCCTTCCCGGGCCAGGGCCAGGATGTCGGCCAGGACGGCGCTGCCGGTCGGCAGGTCGCCGGCCCCCTTGCCGTGGAGGATGATGGGGCCGGAGGCGTCGCCCTCGACCCGAACGGCGTTGAACGCCCCCTTGACGCTGGCCAGGAGGAAATCCTTGTGCACCAGCATCGGGCAGACGCCGGCGGCGAGCTTCCCCTCCGCCTCCCGGACCTGGCCGATGAGCTTGATGGTGTAGCCGAACTCGCCGGCGAACCGGATGTCCTCGGGCGTGACCCGGGTGATGCCCTCCACGGGCAGCTTGGCCAGGGGCAGGTTCTGTCCGTAGGCCAGGCGGATGAGCAAAATCAGCTTGTGGGCCGCGTCGATGCCCTGGATGTCGAGGGTCGGATCGCACTCGGCGTAGCCCTTGGTCTGGGCCTGGCAGAGGGCGTCGGCAAAGGACAGGCCGGCGTCGCTCATGTTGGAGAGGATGTAGTTGGCCGTGCCGTTTAAAATGCCGATGATGCTCCTGATCCGGTTGCCGGCCAGGGACGACTTGAGGGTTTCGACAATGGGCACGGCTCCGGCGCAGCTGGCCTCGTAGTAGAGGCCGAGCCCCTTTTTCGCGGCCAGGGTGAAAAGCTCGGGCCCACGTTCGGCGAGCAAGGCCTTGTTGGCCGAGACCACGTGCTTGCCTGCGGACAGGGCCTTGTGGATGAGCGCGAACGGGGCGTCCAGCCCGCCCATGAGCTCGACCACGATGTCGATGTCCGGGTCCGTGACCAGGGCGTCGGGATCGGTGGTCAGTTCCGTGCCAGGCCCCAGGGCCACGGCCCGGGGCTTGGACGGGTCGCGGACCAGGACCTTCTTGACGACCACGGACCGCCCGAGACGCCTGGCGATCCAGTCGGCGTTGCGTTCGACAATGGCCACGAGGCCGGACCCGACAGTGCCGAGTCCGGCCAGCCCGATGCGGACGGGAGCGTCAGTTGCGGCGTTCATCCGGAAAGCACCTTTTTGATGCCACGCATGGCCTGGTTGATGCGGTGGCGGTTTTCGACCAGGGCGAAACGGACATGGCTGTCGCCGAAATGGCCGAACCCGAGTCCCGGGGACACGGCCACGCCGGCCTCGCGCAGCAGGAGCTTGGAGAATTCCACGGACTTGAGGTGGGCGAACGGCTCCGGGATCTTGGCCCACACGAACATGGTGGACTTGGGCGCGGGCACGTCCCAGCCGGCCCGGGCCAGGCCCTCGATCAGGGCATCGCGGCGGTCCTGGTGGACGTCCATGATCTCGCGCACGCACTCCTGGGGGCCGTTTAAGGCCACGGTGGCCGCGATCTGGATGGGCTGGAAGATGCCGTAGTCCAGGTAGCTCTTGATGCGGGTCAGGGCATGGACCATCTCCGGGTTGCCGCAGCAAAAGCCCACACGCCAGCCGGCCATGGAATAGCTCTTGGTCAGGGAGAAGAACTCCACCCCCACGTCCTTGGCGCCCTTGGCCTGCAGAAAGCTCGGCGGCTGGTAGCCGTCGAAGCCGAAGTCGGCGTAGGCGAAGTCGTGGATCACCATGATGTCGTGTTCCTTGGCGAAGTCCACGATGCGCTGGAAGAAGTCCACGTCCACGGTGGCCGTGGTCGGGTTGTGGGGAAAGGAGATGATGAGCAGTTTCGGCTGCGGCCAGGTCTGCTTGGTCGCGGCCAGCAGGTCCTCGATGAAGTCGCGGTCGCAGCTGATGGGGATGCGCCGCACGTCCGCCCCGGCGATGATGCAGGAATAGGGGTGGATCGGATAGGACGGGTCCGTGGCGAAAACCACGTCGCCCGGGGAGAGCATGACCAGGGCCAGGTGGGCCAGGCCTTCCTTGGCGCCCATGGTGACCACGGCCTCGGTTTCGGGATCGATGTCCACGTCGAACCGGCGCTTGTACCAGGCGGCAATGGCGTTGCGCAGGCCCTTGATGCCCCGGGATGCGGAATAGCGGTGGTTGACGGCCTTTTGGGCGGCCTCGACGAGCTTCTCGACGATGTGCGGCGGCGTGGGCAGGTCGGGGTTGCCCATGCCGAGGTCGATGACGTCTTCGTTGCGACGCCGCATCTGCATTTTCAGCTCGTTGACGGTGGCGAAGACGTATGGCGGAAGGCGCTCCATACGCGCGAACTTTTTCATGCCCTGGACTCCTTCTTGAGGGGGCTCGTTTTAGGCGAAAGGTGAGCATATCCACGGGGCCGGGGCTCTGTAAAGAGCGGGAGCGGCAATAACCGGAGGAAGTCCCGGACGGAGGTCCGGATTTTCCCTTGACCCGGGCCGTGCAAACGTTTATTTAGCCGTTTTGCGGAGAGGTGGCCGAGCTGGCCGAAGGCGCTCGCCTGCTAAGCGGGTAACGGGGGTAAACCCTGTTCGAGGGTTCAAATCCCTCCCTCTCCGCCAGAAGAAAACAATCCCGGGCATCCTGCGGTGCCCGGGTTTTTTCTTTTTCAAGACCTTGTTGCGGGACCCAGGCGTGGGGCCAGCACGTTCTCCAAGCTCCCGCTTACGCCGGTTCGCGGCGAACCGCTTGGGAGGCGCGGTTTCGGGAAGGGCCTTGATCCCTGGTCACGCCCCGCGCCCCGCTTCCAGCAGGGCGGCCAGCATGGCCGCGTCCCGGGCCGCGTACCCGTTCTGGTCGTTGTCGCAATAACAGTAGACATCCAGTCCCTGACCGGCCCATCGGCCGATGGTCCTGGCCCAGGGATCGAGCCCGGCCCGGCCGTAGAGGCCCTGGTAAGCCCCGGCCGGCCCGTGCAGCCGGAGGTAGGCGAAAGGGGCGGTCACCGCCTCTGGCGAACGGAAACCGGCCAATTCGTACACGCAGAAGGCCACGCCGGACGCGGCCAGGAGAGACAGGGCCGTGTCGTTGATCCAGGACGGGTCCCGCAGTTCGAGAACATAGCGCGGTCCGACCGGCAGATCGGCCAGAAAGTCGCGAAGCCGGACGGCGTCGAAGCGCCAACGCGGCGGCAACTGGAACAGGATCGGACCGAGCGCCTCCCCCAGTCCGGAAGCGACAGTCAAGAATTCCGCCACCGGTTGCCGGACATCCTTGAGCTTTTTGAAGTGGGTGATGCCCCGGTGGGCCTTGAGCGCGAAAAGAAAGCCGGCCGGAGCCGTCCGGCTCCAGGCCGCAACCACGGCCGGCGTCAGGCGACGGTAGAAGCTGGCGTTTATTTCCACAGTCTTAAAATGGTCGGCGTAATACGCGAACCAGCGGCTTTTCGGCAGCCCGGGCGGATAGAACGGCCCCAGCCAGTGGCCATAGTGCCAGCCCGAGGCGCCGATCCATATCCTTCCCCGGCCCTTTTGTGCCATGCCCGCCCCCAAACCGCTTCGCCATGGAATTGACGCCGCCACGGACGCCGCTTCCGCCCGGCCCCTGTCGGCCGGCTCCATCCGAGGCCGTCACCGGCCAAGGCGCCGGGGTCTCCGCGCCAGGCGCTTCCAGGCGCGAACCCCGCTCCGTCGCCAGGCTACCACCAAACACCTCCGTGACAAATCCTTGCGGTTTCCGCGAGGCAGCCGGACCATCCGACACCAGGGCCGGCTGTGTTCCGACCTGGAGCGCAAGAGGCCGGGGAAGCCGGCCGACGGAAACGGTCCGGGCATGCCGGACTGGATCTTGCAGTGCGCAGCCGCAAAATCTGCGGGGCGACAAACGCCCTTGCCTTGTTATAGATAAATTTATAAATTTGCCGCGCTCAGACGAACGGCGACGCACCGCGCCACGGCAGGAGAGGATCCGGCTCCCGCCATGACCGTCGTTGTCCGCAATGTCTTGCGTCGTGACGCGGCGCTCCGTCAAAAGTCCACCATAGGATAATCTTTAGCGCGCACCGGGTCAGGAGTCGTCATGCCGCCAAGAGAAACACCGCCCGAGGCCAAATCCGGAGAGCGTGTCTCCGATCCCAAGAAACCACCCGCAAATCCCACTGCAGAACTCCCCGGGAAGGCGCGGCTGCAAAACCCTGCCTCCCCTCCCGTGGAGGCCGCAACCAGCAGGGCCGGCCAGGAGTGTACCGGCCGCGCCCCTGGCGCGTGCGCCGCCTGCAAACAGCTCGAGGACCGGCTTCGCTTCCAGGCCGACGTCCTGTCCCAGGCCAGCGACGCGCTGCTTGCCGTGGACAACCAGGGCCTGGTCAGCCTCTGGAATCCGGCTGCCGCCACGATCCTTGGCGTTCCGGCCGAGCGGGCTCTGGGCCAGCCCCTGGCGGCCTTCGGCGCCATCGCCTGGATCATGGATGACGATACGGACGGCGAGTCCAAGCCACCGGAAGCCAACTGTCCGAGAACCAGGGAATTCGAGCATGCCAAGGCCGACGGCAGCGCCCTCGTGGTGCAGGCGTCGGTCAGCGTCCTGCGCGACGGACAGGGGAAACAAACCGGCCTGCTGGCCGTCCTGCGCGACGTTTCCGACACCAAACGGTTTGAGGCGGAACTCCTTGCGGCCAAGCGGAAAGCCGAGCAGGCGAACAGGAGCAAAAGCGAATTCCTGGCCAACATGAGCCATGAGATCCGAACGCCCATGAGCGGCATCCTGGGCATGACCCAGTTGGCCCTCAACCGGTGCCTGCCGGACGATGTGCGGGAATTCCTCCTGCTCGTCCAACAGGCCGGGCAGTCGCTCCTCGACATCATCAACGATATACTCGATTTTTCCAAAATCGAGGCCGGCCGGATGGTGCTGGAAATACGCCCCTTTGCCCCGGCCGCCCTGGTCGTCTCCACGCTCAAACCCCTGGAGGTCCTGGCCCGGGACAAGGGACTGTCCTTTGTCTACGACATCGCCCCGGACGTCCCGGCCACAGTTGCCGGCGACAAGGGACGGCTGCGCCAGATCCTGACCAACATGGTCGGCAACGCCATCAAGTTTACGAAAAAGGGGACCGTGGCGGTCACGGTCCGGCGCGAGGCGGCCAGGGAACCGGACAAGGTCCGCCTGCGGTTCGTGGTAAAGGACGACGGCATCGGCATTGCCCCGGATCAGGTGCGGTCCATTTTTGAAAAATTCGAGCAGGCCTCGTCCGCCGCCCATGTCCAGCATGGCGGAACCGGACTCGGCCTGGCCATTTCCAAGGCCCTCGTGGAAATGATGGGCGGCTCCATCCAGGTGCAAAGCGAACGCGACAAGGGCAGCGTCTTTTCCTTTGACATCGTGTGCGGTCACGGCGTGGAGCCGGTCAAGGCGGAGGGAGCCTCCATGACGTTCCTGCGCAAGCCGCGTCCGTCGCTGCGCATCCTTGTTGTGGAAGACGATCAGGTCAACAGCCTGTTCGCAGCCCATCTCCTGGAAAGTTGGGGACATGCCGTGGAAATGGCCGCCAACGGACAGCAGGCCCTGGACCTGTTGCGGACCATGCCCTTCGACCTGGTGCTCATGGACGCCCTGATGCCGATCATGGACGGCGAGCAGGCCACGCGGCGCATCCGCGCGGGCGAGGCCGGGAACCCCGACATCCCCATCGTGGCCCTGACCGCCTACGCGCTCCAGGGAGACCGGAACCGGTTCCTGGCCGCCGGCATGGACGACTATGTTTCCAAACCGATCAACCTGGAGGAGCTCAAGCAGGTGATGGATCGAGTGCTGCGGGCAAAGCGCCCGGGCAAGGCCCGCTGAGCCGCCAGTGGCCCTGGCCGTGCCCGGCCGCGCGCTGGAAACACCGGCGTCGGCACGGGCACGGTCCGGTGTCGGCGCCTTTTACACCCGCCGGCCAAAAGCTTTGCCTGCTCTTTTCGCCCGCCCGGCCCCATAGCTGCCTCGCCACACAGCAAAACCGTCTCGCCAGCGGCAGAACAACACGCATGAAGCAGCAGCCCAACAGCAACAGCTCTTTTTTTCACTCCATCAGAACCCGCTTCCTGAAAATCAACAACCCATAAAAAAACTTCTTCCCGCATATGCGGGAAGCTTCAATCTCGGCAGCCGTCCCGAGCGGGGCGAAGCTGCCGCGGACAGAAAACTACCAACGTCTCCAAGGCCTGGGCCTCGCACCTCCCCTTCTTCCGGGATCGGTTTTTTTTACAGGACCGCCTGAAAAGACCGGTTTCCGCTATTGCCCGATACAAGATCCTATACGTTTTTAACGTCTTAGAAAAAGGGACAGGTTTGGCACGTCCTGTGCTTTTTCTCTTTTCCAGAAACAAACTCAGCACGAGGCAACCGTCTGGGATTCATAATGGAGAGAGGTTGACCGTGCATGAGCCAAAACCGTTCCAGGAGGGTTGTATGAAGCGGTGGAGTCTGCATGCGTGGGTTATCCTCGTTACCGTGCTTCTTGGAGCCACGACCGCCATGGCCGGCAGTTTCAGCAACACTCTCGACTTCTCTGGATCCGGAACGAGCAAGGGCCACACCTACTTGAGCATTTCCGACAGCAGCAGCTATGCCTACACGCAGACCGTCACCTTCGACGATCCCATTTTGCGCATCACGAATGCAGATTTGTACCTGACCTACTCGAGGGTCGACGGGTATTTCCTCGGCCTTGGCGAACTCTGGTTGGTCGACGGCGGCAAAAACGAACATCTTCTTGGCCATCTTCATGCCACAGGCAACAGCTGGAAGACACAACATTTCGACATCCCGGCCAACCTCTATAATGGCATTTCCGGGACCAGCTGGTCGCTCAAGATCACCTTTGAAGAGGGCTCCTGCTTCTCCGACAGCTTCTGGCTCGACAAGAGCGTCCTCACCGGCTGTTACATTCCCGCCCCCACCCCGCCTGTCACGCCGACCCCCGAACCCGGCACCATGCTCCTCCTCGGCACCGGCATGATCGGCCTCCTGGGAGCCCGCAAGCGGTTGGCCAAAGCCTAAGCGTTCCATTTTCCAAATACAGGAGCGGGGCAGGGTCCGAACGACCCTGCCCCGCTCGTTTTCAACGCCGCAACGGACCGGCGAACCAGGGAACGGACGGAAGCCGCGCCCCCCTCCCAATTGCGGGGGCGCGCGGACTGGGGACGCCGAGGGAGAACCTGACTCAGACCGTCGCCGGCTGGTCCCGGGCCAGGGCCTCGCTGACGAATTCGGCCGGGAATCTGACCGAGACGGTCCGACCCGAATCGCGCAGGAGCCGCTGCAGGAAAGCAGCCGGCGTCATGTGGCGGTCGAAGTGCTCAAGGGTCTGCCGCCGCAACCGTGCATACGACGCGTCCTCCATGGCCAAAGCCTGCTCCACGGCCCGGCCCAGGTCCGCTTCCGTCACATACGCCAGACAGACGGATCCGGCCGGCAAGGGCGGCGTGAAAAGCTGCCCATAGCTCAGAATGGGCGGCACGCCGAGGGCCATGGCCTCCACGCTGTTGTGGCACATGGGCATGACCACGCCGGGCAGGGCCAGAAAGAATCGGCTTTGGGCCAGGACCGGGAACCACTCCTCCCGGCCCAGGCGTTCGGTGGTGGCGTCAAAGACCACGATGGACCGGGTCAGGTCTTCGTTTTCGAGCCCGTGCAGCAGGGCCCGCCGCGTCGTAAAGAGTCGGACCCTGCCCGCAAAACGCCGCTGCACGAACGCGACCCCCTCGGCGCGGGTGAGGCCGTGCCGTAGCAACCGCGACGACGCGGCGTACTGGTCTTTAAGGTTTCCCGCGAAAAAAAGACCCATCTTCTTCGGTGATTCCCGAAGCGCCGGTATGGTGCGCACTTGGCCTGCGTGGTAAACATTGGGGTGCATGGGATAGGGCAGAAAGGGGGCGTCCACGGCCCCGCCCGGAGGCACGTCCATGTCGTAGCGGACCTGGATCACTTTGGAGAAGCGGGACGCCTCCCCCTGTTCCACCGGTCCGTCCGTGCAAAACAGGGCGTCTGCCCCGATTCCCGGGCCTAGTTCCTTGACGTGCCGGATACGGTCGGACGAAAAGATGTAAAAGTAGTAGGGATCGTGGTTGTAATACTGCTCTTTCCTGATGGAACCCACGATATTGACGTAGTAGCCCGCCTGCACGAAAAATTCCGCCAGCAGGTACAGGTGGCGGTCATTGAGCAGACCGGCCCTGAGGTACACTTCGGGCCGGCGGCCGCTGTTGGCCTTGAACCTGTTCGCTAAGCCCGTGGTCAGACAAAACCACCGCGAGGCCAGGCCGTTGTAAAAGGGCACATGTTTTTTCCAGGCGTTTCCCACAGGCCTCCCCTTTTGACCATGCCGTCCGGCGCGGACCGGCCATTCCTCCCCGGTCGCTGGAACGGCTCCTCCGTCACGGCGTCCGAGGCGAGAATCCCACTCCTATAGCGGATAACCGCCTTGGCCCTTAGAAGCAACCGGACTCTGCTAACCGGTTGCGAACCTCCATCCGGGCGGCTAATGCCGTCCATGTCAGTCCCTCCCCCCGCAGCCACAGTCGCAACCGCTGTACTCCGATTGCTGCACCGCCGAATCGGGCGCCAAAGGCGGCAGCCTGTTCGTCATCCAGATGCTGGGGCGGCAGATTCGCAGACGGGCGTCCTCAAGGGTGGCCGGGGAAGGCTGCGATCGCCGATGGGCTGCGGTCATGCTAGTCCTCCCTTGACCATACACACTAAAATGTGTGTTAAACTGGCATGAACAGCGCGGCACTGATTCGGTTGCTCGAAGAGGCTGGATTCCGGCTTGTGAGCATACGCGGCAGCCACCACAAGTGCCGCCACCCCGACGGCCGCGTGACCATCGTCCCGCACCCCAAGAAGGATCTTGGCACTGGCTTGACGCGCAAGATATTGCGCAAGGACGCCAAGCGCATTGAATAGGAGGTAACCATGTATTTCCCCGCCGCAGTCTTCATTGAGGAAGGCAAGGCTTATGGCGTGACCCTGCCGGACATCCCCGGCTGCAATACCGCCGGCGACACCCTGGAAGAAGCTCTGGCCAACGTCCAGGAGGCTGTCGAACTCATCATGGAAGACGCTGCCGGGAAGCCGGCTCCGAGCAGCCTGGAGCGCTACAAGGACGATCCAGACTATAAGGATGCCGTCTGGGCCTTGGTGAATGTGGATCTCGGGTTCATGGACGCGCGCACGGTCCGGGTGAACATCACGGTTCCGGCCGGAACGCTTGAAGAGATCGATCGCGCCGCCAAGGGACGCGGCCTCAACCGCTCTGCTTTTCTGGTCCGGGCGGCGCGGCGGGAAATGGCCTGCCCATAACGTCGGCTCCAAGGCAGCGCCACCGATGCGGCGTTCTGGCAGGTCAAGGCCAGGGCGCCTGCCCTCTCCGTTTCGAACGCGGTTTTTCAGGCGCGCGGGCCGTCAGCCGGGACAGCCCGAATCGGGCTGAAAAGGGGGGTGAAAATTGCTGACCGGGGCTATGCCGGGGCTGGAAAGAGAGAAACGAAAGACAGCGGGTTCAACTATCCGCTTGGAAAGTTGCAACCCGCTGATATCATTCTGGTACCGGGAGGGGGACTCGAACCCCCAAGAGGTTGCCCTCGGCGGATTTTGAGTCCGCTGCGTCTACCAATTCCGCCATCCCGGCCTGAATTTGAAAGCATAGCTAACTCTCGATACAGGTGTCAACCGCAGAAGCCTTGTCCCTTGGCTCCGGAACTGGTAGCCCTCCCCTGCCGCCACCGGCGGCAAGGAGCCCTCATGATCCCCATCGGTCCCCTGGTCAACGGCGCGGCCATCATTGTCGGCGGCCTGCTCGGCCTCACCCTGCACGGCCGGTTCCCGGACCGGGTCCGCGTCATCATGTTCCAGGCGCTCGGGCTGTCCATCCTGCTGATCGGCCTCAAGATGGCCATCACGGCCACCGCCCCTCTCCTCATCGTGGTCAGCATGCTCGCCGGGGCCGTGGCCGGCGAGGGGATGGACATCGAACGCCAGATGGCCCGGGCCGGCGACCGCCTCAAAGCCCTGCTCCGGTCGGAAAACGCCCTCTTTACCGACGGCCTCGTCACGGCCTCGGTCATCTTCTGCACCGGCACCATGGCCATCCTCGGCTCCTTTGACGAGGCCCTGCGAAACGACCACACCCTGCTTTTCACCAAGGCCATGCTCGACGGCTCCGTGGCCCTGATCCTGGCCACCACCTACGGGGCCGGCGTCATCCTGTCCTTCGTGCCCGTGGCCGTGTACGAGAGCCTGCTCTTTCTGCTCGGAACCGCCTGCCACGGCTATTTCACCCCCGACCGGCTCAACCAGCTCACGGCCGTGGGCGGCTTGCTCATTCTGGCCATCGGCATCAACATGCTTGGGCTTCTCAAGATCAAGGTGGCCAACTTCCTGCCGGCCATGGTCGTGGCCGTGGTCCTGGCCCCGTATTTCGCGTAACGCCCTTTTTCCGCCCGATTTCTTTACGCCACGGGCGATTTGCCGTACCAGGGACCGGCCATGCACGAACTCGCCATTGCCCAGAGCCTGCTCGCCATCATCGAAGACGAGATGGCCAAGCACGGCAACAAACAGCTTGTCAGCGTCAAGGTCAGGCACGGCCGCCTGTCGGCCGTGGTGCCCGAGGCCCTGGAAACCGGCTTCGAGTGTCTGACCGCGGACACGGCCCTGGCCGGGACGAAACTGGTCCTTGAGGAACTTCCGGTCGTCCTGCGCTGCCGGGCCTGCGGCCGGGAATTCACGCCCGAGGTTCCGGCGGCGGCCTTCGCCCCCTGCCCGGCCTGCGGCGAGGAACTGGGCCACACCGTCCTGTCCGGCCGCGAACTCTACATCGAATACCTCGAACTCGAATAGCGGAGGCTTGCCATGCAGATTCCCGTGGTGCGCAACATCCTGGAGGCCAACGCCCGCATCGCCGCCGACCTCAAGGCCTTTTTCGCGGACAAGGGCATCCTGGTCCTGAACCTCATGAGCTCCCCGGGCGCGGGCAAGACCACCCTGCTGGAGCGCACCCTGACCGACCTCGCGCCGGAAATGCGCATGGCCGTGGTCGAAGGCGACCTGCAGACCGACAACGACGCCAGGCGCGTGGCCGCCACCGGCGCCCAGGCCGTGCAGATCAACACCGAGGGCGGCTGCCACCTGACCAGTTCCCAGGTGCAGGAGGCCGTCAAGAGCCTGGACCTCGAGGGACTGGACATCCTTTTCATCGAAAACGTCGGCAACCTGGTCTGCCCGGCCGAATTCGACGTGGGCGAGGACCACAAGATCGCGCTGCTCAGCGTGGCCGAGGGCGACGACAAGCCCGAGAAATACCCCCTGCTGTTCCACATCTCCTCGGCCCTGGTCCTCAACAAGGTCGACTTGCTTCCCTATGTGGACTTCGACCTGGACCGGGCCAGCCGCCACGCCAGGGTCCTCAACGAATGCATCAACGTCTTCCCGGTTTCCGCCCGGACCAGGGAAGGGCTCGACGCCTGGTACGATTGGCTGCGGGAGAGGGTTCGCGAAAAAAAGGCTCCGCAATAGCGCGGCCCGGCACGCCACGTCTTTTTCCCGACCGCCGCCAACGTCCGCCGCAGGGGAGCAGTGGTTTCCCCTGCCGCGGACGTTGCCCCGCCAAGGATCGAGCACCCTCGCCTGGTCCCCGCCGCCCATCTCCGGCACCGCGCCGGAACCCGCCTGTTCCGGCGCAGCCGACAAACGCGTCCCACGCGTTTCACTTTCTGAAATAATCAAACATTCCAAAGCCTCGCCCCATTCCAAAGGCGCAGGCATTTTTGAAAATTAGTTTATTATTTCAGATTGTTACCAGTAAAACCCTCCGGACATGTCCCTGGCACGGCATTTGATATTCCAGACCTGATTCCAATTCATTGCTACAGGGAGAAGGTTATGGAAGCGCTCTATCGCAAACTCATACTGGGCCTCGTCGCCGCCTGCGTCATCCTGGCCGCCTCGGCCGGTTGGGTCATGGCCCAGAATTTCACGGCCGGGGCCTTCAACTTCGAGCCCCGGTTCAGCGCCTTCGGCGCCACCAATCCCCGGGTCAACTCCATCTACACCTACGGGGCCGCCTTCAACTACTACGTCTTCGACAACATCGCCGTGGAGGCCGAAGGCATGGGCGTCTACGTGGACCAGAACAAGCGGTTCGAAACGCCGCTCGGCTTTGGCTCCAAGTCCTCGCCGGCCAGCGGCATCGGGGGCAACATCAACGCCCGCTGGCACTTCGTGGCCACGTCCCAGGCCACGGTCTTTCTCGGCGGCGGCGTCGGCGGCCTGTGGGCCGACACCCAGGTCCCCTACAACGGCTTCGAGAACAACCTGACCGAAAACGGCGAGGTCGGCGCGACCTACGCCCTGACCCAGCAGCTGAGTCTCAAGGGCTCGGTCAAGTACCTGCACATCGGCCAGTTCAACGACCATGGGATCAACGCCTTCGGCGGCACCCTGGGCCTCAACGTCTCGTTCTAGCCGGCTCTTCCCGGCCTCCAACGGGAATCCCATGCGCCTGCAATCGAATGACCGGCCGCCGTCTGGCGGCCGGTTTTTGTTTGTCCCCGGCCCTCTTTTCTTTTCGCGCCGACGTCCTTATACTGAGACACGGTTCAGGAAAAAGGGACGCACATGAGCAAGATACTGGATCAGGACGAGGTCGATGCGCTGCTCCGGGGCCTTTCCGGCGGCGAGATCGAGGCGGAAACCGACATCCTGGAGGACGACTCCGGGGTCGTGGTCTTCGACCTCTCCAACCAGGACCGGATCATCCGGGGCCGCATGCCGGTCCTGGAGATCATCAACGACCGGTTCGCCAGGCTCGCCTCCAACGCCATGGCCAACGCCATGCGCAAACGCGCCGACGTCAACCCCATTTCCATCGACATGTCCAAGTTCGGGGACTTCATGCGCTCCCTGCCCGTCCCCACCTCCATCAACATCTTCAAGCTCGACCCCCTGCGCGGCAACGCCATCCTGGTAGTGGACTCGCGCCTGGTCTTCGCCATGGTGGAGAGCTTTTTCGGCGGGGCCGGCTCCCAGCCCAAGATCGAGGGCCGCGACTTCACGCCCATCGAGCAGGCCATCATCAACCGCGTGGTCCGCATCGCCTTGGAAAACATGGAGGAATCGTGGCAGCCGGTCCACGAGGTCCACATCGAGCTGGTCAGAAGCGAGGTCAACCCGCAGTTCGCGGCCATTGTGCCGCCAAGCGACGTGGTGGTGGTGGTCACCTTCGAGGTGGAGCTTGAAAACGCCATCGGGTCGCTGATCGTCTGCCTGCCCTACGCCACCATCGAGCCGATCCGCTCCAAGCTCTACGCCTCCTTCCAGACCGAGCGCCTGGAAGTGGACCACGCCTGGATCGCCCGGTTCAAGGAACGGCTCATGGAGACGCCGGTGGAGCTCCTGGTCCGGTTCGGCCGGTCCCAGATCACCGGCCGCCAGCTCCTTTCCCTCAAGCCCGGGGACATCATCATGCTCGACAACGACGTGGACGCCCTGCTCGACGCCGAGATCCAGGGCGTGCGCAAATTCCGGGGCATCCCCGGCCTGGTCAAGTCCAACAAGGCCTTCCAGATCGTCAAGGAAGAGGAAATCCACTTCGAATGACCGGCTCCGTCGCCCTGTTCCGCCTGCGGCCGTGCGGCGCGGACGGGAGGCTGCGGCATCCTTTCGGGATTGTAACCTCCCCCTGACGACATCCTCCCGTTTTTCCGCCATATCTTCCCGCCGAGCCTCTTGTCCGCAACGTGGACCGTAAAAAATACGTCGAACCGGAACGGCCTCCCATGGTCAACAGCGCAACCTCGTGGTAATGACCCATACAGTGGAATCAAAGCTCGCCATCCCCATCCTGGCCCAGCCGGACGACACCACCTGCGGTCCCACGTGCCTGCATGCCATCTACCGCTTCTACGGGGACGACCTGCCCCTCGACACCCTGATCCGCGAGGTCACGACCCTGCCCGCCGGCGGCACCCTGGCCGCCCACATCGGCAGCCACGCCCTGGAGCGGGGGTATGCGGCCCGGCTCTACACCTTCGACCTGACCGTCTTCGACGTCACATGGTTCGCCGACGACACCGTGGACCTGGCCGACAAGCTGACCCGCCAGCTGCGCTACAAGACCTCCGCCCGCATCCGTTCGGCCACGGCGGCCTACCTCCGGTTCCTGGAACTCGGCGGCAAGATCCGTTTCGTGGACCTGACGGCGGGGTTTATCCGGCACATCCTCAAGCGCGACCGGCCCATCCTGGCCGGCTTGTCCGCGACCTACCTCTACCGGACGGCCCGCGAGCGCGACTGCAAGGGCAAGATGGTTTTCGACGACTTGCGCGGCGAACCGTCCGGGCATTTCGTCGTCATCAACGGCTACAACATGGAGCGGCGCACCACCCATATCGCGGACCCGCTCCTGCCCAACCCCATCAGCACGAGCCAGTACTACGAAGTCACGCTCAACCACCTCGTCTGCGCCGTCATGCTCGGCATCGTCACCTGCGACGCCAACCTGCTCGTGCTCTCCCCCAGGAAAAAAGGCCGATCCGAGGACCGGCAAAGGAGCCTTTGAGCGTGTCCGTTCTGGTGGTCATCGAGAACCCGGAAGACTGTTCCCTGGTTTTCTCGGGCGTGGAGCCCATCGCGGCCCGCGCCTACCTCACCGACGAAACCTTCACCGGCCTGCGCGGCGTCAAGATCATCAACATCTGCCGTTCCTACCGCTACCAGTCCATGGGCTACTACGTGTCCCTTCTGGCCGAGGCGCGCGGGCACAAGCCCGTGCCGTCCATCACCGCCATCCAGGACATGAAGTCCGTGGGCATCATCCGGCTGGCCTCGGACGAACTCGAGGAAATCCTGGCCAAGGCCATGGCCGACAGGCAGCCGGAAAAAATGAGTTTTTCCGTCTACTTCGGCAAAACGCCCTGCAAGGGCCTGGAGCAGCTGGCCTCGCGGCTTTTCAAGTTCTTTCCGACCCCGTTCCTGCGGGCCGACTGCACCTTCCAGAACGGCTGGCAGCTGCAAAACGTCTCGCCCCTGGCCGTCAAGGACATCCCGGGCGAGGAGCGCGACTTCGCGGAAGCCGTTTCCACGGAATACTTCGCCGGCAAGAAGCTGATCATCCCCAAGCGGCCGGTCTCCCGCTACGACCTGGCCATCCTCCACGACCCGGAAGAGGCCCGGCCGCCGTCCGACGCCAAGGCCCTCAAGCGGTTCGTCAAGGCCGCCGAGACCCTGGGCCTCGGCGTCGAACTCATCACCCGGGAGGATTCCAACCGTTTGTCGGAGTTTGATGCGCTTTTCATCCGCGAAACCACCAACGTGGACCACCACACCTACCGCATGGCCAGAAAGGCCGTGGCCGAGGGACTCATCGTCATCGACGACCCGGAGTCGATCCTGCGCTGCTCCAACAAGGTCTACCTGGCCGAGCTCCTCTCCCGCCACAAGATCCCGGCCCCGCGCACGGTCATCGCCCACTGCAAGAGCATTGACCACATCCTGGAGGAACTGGCCCTGCCGTGCGTGCTCAAGCAGCCGGACAGCGCCTTTTCCCAGGGCGTGGTCCTGGTCCGGGAGTCCGACGCGCTCCTGACCGAGGCCAGAAAGCTCCTGGCCAAATCCGACCTGGTCATTGCCCAGGAATACCTGCCCTCGGATTTCGACTGGCGCATCGGCATCCTTGACAGGCGGCCCCTTTTCGCCTGCAAGTACTACATGGCCGCCGGCCACTGGCAGATCCTGCGCAAGGGCAACACCGGCAAGGACATTTACGGTCGCGTGGAGACCCTGCCCGTGGGCAAGGCCCCCAAGAAGGTCATTGCCACGGCCCTCAAGGCCGCCGCCGCCATCGGCGACGGGCTCTACGGCGTGGACCTCAAGCAGGTGGGCAACAAGGTCTACGTCATCGAAGTCAACGACAACCCGAACATCGACGCCGGATACGAAGACGAAGTGCTCCAGGACGAGCTCTACCTCCGCGTTGTCGAAGTCTTTCTCAAGCGCATCGAGCGCCGCAAAACCGGGAGCCTGAACGTATGAGCCTGGCCAGACCGCTGTTTTCCGCCTTTGGCATCGAAATCGAGTACATGATCGTCAACCGGGAGACCCTCGCCGTCCTGCCCGTGGCCGACAGGCTCCTGGCCGCGGCGGCCGGCCGGGAAGGGGCGGCGGACGTGGACATGGGCAAGCTGACCTGGTCCAACGAGCTGGTCAACCACGTGCTGGAGATGAAGGTCAGCGCCCCGGCCGAAAGCCTCTCCGGCCTGGCCGCCACCTTTGCCGCGCATGTGGCCAAGGCCGACGCCCTGCTCGCGCCCCTCGGCGGCCGCCTCATGCCGACCGGGGCCCACCCCCTCATGGACCCCCTGGTCGAAACCGCGCTCTGGCCCCACGAGCACGGGGAGATCTACCGGGCCTTTGATTCCATTTTCGACTGCAAGGGCCACGGCTGGTCCAACCTCCAGAGCATGCACGTGAACCTGCCCTTTCGCGGGGACGACGAGTTCGGCCGGCTCCACGCCGCCATCCGGGTCCTGCTCCCCATCATGCCGGCCCTGGCCGCGTCCACGCCGATCCTTGACGGCGCGTTCACCGGCTTTCTCGACGCCCGCATGGAGGCCTATTCCCATAACGCCGACCGGGTGCCCTCGGTCATGGGCGCGGTCATCCCGGAGGCCGTTTTTTCCGAACAGGAATACCGCGACCGGATCCTGGCCCCCCTGTACCGCGACATCGCGCCCCTGGACCCCTCCGGCGTGCTTCAGGACGAATTCCTGAACGCCCGGGGAGCCATCGCCCGCTTCGACCGGTCCACCATCGAGATCCGGGTCCTGGACACCCAGGAGTGTCCGGCGGCCGACCTGGCCCTGGCCGGGGTGGTGGTGGCCGCGCTCAAGGGCCTGGTCGAGGAGCGGTGGTCCACCTATGAGGAGCAGCGGGCCTGGGGCACCCGGGAACTGGCCGACATCTTCACCAAGACCATCCGCAACGCCGGCCGCACGCCCGTGCCCCAGCACTACGCCAGGCTTTTCGGCGTGTACGCGCCGTCGCACATTCCGGCCCGCGTCATCTGGCGGCGTCTGGCCCTCAGTTCCCTGCCGGACATCGATTTCGACCCGGACTGGGAACAGTCCCTGGCCGTCATGGTGGACCAGTCGAGCCTGGCCCGGCGGATCATCGCGGCCGTGGACAGCGACTACCGTCCCCGGACCATCGCCAAGGTCTACGGCCGGCTGTGCGACTGCCTGGCCAACAACGAGCCGTTCCATGTCGGCCTCTCCGGCTCTCCTTATTACCTGTGAACACGGCGGCAACGACGTGCCGCCGCCCCTGGCCGCGCTTTTTCTGCCGTGGCCGGACCTGCTCGCCTCGCACCGGGGCTTTGACGCCGGCGCCCTGGAAACGGCCAGGGCCTTGGCCCGGGCCACCGGCGCGCCGCTTTTTTACAGCACCACCACCCGGCTGGTGGCGGATCTCAACCGCTCCGTGGGCCGGGCCGGGCTTTTTTCCGAAATCACCAAGCCTCTTCCCCTGGGGACCCGAAAGGGCATCCTTGACGCGCACTACCACCCGTATCGCCAAGCCGTGACCGAGGCCGTTTCGGGCCTGATCGAGGCGGGACGGACGGTGCTGCACATCGCCAGCCACAGCTTCACCCCGCGCCTGGCCGGCGTGACCCGCCACTGCGACGCCGGCTTTCTCTACGATCCGAAACGCCGGGCCGAGAAGGCCTTTTGCCGCCAGTGGATGCGGGAGCTGGCCTGCCTGGACAGCGACCTGATCCTGCGGTGCAACTATCCCTACCGGGGCGTGGCCGACGGCCTGGCCACCTCGTTGCGACGCCGCTTCGGCGAAGGGTATTTGGGCATCGAGCTCGAGGTCAGCCAGCGGTTCGTCCTTGGCAGCGCCGACGCCCTGGCCAGCCTCAACGACCATCTGCTCACCTCCCTGCTGCGGACCCTTGGCCGCGACGCGCCCTGCGGCTGACGCGCCCGCCACGTCCTCCCGCCGCCTCCCTCCCTTGACTGCGTCCGGCCGCAATGGTTTCTTTTCCCCATGCCACCGTCCGCCCGGAACATGCCCGCCCGGCCGACCGTCCGGCTCAACAGCGCCAGGCTTCGCACCTGGCAGGCCCTTTTCGCGTCCCCGCCCCGGTCGGACATCCTGTGGGACGAGGTGGCCTCGCTCATCCATGCCCTGGGCGGCCGGGAAATTCACCACCGCCAGAAAACGGCCGGTTCCCGGGTCCGGTTCCTGCTTGGCGGGGTGAAGGGCTTTTTCCACCGGCCGCATCCGGAAACCGTGCTCGGCAAGGGCTGCGCGGCCGATGTCCGGGAATTTCTCCTCCGGGCCGGGGCCTGATTCCGGGAAAAACCGTCATGCAAGAAAACGCCTGCTACGCGACCTACAAGGGCTACTGCCTGGAATGCCGGGAGGAAGGCGGCCGGCTGCACGGCCGCATCGCCGGCATCCGGGACGTGGTGACGTTTCACGGCGAGACGCCAAAGGACCTGCAAGCCGCCTTCGAGGAGGCGGTGGACGACTACCTGGACGTCTGCGGCGAGGCCTGCCAGGAACCGAATGCGCCTCCCGCTCCCTGACCGTCCCTGACGGAAACGCGCGTCAGCACGAAACGAAACGGGCCGGGCAGGCCGTGCGTTCTGGACGCACGGCCTGCCCGGCCCCACCGATGCGGCGGCGTCTGCCATAACCGCCCGGTCGGAAAGCAGGGGAGACGCCTTGGAGCGTCCCGCCCCCCGCCCCTACCCTCGCAGTTTCTTGTAATAGTTGATCAGCCCGTTGGTCGAACTGTCGTGGGAGGCGACCGGCGCGGCGTCGCCCAATTCCTTGAGGATGGTCCCGGCCAGGACCGTGCCGAGCTCCACGCCCATCTGGTCGTAGGAGTTGATGTCCCAGACGGTCCCCTGGGTGAAGATCTTGTGCTCGTAGAGCGCGATCAGCGTGCCGAGCGTCCTCGGATCGAGCCTTTCGTAGAGAAACGAATTGGTCGGCCGGTTGCCGGTGAAGGACTTGGCCCGGGAGAGAAGCTCCAGCCGGTCCTCGGGCAGGCCCTGGCCGGCCAGTTCCTCGCGCGCCTCCTCCACGGTCTTGCCTTTCATGAGGGCCTCGGTCTGGGCGAAAAAATTCGACAGCAGCATGTCCTGGTGCCGGCCGAGCGGGTTCTGGGGACGCGCGGCGGCCAGGAAGTCGCAGGGGATGAGCTTTTTCCCCTGGTGGATGAGCTGGTAGAAGGCGTGCTGGCCGTTGGTGCCGGGCTCGCCCCAGATGACCGGGCCGGTGGAATAGTCCACGAATCGGCCGTCGTTCGACACGGACTTGCCGTTGCTCTCCATGTCGCCCTGCTGGAAATAGGCCGCGAACCGGGTCAGGTACTGGTCGTAGGGCAGGATGGCCTGGGTCTGGGCGCCAAAGAAGTTGTTGTACCAGATCCCGAGCAGCCCCATGACCACGGGGATGTTTTTTTCAAGCGGCGCGGTGCGGAAGTGCTCGTCAGCGGCATGGGCCCCTTCGAGCATGGCCTCGAAGTTGTCGAACCCCACGGCCAGGGCGATGGACAGGCCGATGGCCGACCACAGGGAATACCGCCCCCCGACCCAGTCCCAGAAGGCGAACATGTTGGCCGTGTCGATGCCGAACCGCGCCACTTCCTTGGCGTTCGTGGACAGGGCCACGAAGTGCCTGGCCACGGCGGCCTCGTCCCGGGCCGCGGCCAGAAACCAGTCCCGGGCCGTGTGGGCGTTGGCCATGGTTTCCAGGGTGGTGAAGGTCTTGGAGGCGATGATGAAAAGCGTGGTCTCGGGCGAAATCCGTTTGAACGTTTCGGCCAGGTGGGTGCCGTCCACGTTGGACACGAAGTGCGGGGTGATGCCGGGCACGGCGTAGTGGCCAAGGGCCAGGGTGGCCATCTGCGGCCCCAGGTCCGAACCGCCGATGCCGATGTTGACCACGTCCGTGATCTTTTTGCCGGTATAGCCGGTCCAGGCGCCGGAATGGACCCTGGCGCAGAAGTCGCGCATCTGGGCCAGGACTCGGTTGACCTCGGGCATCACGTCCTTGCCGTCGACCAGGATCGGCCGATTCGACCGGTTGCGAAGCGCCACGTGGAGCACAGCCCGGTCCTCGGTCCGGTTGATCTTTTCCCCGGCGAACATGGCGTCGCGCCGGGCCTCGACCCCGGCCTGGCCGGCCAGGGCGAACAGGAGCCCCATGGTCTCCGGCGTCACCCGGTTCTTGGAATAGTCGAAGAGGATGTCGCCCAGGCGCAGGGAGAACGCCTCGAACCGGCCGGGATCGTCGGCGAACAGGTCGCGCATGTGCCGGTCCTTGATGGCGTCGTGGTGTTTGGCCAGGGCCGCGTAGGCGGGAAGGTCGGTCAACAGGGCCATGGTGTGTGCTCCTTTGGGGGCGGCGGTCGCAAATGAGGGCGTCAAACGTCCAGGGCCACGGGGCGCATGCAACGCCGGTGCGAAACGAGGCCACCGTACACCACAACCTTGCCCCGGTCCTCAAGAAAATGCCCGGGCAAGCGCCAACAGCTGACCGCGTCGGCCCCTCCCGGTCTTTGCGCCCGGGCCGGCCCGCGCCTCAGGCGGTCGCCTCGGGCGCGGCCAGTTCCAGCACCGCCTTGGCGTATCCCTGGCGCAAGGCCTCCATGTAGGCCGGGTCGATGGGGCCCTTCCAGGTGGTGACCTCGCCGAACCGTTTGGGGATCTTCGTTTGCATGGGGTCGTAGCCGGTCCTGACCTTCTGCCGCCACCTGGCCCGGCGGACCTTTTCGCTGGCCGCGTCGAGGCCGGCCGCCAGTTCGCCGTGGCCCAGGCACTTGAGGAGATCGGCCACGATCTCGGGCTTGTAGACCTCCCGGGCGAACAGGCACGACACCAGGCAGGTCAGCATGACCCGTTCGCGTTCGTCGTTGACCAAAAACTTGACCACCGCGTCCACGTCCTGCTCCTTGTGCTTCTGGTCGTAGGAGTAGGCCCCGGTGTCCAGGTGGGAATGGCGGAAGGAGACGGTCTGGGAGGCGAAGTAGGTCTCGCCCGTGGCGTAGCCGGCCATCTCCTGGCCGATGACGCAGGCGAAGTCCTCGCCGCCGTAGTGCGCGGCCGCGGCCAGCGCCCCCTGGCCGAGCAGGGCGTAGAAGTCGTTGGCCTTGTGGCCGAGGAGCCACACCGCCCGCTTGAGCGCGCCCGAGTCGCCGAAGGCCAGCTTCACCTCGGTCTCCTTTTCGGAAATCAGGCCCTTTTCCGTGGCCTCCACGGCCCAGGCCAGGGCCACGCCGGCCGAGATGATGTCCAGGCCCTGCCGGTCGGCCATGTCGTTGATGGCCAGGACCTCGGTGGCGTCGGTGACCCCGAGCATGGGGCCGGCGGCGAAGTTGGGCTCGTGGTCGTAGGCCACCTTGTGGATGGCGAACCGGTGGGAGGCGGAAAACATCTCCCGGACCATGCCCACGTGGATGCAGCCCACGGGGCAGCCGGCGCAGGCCGCGTTGTGCATGAGGAGCTCTTCGGCAAAGGCCTCGCCCGAGATCCGGCCGGCCTGGGGGTCGCTGGTGGCGGCCATGTTGCGCCAGGGCAGGGACTTGAGCTCGTTGAGCGGCAGCACGTTGGCCGGGGTGCCGAGGTTGTGGTACTTCTCCATCATGCCCGAGGAGGTGACCTTCTGGTGGATCTCCTTGAACAGCTTGGCGTAGCTCTTGTCCTCGGGCAGGGGCAGGTTGTCGTCGCCCATGACCACCACGGCCTTGCAGTTTTTCGCGCCGAGGACCGCGCCGGCTCCGAGCCGGCCGAAGTGGCGGTAGGTGTCCACGTTGATGGCGGCGTAGGCCGCGCCGTTTTCCCCGGCCGGGCCGATGCGCATGATGCTGCGGTGGCCCGAGGAGCCGGCCGCGATCTTGCGCAAAAGCTTGCCCGTGGTGAACACGTCGGCCCCGGCCAGGTAGTGGACGTCGATCAGTTCGATGCGCCGGGGACCGACGACCAGGGTCGACAGCCGCTTGGCCTTGCCCGTCACCACCAGGGCGTCGTAGCCGGCGAAGCGCAGGGCCAGGGCCGAGCGGCCGCCGGCGTGGGATTCGGCGAAGTTCTGGTTGTAGGGGGACTTGAAGCCGCACACGGTCTTGCTCATGAGCGGAAAATACCCGGTCAGGGGGCCGATGGCGAAAATGAGCGGCTGGCCCGGGTCAAAGGCCGGCTGATCGGGCAGGCCGTATTTTTCGTAGAGCAGCGCGGCCAGGCCCGAGCCGCCGATGGCGTCGCGGCGGCCGGGCAACAGGACGATGTTGGCCTGCTCCCCGGTCAGATCGTAGACCAGAACGCGGAAAAGATCGTTATTTGGCGACATGGCAGCTCTCCAGGCAGGCGGCTCCGGGCGCGTCGGCGTCGACCAGGGCCAGGCAGTCGTGGGGGCAGTAGGGCACGCACTGGCCGCAGTGGATGCAGACGTAGGGATTTTTCACCGCGTCCAGGGCGATGGCGTCCACAGGGCAGGCCTCGGCGCAGTTGCCGCACTGGATGCACAGGGATTTTTTCAGGAGCACCCCGCCGCCCGACTTGCGCTGGGAAATGGCTCCCGTGGGGCAGGCGGCGGCGCAGGGGGCGGGATCGCAGGCCAGGCAGAGGATGGCCTCGAAGCCGCTGGACACGCCGCCCGTGGACCGGATGCGGATGCCGGCCGTGTGCCAGGAAAGGTTTTTATACACCAGCCTGGCGCAGGCCAGGGAACAGGAATGGCATCCGATGCAGCGCTCCATGCGCACGGCGCGATGGATTTTCATGACCGACTCCGCAAGGCCTGAAAGGCCGGAAATGACATACGATGGTTCTGGGCATTCACCGTCCCATAGTGGCAAACACGGCCCCCGGGGTCAACCGCCATACGGCGGCCGCCCGAAGGCCCTCGAGAAAACGCAAACGATTTCTTGACCGGCCGGGCGATTGGGCCTATAGACCTTTTTCCCGACGGGGGCGTAGCTCATCTGGGAGAGCGATGCGTTCGCAACGCATAGGTAGTGGGTTCAAGTCCCATCGCCTCCACCACAGGAATCAAGGGCCTTGCGGCGATCGCCGCAGGGCCTTTTTTCTTGGTCCGTGGCCGCCCTTCCCGCCTGGGCCACAACCTGCGGCCATGGCAGGACAATCCGCCCTTCCCCGTTGCCCAAGGCCTGAAAATGGGGCACACTGTCCAGGAATCCCGCAGCAAGGAGCGCCGCTTGCCCCCATCCGCCCGCGAACTCCTCTCCCGGCTGGCCCCGGATTTCCCCACCCGCCATGCCGGCGAAATCTTCACCGACACCACCCAGTTCATGCGCATCGGCCACGGCGACGTCATCGCCCTGGCCGGCCGCCATTTCCTGGTGCTGCGCGACGAGGCGGAGCGCCGGTTCGGCCTGGAAGACCCCAAATACTGGGTCAAGCGGTGCCGGTGCCTGGAAACGGGAGGCCGCAACCTGCTAAAGCTGGTCTTTCTCGAAAGCTTTCCCATGACCATCGGGACCATGATCGTCACCTGCACCCGCAGTCCGCGCAAGGAGTCCCGCATCCTCGACCTGGTGCGCGGCGACGACCGGTTCATGCAGGGCGTGACCATCATGGACGCGGCCGACAACCCGGTGCGCATCCTGGAGGTGGTGCCGGGCAAGCGGCTGGACGAGACCATCGAGGCTTTGGAACTACCCCACCGGGACTATTTCCACGACCTGTTCCCGGACATCCTGGAGAAATTCATCGACGCCTGCGAGGCCATCGGCTGGCTCCACGCCCGAAACGAGAAGCACGGCGACATCCGCCGCGACCACCTCTACGTGCGCCACGACACGGGCCGCTACTGCTGGATCGATTTCGACTACACCTTCGATTTCCAGGAAAGCCCCTTCGGCCTGGACCTCTTCGGCCTTGGCAACATCATCCAGTTCCTCGTGGGCATGGGCCAGCACACCCTGCAGTCCGTGTCCCCGGAGGCCCGCGCCGCCCTCGGCCCGGCCGACTGCTCCATCATGTTCGCCAACCGGATCGTGAACCTCAAAAAACTGTTCCCGTACATTCCCGATGCCCTCAACAACGTCCTCATGCGGTTTTCCCTTGAGGCCAACGTGTTTTACGACGCCACCCAGGACCTGATCCGCGACCTGCGCCTGGCGCGAAAGGCCCTGGACGGATGACAAAGGCCGCCGCCTGACGCGCCTGCCGGAGACGCCATGGACATCGACAAGATCCTGATCGCTTTCGACGGTTCGGAAAACTCGCTCCGGGCCGTGGCCTACACCGCCGCCATGGCCACAGGCGGCGCCGAGCGCCGCATCACCGTGGCCTCCATCGAACGGCCGCCGGACCGCGACATGTACGCCGACGACGCGACCTGGAAGACCGAATGCGCCCGCCGGATCGCGGCCATGCGCACGGCCCTGGAAGAGGCCCGGGCCAGCCTGGTGGACGCGGGCCTGCCCGGCGACCGGGTGGAGACCCGGTTCGTGGAGAGCTGTCGGTCGCCCCTGCGGGAGGCCACGGAGTGCAGCATCGGCACGAGCATTGCGCTTGAAATCCTGCGGCTGGCCGAGGAAGGCGGCTTCGGCACGGTGGTGGTCGGCCGCCGGGGCGTCTCGCGCCAGGAAGAATTCCTGTTCGGCAGCGTCTCCACCAAGATTATCCAGGCGGCCAAGGGCCTGGCCGTGTGGGTGGTGGCCTGAGCCGCTCAGGCCGTTGGCGGTCCGGCCGTCAGACGCCGGGCCATGTCCAGGGCGGCGGCCAGGCTGCCGGTCCCGGCCTTGCCCGTGCCGACCAAGTCAAAGGCCGTGCCGTGTCCCACGGACGTGCGCACAAACGGCAGGCCCAGCGTCACGTTCACGGTTGCGTCAAAGTGCAGCATCTTGAGCGGCGGCAGGCCCTGGTCGTGGTACATGGCCAAAATCGCGGAAAATTCTCCCTTGGCGGCCCGGTAGAAGACCGTGTCCGCCGGCAACGGCCCCACCGCCGCCACGCCCTTGGCCACGGCCGCCTTGACCGCCGGCCGCACCACGGCCTCGTCCTCACTTCCTAATAGCCCCCCCTCCCCGGCATGGGGATTGAGTCCGCAGACCGCGATGGGCCTGTCCGACACGCCGAGCCGGCGCACATGGTCCCAGGTCAGGGCCAGGCACCGGGCCACCCGGTCGTAGGTCACCAGGGACGGCACCCGGGCCAGGGGCGGATGGGTGGTGACGAGGCTGACCCGCAGGACCGGTCCGCCAAGGTGCATGCAGACTCCGGCCCTGCCCACCCCGGACCGTTCGGCCAGAAACTCCGTGTGCCCGGGAAAGGCGAAGCCGGCGGCATTGAGCGCCGCCTTGGACAGGGGACCGGTGACCAGTCCCCAATCGGGATGGCGAGCCAGGAGCATGACAGCGTATTCCAGGGACTCGCCGGCGGCCAGGCCGCCGGCCGGGGTCTCCTTGCCCGGCGTGGCGGGCAGGCCGGCCAGCTGCGGCGGCACGAGGAGGTGGACGCCCGGCCCGGCGTCGGCCAGGGCGTCGGGATCGGCCGCGTCCAGAGTCGTCCAGAACCGGGGCAGGGACAGGCGGTCGCAGTGCCAGGCCAGGGCGGCCTCCGGCCCGATCAAGGCCAGGGGCCGATCCAGGGGCGGGTTTTCCGTCAGGAGCCGGCAGGCCAGTTCCGGGCCGAGGCCGTTGGCGTCGCCCAGGGTGAGGAGGAGAGGCGTTGTTGTCATGAGAAGTTATTTTTGTTGGATTTGTTTGTTGAAATAAAAGTAGAAACCGTCATCCGGCCGGAGTGGCTTGGCGGGGCGGCGGGCGGCGCAAATTTGCAGAATACGCCTCCCGCCGCCCCGCCAGGCCAACCCGACCCTGTCCCAGGGTCCCATCTCGGCTGCTTTTTTT
>CAZIJE010000009.1:0-74402 GCA_964539435.1 uncultured Desulfovibrio sp.
TCGGCCGTCTGGCCGGCTGCGTCGAACAGGCCTGGGCCCTGCGCGGCACCCTGAAGAAATTTTTCTGACCGGCCAGGTCCAGAACCACGGAGATCCCCGATGGAGCATATCACGATCGAGCAGGCCGTCAACGGCGTCATCCTGTCCGCCGGCGAAACTCGCAAGGTCTACGTCATGGAGCCGGGCGCCAGGAGCCGGTCCGTCCACGACCTCCTCAAGGAGGTGGCGGCCGCCCTGGGGGAGGGGCTCGAGGTTCGCATCGACGTGCGGGATCCGGCCGGACAGGAGACACCGGTGCGGGAGACGCCGCAGAAGCGGTCCCTGACCCAGGAGGATGTGGCGTCCGAGTACGGCCTTCCGGTCAAGACGCTGGAAGATTGGCGCTCCTCGGGAAGGGGGCCGCGCTACACCAAGCCGGGCAAGCGGGTCTACTACCTGCGAGAGGATATCGAGTTTTTTTTGCGTGCCAATGCGGTCGTCACGACCGGGAGGGGTTAATCGTCATGGTCGGGATCGAGCAGGGCATCATCGATAATGGACAGCTTGCGGCGTTGTCCGCCGGGGATCAGATGGGCGTAGCGCAGGGTCATCTCGATGCGTTTGTGGCGCATGAGCTCCATGAGCTCTTGGAGCGTGATCTGCCCGGACTGGGCCAGCCAGGACGCGAAGGTGTGCCGCAGGGTGTGGAACCGAACGCGGCGGCGCTTGTCCGTGACGCCCTCATTGAAGCCGAGCTCCGCCACCACCCGGTCGAAGGTGTAGCTGACGCCCCAGGCGATCGGACCTCCCTGCTCGTCCTGAAAGAGGTGCTCATGCGGCTGGCGGCGGTAGCCGGTCAGGATCCTGATGATGTCGGCCGGGGCCGGGACGGACTGCGGTTCGCCGCCTTTGGCGAAGATATGGATGGTGTTGGCCTTGGGATCGATATCCTGGCCGCGGATGCCGAAGATTTCCGTGGCCCGCAGCCCGGTCCGCAGGGACAACAGGGCCATGTCGTGGAGCTGCTGCGATCGCGGCTGCAAGGCGGCCAGCAGGGCTTTCGCCTCTTTTCTCGTCAGGTACCGTGTCGATTCGTTGTCCGCCCGGGGCAGCTTGAACGAGCTGTGGCGCTTGATGGCGAATGGGTTGTCGCCCTTCCAGGCCTCGACTTCGAGGGTGTGGTTCACGGCTCGGCGCAGCAGGCTGAAGCAGTGGCGCACGGTCTGCGGGGCCATGCCGGTCCGCAAATGGGCCTTGATGTCCCAGAGCATCTGGAGGGTGATGCCCTCGAGCGGCACGGCGTCGAGGCGGGCCTTGAGGTGCTTGTCGTAGCGGTTGCGCTCCGGGGTGACGTGTTTGCCCTCGGCCTCGGCCCATTTCAGATAGCGGGCCACGGCCTCGCCCACAGTGCAGCTTGCCCCCGGCGCCGCGTCGTCATGGGGCGCTCGCTTATCCGTCTTATCCGTGAGCGTTTTGCGAACTTCTTCAGCGTAGGCCGGCCGGATGCCGTCCGAGTGCCAGCCCACGGTATGCCAGTGGGCCTTTCCGGCGGTGTCCTTGTACCAGACCACGTAGCACCGGTCCGGCCCATAGGAGCACTTTCGGACAGAACTTTCTCGATAATACACGCCTTTATGGCGTGTCTTGATGTACTTGCCAGCCATGCCGCCCGGATAACCCGGGGGAAGAATTTTGGGAAGGTTTTTATCCGAAACTTATCCGCAACGAAAAAGGGGCCGCGATTTGCATCACAACCCCTTGTAATCGTTTGGTGGGCAATACAGGATTCGAACCTGTGGCCTTTGGCTCCGGAGGCCAACGCTCTATCCAGCTGAGCTAATTGCCCGAAGAATCCGTAATCTACCCTTCCTTCCTCGTGGTGTCAACATCTGTTTTCGAAAAATCGGTTTTCCGGACCGCAACGCAGCCAGTCCCGCCTGCCACGGGCTTCTGGTGTCACGTCCGCGAAACACGCACAGGCGTGCCCCATGGACAACGTGCTTTCGAAGCTACATTTTTCTGAAAAATACTATCGTATTCTTTCAGGGGCGTCACACCAGCCGGACGGCCCGCCTCACTCCCGACGGCGCCGGACATAAAAAAGGGGAGCGGCCCGCGGACCGCTCCCCTTTGTCGCCGGAGGCGCAGGAAACTAGGCAAAGGCCTTTTCGAACGGGGGCACGACCTGCTTTTTGCGGGACAGCACGCCGTCGAGCCACACGGAGTCGCCGGAAACCTTCACGCCGAAGGCCTTTTCGACATAGCTCGGATCGTCGGAAACGATCAGCATCTCGGAGCCTTCCTTCATGATGTCGGTCAGGAGCAGGAAGACGCTGTGACGGCCTTCGGCCTTGACCTTCTTGCACTCGACCAGGAGGTCGGCCTTGATCGGCTCGAGGATGGACAGGTCGACCACTTCCAGCTGGCCGATGCCGACCTTCTTGCCGCCCATGTCGAAGTCCTTGTAGTCGCGGAAGACCAGGTCGCGGGCCGGGGTGCCGCCGACGGCGGACTTGACCTTGAACATCTCCACGCCCAGGGCCATGTAGTCGGCAACACCGGCGATCTTGGCCAGGGCTTCCACGGCGGCCTTGTCGTCCGGGGTGCAGGTCGGGGACTTGAACATGACGGTGTCGGACAGGATGGCGCACAGCATGATGCCGGCCATGGGCTTGGAGATCTCGACCTTGGCGCAGTCGTACATCATCTTGACCACGGTGCAGGAGCAGCCCACGGGCTTGACCAGGATGTCCAGCGGATTGGGGGTGGTCACGTCGCCGAGCTTGTGGTGGTCGTAGATGCCGATGATTTCGCCCTTGGCCAGGTTGTCCAGGCTCTGGGCCAGATCGGAGTGGTCGACCAGGATGATCTGCTTGTCGGTGGCGTCGGTGACGATCTCCGGAGCGGCCACGCCGAACTTCTCCAGCACGAACGCGCTCTCGGGCGGCAGCGCGCCCTGGGTGGCCGGCTTGGCGGCCAGGCCCTTGGCCTTGTTCATCAGATCAGCCACGGCGATGGCGGCGGCGACGGAATCGGTGTCCGGATTTTTGTGACCAACGACATACAAAGCCATAGTAGTTTCCTCCTGGTGGTTTTCCCAAAACCCTGACGGGTCGGTAGCGAATTTGAAACTTGTGAAGAATATCCCAAAAGCCGTTTCTTGCCAAGTCAAATTCCCGCGACAGCCAGGGCTTTTTTGAGCCGCTTCGCTTGGATATGGCCTGGGGGACTACGTCAGGTACCAGGCCATGGCCAGGGCCATGCCCCCGGCCAAAACCACGTAGGCCGGCCGGTAGCGCAGGGACAGGACGCCGCCCAGGCTGCCGAGGATCCACAACTGGCTCCAGGTCGCGCCCGACGAGGCCAGGTACGGCCAGACCCGGGGCAGGAGGACGTGGAAAAGCGCGATCAGCCCGGCCAGGACCACGCCGAAGGTCAGTCCGTTGAGGGCCGCCATGTCCGCGAAGGCCCGGCGGATGAGCCGGCCGGGGGAAAACGGGGCCCTGGTCCGTTCCCGGGCGGCGGTGTACCGGGAGAGCACGATGTTCTCCACCAGGCGCTGGGCCCCTTCCAGGGCGGCGAACAGACGGCCGAGGATGGCCGTGGAGGCGGCCACGAACAGGGCTTCGGCCGGAGTCGTCAGCTGAAAGACGTGCATGAGGGACAGACCGGCCAGGGTCGCGGCCGCGGCGTTTGGCGGAATGTGGGTGCCGGCCGGGATGCCGTCGAGCCAGAAGAGTTCGTAGAACAGACAGAGTTTGAGCGTGGCGGCCAGGTCGCCGTGGAGCGCGGCCCAGAAAAAGCCGATGACCAGCGGCCGCTCAAGCAGGGCGGCGTTTACAAAGAAGCGGAACGACGAGAAAAGGACAAAAAAAAAGCGACACCCACAACGTGCAGCAGAAGATCGGCCTGATGGGTCATGATTTCCATTCCGCCCGGGCAACCCGTTTGTGTTGATGTCTCGAAATGCGCCGCTAGACGTTTCGCAACTGCTGTGGATCGCTCGGCACGCACCGGTAATCCAGGCGCACGCCCTTGTCCCGGAAAAAGTCCAGGCAGGTTTCATCCTCCTTGGACAGGGCCACATGGGGACAGACCTGCTTTTTTCCCGGCGCGTAATGGAGATTGCCGAGATTGAGGCTGCCGAAGCCGAGGCCCCGCTCATAGGCGGCCCGGGCGTCGCGGCACCCGGAAAAAAGGATCAGCGCGTCCTCGGCGTCCAGGGGATTTCGGGCCAGAAACCCCATGATGTCGGCCACCATCAGGAACTCGATGCGCACGCCGGCCGGGATGGCCAGGGACATGATCTCCTGGCGCAGGTAGTCGGCCGCCAGTTCGTCGTTGACCACCAGGATGGTCCGGGCGTGGGTGAACGGCAGCCAGGTCTCGATGATCTGCCCGTGCACGAGCCGGTTGTCCACGCGAACGAACGCCATGGCTAGCCCTCGGCCACCTTTTTGCGCAGCACCTCGCCGGCCACGACAATGCCCTGGCAGCCGGCCTGCTTGGCCTCCACGGCCAGGGCCTCCAGGGATTTGGTCCTGGAGCCGAGGATCTTGATCAGCATGGGCAAATTGACGCCGGTCAGGACTTCCAGACGGCCGGTGCCGAGCAGGGACAGGCTCAGGTTGGTCGGCGTGCCGCCGAACATGTCGGTGAGGATCAACACCCCTCCCCCCTGGTCCGTCTCCTTGATGGCCGCCTTGAGCGTCACCAGGGTCTGACCCACCTCGTGGGTCATGTCCACGCTCACGCAACGGCAGTGCTCCTGGGGCCCCAGGATGAATTCCGCCGCCTTGAGAAGCCACGACCCGTAATCCGTATGGGTGACCACCACCACGCCGACCGGCGCGTCCCCCCTGGACTGGAGATTTGTCATCATGCATCCCGGGCCGCCTGGCCCATGGCTAGCGTCGCGTCAGGGCGTTTCGCCCCTTTGGGCGTCGGCCGCACTGCCCAGGCTGCGACAAATGGTTGGCAGTGCCTTGCACATCACAGACGGGTCCGGCCCGCCGCGTTTCACCCGACCGATCCGGCAGGAGCCGGCGTTCCGAAAAAAACCGGGGAGGCGATAAAGCCTCCCGCCCCGTCCGTGGCCGCCGCCTTGCTCCTGCCGCCTCGGCGACGCGGGCGCGCCGGCCGCATCAACCGCGTTCGATGTGTCGGTGCTCAAGGGAAATGTTATAGCCAGCCTTGGACAGGGTGTCAAAGATGGCCTCGGCCACGGTCACGGACCGGTGCCGGCCGCCGGTGCAGCCGAAGGCCAGGGTGAGGCGGTAGCGCCCTTCCTTGGCGTACAGGGGCAGCAAGTACAGCAGGAATTCCTGCAGCCGGGCCAGGAACTCCCTGCCCGGGTCCTCGGCCAGGACATAGTCGCGCACCGGCCCGTCCTTGCCCGTCTGGTCGCGCAGCTCCCTGACGAAATACGGATTGGGCAAAAAGCGCAGGTCAAACAGCATGTCCGCCTCGGACGGCGGACCGTACTTGAAGCCGAAGCTCATCACGTGGACCTTGAGCGCGCCCTGCGTGGTCCGGATGGAGGCCCACTTCTCCTGGAGCTTGCGGCGCAGGTCGTGGATGGAGAAATGGGTGGTGTCGATGACCATGTCGGCCGCGTCGCGAAGCGGCGTCATGCGCGCCCGCTCCTCGAGCACGGCCTGCTCCAGGCCCAGGGCAGGGCTTTCCAGGGGATGGGGACGCCGGGTCGTGGCGTAGCGGCGGATGATCTCCTGGGTGTCGGCCTCGAAGAAAATGATCTCCGGCCCGACGTTTTTCACCTTGACCTGGGCCAGGGCCGCGCCCCAGTCCGTGTCCAGGTCGGCCTGGCGGACGTCCATGCCAAGCGCCAGCCCCTTGTACCGCTGCCCCCCCTTTTCGTCGAAAAGGTTGATGAGCTTGGGCACGAGTCCGACCGGCAGGCCGTCCACGCAAAAAAAGCCCAGGTCCTCGAACACGCGCAAGGCCGTGCTCTTGCCTGAGCCGGACAGGCCCGTCAAAATGACGATCTTTAGTTCCGTGGCCGTTTCTTCCATGCGTCTGCGCCCCCTGCCGTGACGCGATACCCGATTCCTTGCGCGCTTGTGTGACGACAAGCGCGCAAGGCGGTTTCATGGGTTCAGGCGGCGTCGGTCAGCACCTGCCACAGGGCCGCGTCGCTTTCGGCGCTCATGAAGGCGTGCCGAAACGACTCGTCGGACAGGAGCCTCGAGATGTGGGCCAGGATGCGCAGATGCAGGCCCGCCACGTGCTCCGGCGCCAGGACGCAGAAGAAGATGCGGCAGGGCTTGAAGTCCAGCGCATCGAAGTTGACGCCCTTGAGGCTCCTGCCGACGGCGATGACGATCTTTTCGAGGTTCTCCATCTTGCCGTGGGGAATGGCCACGGCGTCGCCGATCCCGGTCGTGCCGAGGCTTTCCCGGTCAAGCAGCACCTGGTGCGCCCGTTTGGCGTCGAAATCCGGCAGCTTGGCCTTGATGGGCGCGACCAGTTCGGCCAGCACGTCGGATTTGGACTCGGACGCAAGCTCCCCGATCACGAATTCGGGCTGGAGATACTCCTCTAACCGCATTTACGCACCCGTTCCAGGATCGATCAGGCCGAAGTCGCCGTTGCGCAGACGGTAGATGACGTTGGGCCGTTCGGTTTCGGAATTGAGAAACACCAGGAATTCGTGCTTGATGGTCGCAAGCTGCATGGCGGCCTCTTCCACGGCCATGGGCTTGGGCTCGTATTCGTTGGTCTCGACAATGGTCGGAGTCCGGCCACCGGCGGCGTCCTCGTTGATGCTGATGACGTCCATGCGCACGGTCTCGGCCTGCTGGCGGCGGCGGTCCTTCTGCTTTTCCCGGAACTTCTTGGCCTGGGCCTCGACCTTGTCGAGGATCATGTCGATGGTGGAATACATGTCCTCGGACACTTCATGGGCCGCGATGTGCATGTTGTCGGACAGGAAGATCACGTCCACCATCTGCCGGGTCTTCTCCACGGACAGGGTGACCTGCAGGTCGGAGGCCTCGGTGGAATTGGCGTATTTGGCGAGCTTCTCCAAACGCTTGCGGGCGTAGTCGCGCAAATGGTCCGAAGGCTCGAAGTTCTTGAAATTAAAAGTGATGTTCATGCTGTCCTCCAGGGTGGCGTAGTGTGGAGCCGGGGCGGCCCGGCCCGAAGCATCAGAAAATTTCCTTGCGCTTGGACGAGGATTCGATGCCCATGGCCGTGCGGTACTTGGCCACGGTGCGGCGGGCGATGTTGATCTGCAGCTCGTCTTTGAGCATGTCCGCGATGGCTTCGTCGCTGATGGGCTTTTTGGCGTTTTCCCCGGCAATGATCTTTTTGATCATGGCCTTGACCGACTCCGAGCCGACCGTGCCGCCGTCGTCGAGTTCGAGGGAGCTGTTGAAGAAGAACTTGAGTTCGAAAATGCCGTGGGGCGTGGCCACGTACTTGTTGGACGTGATCCGGCTGACCGTGGACTCGTGCATGCTGATGTCGTCGGCCACGTCCTTGAGGATCAGCGGCCGCAGCCGCGTCACGCCGTCCTCGAAAAACCCCCGCTGGAACTTCACGATGCTCTCCAGGACCTTGTAGAGCGTGCGCTGGCGCTGGTAGAGGCTTTTCATGAGCCACATGGCCGAGCGCATCTTGTCCTGGAGATAGTCCTTGTCCTTGTCGCTTTTCGGGTTGACCCCCTCCATGTACGTCATGTTGACGTTCAGGCGCGGCATGCCCTCCTCGTTGAGCAGGATGACGAAGTCGCCGTCGTACTTGTACACGAAGGCGTCGGGGCTGACGTAGATGGGGTCGCCCGAGCCGTAGCTGGCGCCGGGCATGGGATTGAGGGTCTGGATCAGCTCCAGGTATTCCTTGAGCTTTTCCATGGTGAGGCGAAACTTCTTGGCCAGCGGCTTGTAGCGTTTCTTTTCCAGGTCTTCGAGGTGGTCGCGCACGAGCTCGATCAGGATCGGATCGTCGTAGCCGTAGACTTCGATCTGGGTGAGGAGGCACTCGCTGGGGGTGCGGGCGGCCACGCCCACCGGATCGAAACGCTGGATCCGGTGCAGGACGGTCTCCACCTCTTCCACGCTCGCCCCGGACATGCCGGCCAACTCTTCCAGGGTGGCCCGCAGGTAGCCCGAGGAATTGAGGCTGCCGACGATGTTCTCGCCGATCTCCAATTGCTTCGGCGTGAAATTGGACAGGCGCATCTGCCAGCCGATGTGGCCTTCCAGGGAAGGCTTGGAGGCGAGCCTGGCGTCGAAGGCCATCCCCTCCTCGGGCATCTCCGTCTCCCGGGACTGGGACTGGCGGCCGGTGCTGGCGAAATCGCCGAGGTAGTCGTCCCACTCGGCGTTTTTGAGCAGCTCCTTTTCCATGGCCGCGTCGCTGGTATTGCCGGTCGGACCGAGATTCTCCTCGGCCATGGTCCGTTCGGGCTGGCGGTCCTCCTCGACGGACTCCTCCAGCAGGGGGTTTTCCAGAAGCTCCTGCTGCACGCTCTCGAGAAGCTCGAGCCGGGAAAGCTGCAGGAGCTTGATGGCTTGCTGCAGCTGGGGCGTCATCACCAGCTGCTGGGAAAGTTTGAGCTGCTGTCGCAGTTCGAGAGCCATGTCTACCGCCGTGGAAATCGTGTGGATGTTGTTGCTGCGGACGGGAAAAGGCCGCGGCCCCCGCCCAACAAAAAACATGCCACATTCACAGGTTCGTGGCAATCAGCGAAACTTACCGTTCCCGGAGGAACCAGGCATAGGCCTCCTCGAGCCGGCCCGTGGCCGCCAGCAAAAAACGCAGGGCCTCGCGCACCGCGCCCTGCCCCCCGGGGCGGGTCGAGACCCACAGGGCCAGGTCCAGGATCTCCGGCTGGGCGTCGGCCACGGCCATGGGCAGCCCGACCATGCCCATGGGGGCGGCGTCCACCCAGTCGTCGCCGAGGTAGGCGGCCTGGCGCGGGGAAAGGCCCAGCCGGTCCAGGATGCCGCCAAGGACGGAAACCTTGTGGTGAAAGCCCGGGTGGTACTCGCCGATGCCGAGCTCCTTGATGCGCGCGGCCACGGCCGGACTGTCCAGGCCGCTGATGACCGCGACCTGCAGTCCGACCATCTGGGCCGCCTTGATGCCGAGGCCGTCCTGGGCGTGAAACCGTTTGGCAATGCCGCCGTGGGCGTCCACGTAGAGCCCGCCGTCGGTCATGACCCCGTCCACGTCCAGGACGAGCAGGGACACCTCCCTGGCCCGCGAGGCGGCAAGCGCCGCATCCCTTGGCATGATCCGGCCTCCTGCGCGTCCGCGCCGCTACCCGATCCGTGTCTCATCGATACAACCAGAATAAGCAGGCGTTGCCTTCCGGCAACACGGGCCAGCCTTGGGGGGCCGGTCCTGCCGGGGCAACGGCCGGCATCCAGGATCAGACGAGAAAAAGGCCGGTTTGCCCGGCCTGTCCCGATCTGCGGCCATGTCCGCGACCGCCCGGAAAAGACGCTCCCCGTTTGTCATGCGGCGGCACCGCACGCCACGGCGCGAAGCGGCGCAGCGGCCGTTGGCCAGGCCCGGCCCGGGCCGCACGCCCGGAAAAGACCTTCGCCCGGACAAGCGGCGGCGCGGCCAGGCCCGGCCCCAGCGGAAGCCGCAACCGGACCGCGCCGGCGGGACGGCCGCGGCCGGTTACCCCTTGTGACCCTTGGCCGCGTTGACAAATCCCCGGAACAGCGGATGCGGGCGCATGGGACTGCTTTTGAACTCCGGATGGAACTGGCAGCCGAGGAACCAGGGATGGTCCGGCAGCTCCACGATCTCCACCAGTTCGCCGTCCGGAGAGAGGCCGCTTAGGATCATGCCGCCCTCTTCGAAGGAGGCGGCATAGGTCTTGTTGAACTCGTAGCGGTGGCGATGGCGTTCGGAGATGCCGGTGGCGTTGTAGGCCTCGGCGGCCCGGGTGCCGGGCTTGACCTCGCAGGGATAGGCCCCCAGGCGCATGGTGCCGCCCTTGTCGCTGGAGGGGTCCCGGTACTCGGTCTTCTGGGTGCGGCAGTCGAACCACTCCCGCATGAGGTAGATGACCGGATGCGGCGTGGTCAGGTCGAATTCCTCGGAATTGGCCCCGGCCAGGCCCAGGACGTTGCGGGCGTACTCGATGACCGCGCACTGCATGCCGAGACAGATGCCGAAAAACGGAATTTCCTTTTCCCGGGCGTACTCGATGGCCGCGATCTTGCCCTCGACCCCGCGAGCGCCAAAGCCGCCCGGCACCAGGATGCCGTCGATGCCGGCGAAGACGCCGGCCGCGTTCGCCCGGTTCACCTCCTCGGAATTGACGTACACGAACCGGATGGAGACCCCGGCCGCGATGCCGCCGTGGACCAGGGCCTCGTGCAGGCTCTTGTAGGCCTCCTTGAGGTCCACGTATTTGCCGACAATGGCGATGGAAACCGAGCCGGACGGGTTCTCCGACCGGTGGAGCAGTTCCCGCCAGGCTTCGAGGTCGGCGTTTTTCGCCGGCAGGCGCAGGAGGATGGCGATCTTCTGGTCCACGCCCTCGCCGTAGAGCCGCAGCGGCAGCTCGTAGATGTTTTTCACGTCCACGGCCGTGAACACGGCGTCCGCGTCCACGTCGCAAAAAAGCGCGATCTTCTCCTTGATGTCGCGCCCGAGCTCCACTTCGCTGCGGCAGATGATGATGTCCGGCTGGATGCCGATGGACCGCAGTTCCTTGACGCTGTGCTGGGTCGGCTTGGTTTTGACCTCCCCGGCCACCCGCAGATAGGGAACGAGGGTCAGGTGGATGTACAGGGCGTTTTCCTTGCCGAGCTCCATGCGCAGCTGGCGGATGGCCTCGAGAAACGGCTGGCCTTCGATGTCGCCCACCGTGCCGCCGATCTCGATGATGGCCACGTCCTCGTCCCCGGCCACGCCCAGGATCGACCGCTTGATCTCGTCCGTGATGTGCGGGATCACCTGGACCGTGCCGCCGAGATAGTCGCCCCGGCGTTCCTTCTGAATGACGCTGAAATAGACCCGGCCCGAGGTGAAGTTGTTGTTCTGGCTCATGGGCACGCCGAGGTAGCGCTCGTAGTGGCCGAGATCGAGGTCCGTCTCGGCCCCGTCGTCCGTCACATAGACCTCGCCGTGCTGGAAGGGGTTCATGGTGCCGGGATCGACGTTGATGTAGGGATCGAGCTTCTGGATGGTGACCTTGAGCCCCCGGGCCTGGAGCAGGGCTCCGATGGACGCGGCGGCCAGCCCCTTGCCCAGGGAGGACAGCACCCCTCCCGTCACGAAAATAAATTTGGTCTTCATTGATGATGCCGTCCTTGAAACAGGTTAAGGCCACGCCGGCGACACCGGCCTCCCGGGTCCTTGGGACCGGGACGGGCCGGGCGCGCAGCGCGGCTTCGGTTGACGCGGCCGGGGCGGCCCCTTATGTTCAGCCGTGCAAAGTATGCCTTCGGGCGCAAATTTTCAAGGAACCCCTCGGAGGATTTCCCACATGGCCAAGGTGCGCACCCTCGTGATCACCGGCTACGGCACCAACTGCGAGAAGGAATCGGCCCACGCCGCCCGCGTGGCCGGGTCCGACGTCACGGACACCGTCTTCTTCTCGGACATCGCCGCCGGCCGCACGCGCATACCGGACTATAATTTTCTGATCTTTCCCGGGGGCTTCCTGGACGGAGACGACCTGGGCGCGGCCCAGGCCGCGGCCGTGCGCTGGAAACACGCCAAGGCCGCCTCGGGCGAACCGCTCCTGTCGCAACTCAAGGCCTTTTTCGAGGCCGGGGGCCTTGTCCTTGGCATCTGCAACGGGTTTCAGCTCCTGGTCAAGCTCGGCCTGCTGCCGGCCCTCGGCGGCGACTATTTCGCCCGCCAGGTGAGCCTGGCCAACAACGATTCGGCCCGGTTCGAGGACCGGTGGGTGACCCTGACCGCCAACCCCGCCAGCCCGTGCGTCTTCACCAAGGGCCTCTCGCGCCTGGACCTGCCCGTGCGCCACGGCGAGGGCAAACTCGTGCCCCAAAGCCCGGAGGTCCTGGACGCCCTGGTCGCCACCGGAGCCGTGGCCCTGACCTACGCCGATCCGGCCACGGGCCGGGCCACCATGGACTACCCGGCCAACCCCAACGGCTCGCCCCTGGCCATCGCCGGCCTGACCGACCCGTCCGGCCGCATCCTGGGGCTCATGCCCCACCCCGAGGCCTTCAACCACCCGACCAACCACCCCGGCTACACCCGTGGCGAACGCCCGCAGCTCGGCACGGTGCTCTTCGAAAACGCCGTGGCCCACCTGCGCGGACACGCTTAGGCCGGTGCGCCGCCCCGGACCCCGGGGCGCTGCCCCGGACCCCGCCAGGGCGCTGCCCTGGACCCGCCGGGGGGATCATCCCCCCGGACCCCCGGTATGGGGTGACGGGGGATACGTTCCCGGCCGTGACATCTTGGGGTGAACGGGAATCGCCTGAAGGAAAACCACATGGCGTTGCTGCCGGCCCGGCGGTTCGTCGCCGGCACAGACCTCCTGCCGCCCCCGCCGCCCGGGTGGGACAGCTTTGACGCCGTGATGGAACTGGCCCTGGACATGGCCCGCGAGGCAGCGGCGCTCGGGGAAGCGCCGATCGGCGCGGTGCTGCTTTCGGCTGCCGGCGAGGTCCTGGCCAAGGCCGGCAACGCCCCCATCGCCACGGCCGACCCCACGGCCCACGCCGAAATCCTGGCCCTGCGCCGGGGCGCGGCCAAGGTCGGCAACTACCGGCTTCCGGGATCGGTCCTGGCCGTGACCCTGGAACCGTGCCTCATGTGCCTGGGGGCCATGGTCCACGCCCGGGTGGGACTGCTCGTCTACGGCGCGGCCGATCCCCGCACCGGGGCCGTGGACTCCCGCCTGCCCGGGCCGGACCTGCCTTTTTTCAACCACCGCTTCGACGTGGTGTCCGGCGTGGCCGCCGATGCCAGCGCCACCCTGCTGCGGGACTTTTTCCGCGACCGCCGGCCCCGCGCCCACGGCCCGGCCGTAAAATAATGCTTGCCAATCACACCGCCTGCGCTTAATCTTCCAAGTTCCTTCCGGTTCTTTCTCGTGCGGAGAGGTACCGAAGTGGTCGTAACGGGCCCGACTCGAAATCGGGTTGCGGGTTAGTAGCCTGCACGTGGGTTCGAATCCCACCCTCTCCGCCAATTCAACACCCAGCCAAGTCCGATAAAATTTCAGAACCCAGCAACATCAGCGGCAAATTGGCCAGCCATGGTCGGTTGCGTCCTTTCGCATGTTGCCATCCCGGGATTCACGTTTCGCAGGCGGCCAAGCGGGAACACGGCCCAATGCCCGCGCCCTGCCAGGCCGGAATCCCCATTGCTGCCCAGGCCCCGTGCCTGTCCCGAGTTCACCGCTCCCCACGGTCCAGGACCGAAAAGACAAGCAGCGCAAAAGCAACGAAATCGAAACCAGCGGCGACTGCGTGGGAGAATTCCCATTGTCGTCGGAGCGCCTCCCAGTTTTCCGGCAGAACCGTCCAATTGGCGGTTTGCTGGTTCGCTGGATACGTGAACAACAAAAACACCGCGAGGCTTACGGCCAGACACACGGCGGCGGCCATCGCCGGATAAAACCGCCCGGGCAGGCGGCGCGACCGCACGGCCAGCGTCAGGACGGAAACAAGCGCAAGCAGGAGGGGAATCCCGAGGAGCGCCCACCCGCGATACAGCTGTTGGACCGCCAGATACGCCTCCCGGTCCAAACCGATCTTGTTCGGGAGTTCGAACACATGGGCCAATCCGGCCGCCATGGCTATGGCGGTCAACAAGACGCTGCCGAACCGCAGCCCATGAAGCGTCATACCCACACCTCCTTCAGACGCGGAAAGCGGAAATCCCCCTCGCGCCATGCCGCGTGAGCGTGGCGCAAACCATTCCCTCTCTTCCTGCCGCTCCAGGCGGTGGCGTCCTTGCTGCACTTCGCACGAGGGAGAATTGCCGGCATTTCCCCTTTGCCCGGTCGGCGGCGGCCGCTTATTCCGGTTTGCCTTCCCCGCCGTTCCCGACCGGTTCCTCCAGGCCGGCGTTTGCCGGACCGTGGAGGACGCGGCCCGAGTCCTCGAAGCGCGAGCCGTGGCAGGGGCAGTCCCAGGTCTTTTCCCACGGATTCCAGTGCACGATGCACTTCATATGGGTGCAATTGGCCACATGCCGGCGCAGCGTCCCGTCCGCGTCGCGGGAGACCGCCAGTTTGCGCAGGCCCTTGCGGAGGATGGCCCCGGAGCCGGGCTTGATCGCGTCTTCGGATGCGACTTCTCCCGGGCTGATCCAGTCCAGGGTCTGGCGGGCCACGTTGGCGTTCTCGGACAGCCACCGGGCGATGCCGGCGCCGCCGTGAAAGACCTGCCGGGCCGGGTCGTACAGTGCGGCCCAGGGATTCGTGCGTCCCAGGATCAAATCCGAAAGGAGCATGCCGGCGATGGCGCCGTGGGTCATGCCGTGGCCCGAGTCGCCCGTGGCGATGAAGACGTTGTCGTCGGTGGGGTTGCGGCCGATGTAGCCCAAGCCGTCAAAGGTCTCCATGACCTGTCCGGTCCAACGGAAGGCCACTTCCCCCATCATGGGGAAACGCTGCCTGGCCCAGGCTTCCAGCAGAGAGTACGGCTCCGGCCCGGGCGGCACCTGACCGCTCTTGTGGTCCTCGCCGCCGACAATGAGGATGTCGGTCGCCTCGTCGGACGCGGCCGGTCCGCGCTCCAGGCGGACATAGTGGTAGGCTTCGAGGGTGTCCCAGTAGAGCCCGGGCGGCACCGAGCCCTTGGGAACGGGGACGCCGATGACGTAGGTGCTGTAGGCCGCCTGCTTGGTGTGCATGAACACCCGGTTGGTGACCGGCGTGTTCGTGGCCACCACCACGGCCCCGGCCGTGACCGTGCGGCCGCTCGTGGTCACGACCCGGACCGGAGCGCCGCCGGTCACGTCGCTGACGCGGGTGCCCATGCAGAGCCGCCCGCCCTCCCGCTCCACGGCCTGGGCCAGGCCGGCCAGGAACCGCAGGGGCTGGAACTGGCCCTGCCGGGGAAAGCGCAGGCACGGACCGGTGTCGAACGACGGCAGGGCCGCCCGGGGCAGGCGCTCGACACCGGACAGGCCGGCCCGGTGGGCGGCGGCCATCTCCCGGTCAAGGGTCTCAGGCGTATCGTTGGGCCCCAGGAAGAGATACCCGTCCACCCGGGCGAAGTCGCAGTCAATGCCTGCGTCGCGGCTCACGGCCTCCAGGCGGTCGATGGCCGCGCCGTGGCTTTCGGCCGCGAGCCTGGCCTCCCTGTGGCCGCGCACCTGTTCGATGAAAACGTAGCCGTCGTCCAGGGCGTTGCTCAAGTGGGCCGTGGTGCGCCAAGTCAGTCCCTGCCGCCTTGGGGCGTCATCGAGCACCACCACGGAGCGGCCCTGCCGGACAAGCTCGTATGCGGTCATCATGCCGGCGATGCCGGCCCCAACGATGCAGACGTCGGTGTGCAGGTCTTCCGCCAGGGGCTCCCGCATCGGCATTTCCGTCCGCGCCATCCATACGGAAACGTGCGCTTCCCGTTGATCCTGCTGCATGGTCCTGCCTCCTTGGCTTGCCTGGACCCGGAACGAAGCCGGGTCGTCGGAGAATCGTCCACAGTGCAGCCTAGCAAAGACCGGGGCGCGCAGGAAAGGGGAAAGACCGTTTTTCGAGGCGTCAACGTTTTTTTCAGCCCTCCGGCCGGTCAGGACCCGGCTTTACACCGCCCTTGGCCAGGGGGTAGACAACCATGGCAACCATATTGGCGGGACACGGGCGGCGGCGCGGCGGCCACGTCCACTGACGCCCTGCCAAAGGAGTCTCGCCATGCGCGCGCCTCGCACCCAGCACGACATCCTGTGCGCCCTGGCTGATGCGGTCGCTGTCCTGCCGGACGCGGCTATCCGGGACGTCACCACGGGCGCGTGCCTGACCGCCGTGTCCTCGCGACACTGCGGCCTGGCCTCCCTGGTTTCCCATGCCGGAGCGGATCCGGTCCCGACCGCGCCGCCGGCCGGTCATGCCCCGGCCACGGCCCATGAGGCCGCGGCCCTGCTCCGCGATCCCGGAACCACAGGCACCGACGCCGCCTCCCTGGCCATGGCCGCGGTCAATTCCCTGCTGCCACCGCCGACGCATGAAAAAGACCTTGCCGGCCAGGAACTTCTGCTGTCCCGGGGCAAGAGGAAAAACGTGGCCGTGGTCGGCCACTTTCCTTTTGTGGAAGCCTTGCGGGAGTCCTGCGCCCACCTGTGGGTCCTGGAGAAACGTCCCCGGCCAGGAGACACGGACGCGGCCCTGGCCGGGGAAGTCCTGCCACGGGCCGATCTGGTGGCCGTGACCGGCACGACGCTTCTAAACGGCACCCTGGCCGGGCTCCTCAACCGTTGCCGCCCCGACGCCCTGGTGGTCATGCTCGGTCCGACCACGCCCTTTGCCGCCTCGCTTTTCGACTGCGGCATCGACGTCCTGGCCGGTTGCGCCGTGTCAGATCCCGAAGCGGCCCTGGCCGGCATCCGGGCCGGCAAATGCTTCAGGGGCCTCTCCGGGGTCCGCCAGACGGCCTGGGTCCGCCCCGGCCTTGCGATCTGACCGCCGGCCGCCTCTTTTCGGACGGGTTCATTCCAGGTCGGGCAGACGCGTAGGCGTGGCCTGAGCCTGCACGGCGTCGTCGTCCCGGGTCGTGACGCGCAGGATCAGGTAGCCCAGGAGGCCGGCCACGGTGGAGGCGACCAGGATGGCCGCCTTGGCCTTGGCGTCCAGGGCGCTTTCCGGGCCGAAGGCCAGGCCGGCGATGAAGATGGACATGGTGAATCCAATGCCCGCCAGGCAGGCCACCCCAAAGTAGTGTCCCAGGCGTAGCCCTGGCGGCACCGCGGCCAGGCCCAGGCGGAACATGGCCCAACAGGCCAGAAAGATGCCCGCCAGCTTGCCGACCACCAGCCCGACCAGGATGCCGAGGGAGACCGGTTCCCCCAGGATTTCCCCCAGACTGCCGTCCAGGACCACGCCGGCGTTGGCCAGGGCGAAAAGCGGCATCACGGCGTAGGCCACCCAGGGATGGAGCGCATGTTCCAGGCGCGGCAGGGGCGCGCTGGCCTTGCGGCAAACCTGCTCCAGTTCCTCCAGGGCCGCCATCTGGTCCGGATTGGCCAAAAGCGGCCGACCCGAGGTCCGGGCCGCCTCGAAACGGTCGATGAGCCGGTTGGCCCTCTCGGCAAAGGCCTCGGGACAGATCCGGGTCCGGGCCGGGATGGTCATGGCGGCCAACACTCCGGCCACCGTGGCGTGGACGCCCGACTTGAGGCAGGCCAGCCACAGGAGCGCCCCGAGGATCGTATAGGTGGCGGGATGGCGCGCGCCCATGACGTTGATGGCGGCCATGGCCAAAAGGACCGCGCCGCCCACGCCCAGGGCGGCAAGGGAGATGTCGCCGCTGTAGAACATGGCGATCACCAGCACCGCGCCGATGTCGTCCACAATGGCCACGGCCGCCAGGAACACCTTGAGGCTGACGGGAATCCTGTCGCCGAGCAGGGACAGGATGCCCAGGGCAAAGGCGATGTCCGTGGCCATGGGGATGCCCCAGCCGGCCAGAGACGGCTGGCCCTGGTTCAGCAGGGCGAACAGGGCGGCCGGCGCGGCCATGCCGCCGATGGCCGCGGCCACGGGCAATACCGCCTGTCCCGGCGAACTCAGTTCGCCGACCAGGATCTCCCGCTTGATCTCCAGCCCGACCATGAAAAAGAAGATGGCCATGAGCCCGTCGTTGATCCAGTGGTGCAGGCTCTTGGACAGGGTCATGGGGCCGAACCCCACCGTGACCGGCGTTTCCCACAACGCGAAATAGGCCGGGCCGTGGGACGAATTGGCCCAGACCAGGGCGGCCACGGTGCAGGCGATCAGCACCAGCCCGCCCGAGGACTGGATGTGGCTGAAGCGGACAAACGGGGCCAGGGCCTGTTCGATCAGGGGTTTTGCCGGCGCGTCGCAGGCGAATCTGATTTCCATGCGTCTCCTTTCGCAGGCGCGCCGCCCGGACCGGACACGGCCGGGCCTGGCGCGCATTGTCCCGTGGCGCACACGGTTTCCATGTTGCCCACCTTACGGGAACACGGCGGTCGTCGCAACCTTCCGCCGCGACCGCGCCGGGATGCGGCCGCACAGGCCGCTTGGGGCGCGGCAGGCAGCAAAACCGAAGCCGTGTTTTTTGGCCTCGCCTCCTTGTCGCAAGACGTTCCTTTGGCTATGCAAGGAAAGATGGAAAAACCGGTTGCGCCCGCTGGCAACATCCCCCCACAAGGAGCCGTCATGGAATTGTCCTTCTCGCTGCAGCCCGTCATCGCGTTGATCGCCGGCATCCTCATCCTGGTCATCCCGCGCCTGCTCAATTTCATCGTGGCGATCTACCTGATCATTATCGGCATTCTCGGCCTGACCCACGGCCGCTTCTGAGTCCGGCCAACCAACGGCCCTTCCGGTCCGCCGCCGGGGCATGGCCTTCTCCCTCCCGCTCCGGGACGGGAGGCCATCGTCCCATTGCCCGATCCAGGCGCTTGGGGTAAAGGCCGCCGAGGAATCTCCCCATGCAGCCCGATCTCCCCTTTTCCCCGGACAGCCCGTGGCTGGCTCCGCTGGCCGGTTTTTCCGATCTGCCGTTCCGGCTGCTGTGCCGGGAACTCGGCGCCCGGGCGGCCGTGACCGAGATGGTCAGCGCCAAGGGGCTTTTCCACGACTCCAAAAACACCAAGCGCCTTTTGGCCACAACTCCGGCCGACGCGCCGCTGGTGGTCCAGTTGTTCGGGGCCGAGCCGGATTTCCTGGCCAGGGCCGTGGACGCCCTGGCGCACGACGGTCACGCTTATTTCGACCTCAACTGCGGCTGCTCCGTGCGCAAGGTGGTCAAGACCGGGGCCGGGGCCGCCCTGCTCGGCGATCCGGACCGGTTGACCGCCTGCGCCCGGGCCATGGCCGAGGCGGCCGGGCCTGGCCGGGTCGGAGTGAAGTTGCGCCTCGGGCCGAAACCGCCCTCCTTTGCCGCCCTGGAGCTCGCCTCCCGCCTGGCCGAGGCCGGCGCGGCCTGGCTGACGCTCCACCCCCGCCACGCCAGCCAGGGATTTGCCGGCACGGCCGATCCGGACGCCCTGGCCGCCTTTGTGGCGGCCTCGCCCCTACCCGTCCTGGCCAGCGGCGACCTCCTGACCGCCGCGGACGGGGCGGCCTGCCTGGAACGGACCAAGGCGGCCGGCGTCATGTACGCCCGGGGGGCCCTGGCCGATCCCCGGATCTTTGCCCGCCACGCCAACGCCGTCCGGCGGCAAGCTGGAGTACCCGAACAGCCCCTGCCGCGGCTTTGCGACGTGATCCGGCGTCACGCCGCGCTCTGCCGGGACTACGCCGACGACCGCCGGGCGCTCCTGCGGATGCGCACGGCCGTGCCCCGCTACCTGCGGGAGACGCCGGGCTGCCGCGCCTTGCGGGACAGGCTGTGCCACTGCGCTTCCTGGACCGAACTCGACGACATCCTCAACGCGGCCGAACGGCTCGCCGCATCGGCCGCCCTTTCCGGAGAGGCATCATGAAACTGCTGCGCGCCCAGACCGCGGGATTCTGCATGGGTGTGGACCTGGCGCTGAAAAAACTGGCTTCGCTCATCGCCTCGCCCGAGGCTTCGGGGAACGCTGCCGGCCAAGCCGGCCCGAGCGGCCCGCTCCTCACCTTCGGCCCCATCATCCACAATCCCCAGGTGCTGGAGGAATACGCGGCCAAGGGCGTGCGCGTGGTCAACGATCCGGCCGACATCCCGGCCGGGGCCACGGTGGTGATCCGGGCCCACGGGATTCCCGAGCCCGTGCGCCAGGCCATCCAGGCCAGGGGCGCCCACATGGTCGACGCCACCTGCCCCAAGGTCAAAAAGGCCCAGACCCTCATTTCCTCCCAGGCCAGGCGCGGCAAGGTCCTGCTCCTTTTCGGCGAGGAGGACCACCCGGAGGTCAAGGGCCTTTTGAGCTACGCCACGGCCGGAGCCCATGTCTTTGGCTCCATGGAGGAGCTCGAACGCATCGACCTGCCGTTCGGCCTCACCTATTTCCTGGCCGCCCAGACGACCCAGGACGAACAGGAGTTCCTGCGCCTCCAGGACTATCTCAAGGACCGGTTCGACCGGGGCCTGACCGTGCTCTCCACCATCTGCAACGCCACCATGAACCGGCAGCAGGAGGCCATGGACCTGGCCGCGCAGGTGGACTTCCTGGTCGTTGTCGGCGGCAGGGAGTCCGGCAACACCCGGCGCCTGGCCCAGGTCGCCCGGGCGTCCGGCACCCCGTGCGTCCATGTGGAAACCGCCGACGAGCTGACCCCGGAGATGGTCGCGGGCCACCGCACAATCGGCTTGACAGCCGGCGCTTCAACCCCCAAGAAAATAATTGACCGCGTGCAACAGGTGCTGGAAGCATTTTAGCGCAACTGGCCGACCCCCGGAGACCTTCATGGCCCAGACCAACATCCTGCTTGAAGCCGGCACCAACGAACTGGAAATCGTCGAGTTCTACATCGACGAGCCGGCCCCTTCCTCGTTCACCAGCGACGCCCCGGAAGCGACCGGCCAGTACCGGGGCTATTACGGGGTCAACGTGGCCAAGGTCCTGGAGATCATCCGGCTGCCCAAGGTGACCGGCATGCCCGAAGTCTCCCATCCGAGCGTCCTTGGGGCGTTTAATCTGCGAAACCACATCATTCCCCTGGTGGACCTGAGCATCTGGCTCGACAAGCAGCGTCAGGAAACGGATTCGCCCAAGGTCATTGTCACGGAATTCAACAACGTCACCACCTCGTTTCTCGTCTCCGGCGTCACCCGCATCCACCGCATGAGCTGGGAGGCGGTGGAGCCGCCCAACCGCTACGTCTCGAAAATGAGCGGCGACTGCATCACCGGCGTAGTCAAGCTCGAGGACCGGATCGTGTTCCTGCTCGACCTGGAAAAGATCGTGGCCGACCTCAATCCCAACCTGGGCCTGCGGCTGGACATGAGCATCGAGTGGAGCACCGCCAGCCGGTACCGGGCCCTGGTGGCCGACGATTCGGTGCTGGTCCGCGAGATGCTCAAGGACCTGCTGCAAAAGGCCGGCTTCGACGTCACGGCCGTGCAGAACGGCCGGGACGCCTGGGAACTGCTCCAGCAGATCCGCGGCAAGTCCGAGGCCGAGAACCGTCCCTTGAGCGACTACGTGCACGTGATGGTGGCGGACATCGAAATGCCGGCCATGGACGGGCACAACCTGACCAAGCGGATCAAGGAGGACCCGGTCCTGCGGCAGCTGCCCGTGATCCTTTTCTCCTCGCTTATTACCGACAAGCTGCGCCACAAGGGCGAGGCCGTGGGCGCGGACGACCAGATTTCCAAGCCCGACGTCAGCCAGCTGGCCATGCGGGCCAAGGCCCTGATCGAACAGAAGCTCGGCGCCAAGACCGCGGCCTGAGCCCGGCGCATCCGGAATCGCCCTGGCGGCCGGCCCCGACGCTCTCGGGCCGGCCGCTTCTGTTTTTGCGCCAAAGTTCTCGCCTCTCCTGTTTCTTCTTCGACCCTGCCCCTCCTGGCAGACGTTTCTTTTCCCTCGCCTGTAACCCAATCCGTCCCGACAGTGACCGTTTTGTCAGACGAACGTCCCGGCCCGCGCAACGTCCTTGACAGCCCGGACGCCCACGGTCTCCGTCGGGAACGGTATCGTCCCGGCGGTCGGCGGTTCGAACCAGCAGGCCAAACCAATGCCCTCCCCTCCGCTTCCCGGTTTTTTTGTACCCGGCCGGAGCGTCCGAGGAAACCGTGGCGGCCTGGAAACAAAATTCCTCCTGCGGCCCGACGGCTTTTCCGACATGTCCCTTCGCTTCCTCCACGGCCTCATCATCGAGGCGTCTTCCGCCATTGCCGGCCTTGTAGGCGCGGACTCATGCCGCCCTGGCCCGGGAGTCCGGACCAGCCCCTGTCCCTGGGCCCTCCTTTTGACACGTTCCCGCCTTTGTGCTTAACTCTGCCGCTCTTTTTCATGTAACACCCATGCGCTTTGGAGGCGTTTTTTATGACCGATCCCACTTCGCCGCATTCCGGCCGCACCCCCGCCAACGACATCCCGGCCCTACTCCGTCTGCCGGTGCAGTACTGGAAGCAGACCCTGGCCGGCGTCCTGGTCGTACTGGCCGCGGCGGGAGGCTACGGCCTGTACGGCGTGTATCAGAAGAGCCAGGCCGAAAAGGTTGAAAACGAGCTCGGCGCCATCGTCACGTCCAAGACCGGCGCCGAACGCCTGTCCGCCCTGGAGGCCCTGGCCAAATCCGCACCGGCCGGAGCCGGAGTCGGCGTCAATCTGGAGATCGCCAAGACCGCCCAGAACCTTGGGGACTTCGCCAAGGCGGCGGCCGCCTGGGAGGCTGTCGCCAAGTCCGCGCCGGCCGGCATGAAGACCGTGGCCGGCCTCGGCCAGGCCACGGCCCTGTCCAAGTCCGGCCAGGACGCCAAGGCCGTGGAGGTCCTGGAAGGCCTCGGCGCCTCCGCGCCCAAGGCCTTTGCCATGACCGTGGACCGCCAGCTGGCCACCACGGCCGAGGCCGCCGGCCAGTGGCAGAAGGCCCTGGCCGCTTTCGAGCGGATGAAGGCCGAGGGCAACGTGCAAAACGCCGGCTACATCGACGCCCGCATCGCCGATCTCAAGGCCAAGGTCCAGGCCGGGGCCAAGACCAACGGCTAGGCCTCGTCGCGGCCGCCTGGCGAGTCGCCGCACCGGGTCGTGGACGCAGTCCCGACCTGGCAGACCGTAAACGCACTCCTCCGGCGCGGCGGGACACCCCGGACGCGCCGGAGACTTCCGGACGCCGGACGGCGTCCATCCTTTTGCCGGAGGTTTATTCGTGGGCAAGGAACTATTGACCGCAACGGCCGGCGAGACCCTGCTCTTGCTCGGCAACGAGGCCATCGCCCGAGGAGCGCTCGAGGGCGGCGTCCGCTTCGTGACCTGCTATCCCGGCACCCCGTCGTCCGAAGTGCCGGACACCTTTTTCCGCCTGTCCCAGGGTGCGCCCTACTACTTCGAATATTCGGTCAACGAAAAGGTCGCCCTGGAAGTGGGCGGCGGCGCGACCCTGGCCGGCCTGCCGACGCTGGTGACCATGAAGCACGTGGGCGTCAACGTGGCCGCCGACCCCCTCATGACCCTGGCCTACGTCTCGGCCCCGGGCGGGCTGGTCCTGCTCTCGGCCGACGACCCGGGCTGCCATTCCTCGCAAAACGAGCAGGACAACCGGATCTACGCCCGCCTCGGCGGCCTGCCCTGCTTCGAGCCGGCCACGGCCCAGGAATGCAAGGACATGGCCAAGGACGCCCTTCTCCTGTCCCGGCGTCTCGAAACGCCGGTGATGCTGCGCACCACCACCCGGGTCAACCACGTGCGCGGTCCGGTGACCGTGGGCGATATGCCCCAGGCCGTGGAGCAAAAGCCCTTCGTCAAGGACCCGGCCCGGTTCGTGCCCCTGCCGGCCTCGGCTCGGGCCATGCACCCGAGGCTGCTTGGCGTCCTGGAAGCCGTGCGCGCCGCGGCCGAAACCTCGCCCTACAACCGGGAATCCGGCAACGGCGACGTGGGCTTCATCGCTTCGGGCGTGGCCCGCAACTACCTTACCGACGTGCTGGAAGAGGACGGCCTGGCCGGCCAGGTCCGGGTGCTGGAACTCGGGCTCTCCTATCCGCTGCCGGAAAACCGCATTGCTAATTTTCTGGCCAAGTGCCGCACGGTCGTCATCGTCGAGGAGCTCGAGCCGGTCCTGGAGACCGAGATCCGGGCCCTGGCCCAGAAGCGGGGCATCCAGGTCGCCATTGTCGGCAAGGGCGAAACCCTGCCGCGCCAGGGCGAATTCTCCACGGCCATCGTCCGCCGGGCGGTCAACGCCGTCCTCGACCGGCAAACGGCCGCCCCCGACACCCTGTCCGTGCCTTCCGACCTGCCCAGGCGGCCGCCCAACCTCTGCGCCGGCTGTCCGCACCGGGCCGCCTACTACGCCGTGCGCGAGGTCTTCGGCGACACGGCCGTCTATTCCTCGGACATCGGCTGCTACACCCTGGGATTTCTGCCGCCGTTCCGGGCCGCCGACTTCCTGCTGTGCATGGGCTCCTCCATCTCGACCGGGGCCGGTTTCGCCCGGGCCTCGGGCAAGCCTGTGGTGGCCTTTATCGGCGACTCCACGTTCTTCCACTCCGGCATCACCGGCCTGGTCGACGCCGTGGCCTACAACCACGACATCCTGATCGTGATCCTGGACAACCGGACCACGGCCATGACCGGCCACCAGCCAAACCCAGGCGTGGACACCACCATCTTCGGGGAAAATCCCAACCCCGTGGACCTGATGGCCCTGATCCGGGCCTGCGGCATCGAGCCTGTCAAGGTCAATCCGCTCAACCACAAGGCCACGGTGGCGGCGCTGACGGCCTTTGCCGGGCAGCGCGGTCCGCGCGTGCTTGTTGCCGAATATCCCTGTCCGATCCACGCCCGGCGCGTCGGCCAGGCCAAAAAGACCCTGCCCGCCCGGGTGGCCGGCGACCCCGAGGCCTGTCTGGCGGTTCGCGACAACCTGGCCTGCCCGGCCTTCGCCATGGTGGACGGCGTGTTTTCCATCAATGCCGAACAGTGCGACGGCTGCATGTACTGCGTGCAGCTTTCGGCCGACATCAAGCCCGGCAAAAAGGAGGCGAAATGAACCGCGCCCGCGTCTTTTTAACCGGCGTCGGCGGCCAGGGCACCCTGACCGCGACCACGCTTTTGGCCCGCACCGCCCTGGACGCCGGGCTGGCGGTCACTTCCGGCGAAATCCACGGCATGGCCCAGCGCGGCGGCGTGGTCGAATCCACCCTGCTCATCGGCGGCTACCGGAGCGCGGTGATCTCTCCTGGCGAGGCCGACGTCCTGCTCGGGTTCGAGCTGCTCGAAACCCTGCGCGCCCTGCCCATGCTGCGGCGCGGCGGCGCGGTCATCGGCAACAGCGAATCCATTCAGCCGGTCGGCGTCTGCCTCGGCCGGGAGTGCTATCCGCCCCTGGACCAGGTGCTGGAGACGGCCAAGGGCTTTGCCGCCCAGGTGGTCATGACGCCGTGCATCTCACTGGCCGAGCGGGCCGGCACGGCCAAGGCCGCCAACACCGTCCTTTTGGGCGCGGCCGCCGCCTGCGGCGTCCTGCCCTTTGACGTGGCCGCCCTGGCCAGGTCCGTGGAAAAATACCTCAAGCCCAAGATCGTGGCCCTGAACCTCAAGGCCCTGGAACTCGGGGCCGAAGCGGCCCAGGCGGGACAAGCGGCGTGATCGACGCCTTGACGACCTCCTTCGACAGCGCCAGCCCGGCTTTTTACGGGGCGCTCTCGCGCATCGTGGCCGCCACCGGGCCGGGCCGGGCCGTGCGGCGGGGGTTGGAGAACGCATTGACCGTCCTGGTCGACGTCCTCGGTTACCGCCGGGCCTGCCTGGAACTCCACGACCTGCCCCAGCCGGGGGCGCGCATCATCCTGTCCCACGGCAAGGAACGGGGCCTGGACCACCTGTTCGGCCCGGCCCCGCTGTCCACGGGCCAGGTGATCGGGTCCAGGCGGTCCCTGGTCCTCCAGGACGTCAAGGACCACCCGGACTTCCTGGGCCGTCCGCCCCAGGAACTGGCCAGCCTGTCCTATATCTGCGTGCCGGTGACGGTTCCGGATCCCGACGGCCAGGTGGAGGATTTCACCCCGGTGGCGGCCTCGGGCGTGGTCGGCGCCCTGAGCGTGGACCTGCCCAAGGCCCCCATGGTCTTTCTGGAGGCCCACCGGGAGTTTCTGGCCGTGGTCGGCGGGGTCATCGGCAACGCGGCCCTGCGCCTGCGCGACGAGCTGGCCCGGTCCCGGCGGCGGTCCGCCCCGTCTTCCCAGGCCACGCCGGCCGACGGCCCGACCGCGTCGGAGGCCCAACCCGAGACGCCCGCGCCCGTGGCCGTGTCCAAGAGCATGCGCCTGGTCCTGCGCCAGATCGCCCAGGCCGCCGACTCGGACGCGCCGGTCCTGTTGCGCGGCGAGGAAGGCACGGGCAAGGAGGCCCTGGCCCTGTATCTGCACAGCCAGGGGAGCCGTCGGGCGCGGCCGTTTTTGCGCCTGGGCTGCGCGGACCAGCCCCAGGACGCCTCCCTGGAGCTCCTTTTCGGGGTGCAAAAGGGCGAACGGTCCAAGGCGACCCGCTCCAGGCGCGGCATTTTCGAGCTGGCCCAGGGCGGGCTCGTCTTTCTGGACAATATCGAGGAGCTTTCCCTGGACGCCCAGGGCCAGGTGCTGCGGGTGCTCCAGGAAGGGACCGTGCAGCGCCTGGGCAGCGACAAGGCCGTGCCGGTCGAGGTCCGGGTCGTAGCCGCCACATCGGCCTCTTTGGAAGACGCCATGGCCAGGGGCGAATTTCTTGAAGACCTGTTTTACGGCCTCGGCGTTTTCGCCCTGTTCGTGCCCCCGCTGCGCGACCGGGTGGGCGACATCCTGCCCCTGGCGGAACGGTTCCTGGAGGACTATTCCCGTCGCACCGGCAAGAGCGTGCGCCGCATCTCCACCCCGGCCATCGACCTGCTCAACCAGTACCACTGGCCCGGCAACGTCCGCGAACTGGCCAACTGCATGGACCGGGCCGCCACCGTGTGCGACGAGGCGGTCATCCGGACCTACCACCTGCCGCCCACGCTCCAGACCGGCGAGTCCTCGGGCACGGAACCCTCCCTGTCCTTTGGCGAGGCCGTGGCCACCTTCGAGCAGGAACTCCTGGTCGAGGCCCTGAAAAAAGCCCGGGGCAACATGTACCAGGCGGCCCGGGACCTGCGCGAGAGCTACCGGGTGGTCAACTACAAGGTGAAAAAGTACGGCATCGACCCCAAGCGCTTCACCCCGGGCCGGCGGGGCTGAGGGGACCAGAAAACGGTTTACCCGAAGTCCCCGGCCGCGTAAGAGAAATCGCTACCCATCTCCCCTTTCGGAGGATTCATGGCCAGCCTCGCCAGCCACGACTATTACCGCGACGACATGACCAGGATGCCGCCGCTTCGCTCCATTGCCCAGACCCTGTGCCTGGACAAGCGGGTGCGCAGGGTGACGGCCGCCGAGGCTTACGCGCTGGCCAAGGCCCAGCACGACGTCATGGACACGGACCTGCCGATCTACCCGCCGGCGGCCAGACGCCTGGGTCTGCCCGAGGGCGCGACCGTGCTCAACAACTGCCACGGCCGCATTGTCGGCCGCACGGCCAAGGCCCGGCGCTTCTATACCCGCATGGAGCCGACCGAACGGCGCAAGGTGGAGGCGGACCTGCGCGAGGCGGTCTTCGCCATGCAGCGTTATCCCCTGATCAAGGCCGAAGCCGTCCTCGGCCTCGACCCGGACCTGATGCTCAAGGCCACCATCGTGGCCACCGAGGACGACGCGGTCAACGTCTTCAACTGGCTGGCCAATTTCACGCCCTACGAGGAACTGGCCCCGGTCTACGAAAAGAGCCCGCGCCTGCCCGTTCCGGACATCCTGGTGATCGGCTTCAACCACTGGAAGACGACCGATCCCTACTACCACAACGAAGGCGGCTCCCAGCTGGCCCTGGTCGACGAGGACGCCAACGTCATCTTCAACCTCGGCATGCGGTATTTCGGGGAACGCAAGAAAGGGACCCTGACCCTGGCCTGGACCTCGGGCATGCGGCTCGGCATGGCCGCCTGCCACGGCGGCATCAAGGAGATCGACTTCTCGGGCTGCCAGGGCGAGCGGGAACGGGCCATGGGCAAACGCTCCATCGCCTTTTTCGGCCTCTCCGGCACGGGCAAGTCCTCGCATACCAACTCCCACGACAACGGCGGCACCCTGCCGGCCGGCTTTTCCAAGGTGGTGCTGCACGACGACGCCTTCCAGATCGACTGCGAGGGCAAGGTCTGCCGGGTCTGGGAGCCGACGCTGTTCGACAAGACCGACTCCCGGCCCACCGGCCACCCGGACTGGCGGTACATGATCTCCACCATGAACCTGGGCCTGACCGAAGCCGACGGCAAGGTCCTGCCCCTCGGGCAGGACGTGCGCAACCCCAACGGCCGGGCGCTGATCGACCGCGACCTGCTCGGGACCTACGTCAACCGGTGCGCCTTTCCGGATGTCATGGTCTGGCTCATGAAGGACACCTGCCTGCCGCCGGTGGTCCGCTTCAAGGACAAGCGGCTGGCCGTGGCCATGGGCGCGTCGCTCATGACCCGGCGCAACCTGGCCGAAAACGTGAGCGAGGACGAACTCAAAAAGCTCGTTTTCGAACCCTTTGCCAACCCCTTCCGAGTCTATGAGCTGTGGAAGGACGTGGAGGCCTTTCTGCACGTCTTCGAGGCCGGGGCCGTGGGCTACGCCTTCAACTCGGTCGGGTTCTGGAAGACCTCCGACCGGGAGTTGCGCAAGATTCCGCTCCAGACCTCCCTCACCCTGCAGACCGCCCTGCTCCTGGAACAGCTCGAATGGGAGGAGTGGGACCTGCTGCCGGGCGCGCAACTGCCGACGCGGGAGAGCGTGGAGCGCCTGCTCCCGGGCTACGCCGCGACCTACGATCCGGCATCGGTCGAAAATCACGACCGCTACCTCGAAACCCTGCGGGACCGGTTCCACCAGCGCCGGGTGTTCCTGCAGAATTCCGACCTGCACAACCAGCCGGAGTTGCTCATGGGGCTGGTGAACGCGCTCATGGTCCGGGCCTAGCGGCGGGCGGCGCCATGTCCATGGCTTGCGGCCCTCTCGGGTTTCCTGAAGCGGCGTTGCCTCGTTTCCGGACGTCGCGCGCCGCCCCGTGTCCGGAGCGGCTGCCGTCATGAGCCTGCGCGCCATCCTCGGGGCCATCGGCCTGGCCGCGTCCCTGCCCTTTCTGGTCTATCTCGTCTACCTGAGCCAGGCCAAGACCACCACGCCGGAACAGATCATCTTCCTGGCCTTCGCCTTTTCCATCACCTTTCCGACGCTGATCCTGCTGTCCCTGGTCCTTTTCCGCAGCCTCATCGTCCTGGCCGTGTCGCTGCCGGTCTATGCCGTGTGCATCATCGCCGGCTACGCCCGGACGTTCATGGCCTTCCAGATCCAGTGCAACGGCAAGCCGACGGAAACCTTCCGGGACTGCCTCTATTTCAGCGTGTCCCTGTTCACCAACACCGGCTGCGCCGACTGCGCGCCCTCGCAAAGCCTGCGCCTGCTGGCCGCCTCGGAAGCCTTTTTCGGCTATCTCTCCCTCGGCGTCTTCGCCGCCTGCCTCATCGTCATTCTGGTGCGGCTCATCACCACCAACAAATTGCGTCCCTAATCTTCCTCCGCAAAGACCAGCCGGCTGGAAAGGGTCTTGCGCACCGGACAGGCCCTGGCCGCGCGCAAGAGCCTGCCCCGTTCGATCTCGCTCAGTTCGCCCGCCAGCGCGATACGGCAGACAAAGGCCGTGGCCCCGGCCTCGGGCCGCTCCAGGTTCACGGAAACCGTGACCTCCTCAAGGGCGAGGTTATGGTGTTTGGCGTACATGGAAAGGGTCATCGCCAGGCACGAGCCCAGGGCCGCCTCCAAGAGTTCATGGGGACGAAACCCGTCGCCTTCGCCGCCCTTGTCCGGGGGCGCGTCGCAGACGCCGGAAAACGTTCCGTTGGTAAATACCGTGCGATATGGTCTCTCCTGGCTTTGGCATCTGATCATGGGGGCGCTCCTCGCCTCCTTCCCCTTGTCACATCAATGGCACCGGCGGCGGCTGATTTCAAGAAAAAACGCCCGGCGGGCCCTTGGGCCGCCAGCCCGGCGCCACCGCCTCGGGCAGCTTGCCTCCGGGGAGACATTGCGGACCCGAAGGATCCGTGATGGAACGGAAATCATGAGGAAACCCTTGCCCCACTCCGGCAACGATCATGGCGGCCCGCCGGTTGACCACCGCCCTTGCACCAACCGGCAGCAAGGCGCTGGGCGCGGTCGCTCTCGCTTTCGCCTCCCGACCTCGCCGCATGGCGTTGGTCAGGAGGCCACTTTCCGCATCCACAAGCTTCCGCCGGTATTCTTCAAGGCCAGCGGCGTCGCCTTTTCAAGCAGGTCCGGGAAGAGCTTCCCCAGGTAGTCGTTGAAAAAAAGAATCTTGAAGGCTTGGTTGTTCTGCAGGAAAGCACGGAGAAAATAGGCCTCGTTCCAGGCCCGGTGAAAAGATTCCACCCACTCGCGAGGGTACTGGAAGGGATAGAAGACATCGTGGAAATGGATGATCACTCCTTCCCGGAGACGGGGAAGGATTTCAAACAGTTCGTAGAGCACATCGCTGCCGATCTTCCCGACATGGGAACTGTCGATAAAAAGGATGTCATTGGCCGAAAGACTCGAAAAGAAATCAAGGGAAAGGTTCTCCACCTGTTCCTGAACAATCTTGACACGAGACGCATCATCAGGACGCAGCAGGGAGAGGAGCCTGTCCGGGTATGGCTCAATACAGGTGCAGGAGATCTCATTTTGGAAGAACAGTTCGTTCACGTCCAGGGCCACACATGTGGAATAGCCTGAGCCTATTTCAATAATCCGACGCGGCTTGAATTCCCGCAGGAAGCTGTAGAAAAAAATGGCGTCGGCATAAGAAAAGAAACCGTTGTCAAAGTGGTAGCGTAACGGTCCATGTTCTCCGTCCCAGAGGGGAAGCTCTTGGTAGAGCTTGGCGAACTTCTCCAGTAATCGGTGCTGGTCCTGGGTATTGAGATCAATGTCCGGCAAGGCGTCCGGAACCGGTTTCCAGACCCTGGGAGCGACCCGTTGGATCTCCTCGTTGGACGGCAGGGGCGTATAGAAGTGTCCGGGCGCATAGGCTCGAACAAAATCCAAATCAAAGCTGAAGATCGGATCATTCAAGGATTGATGCTGTATTTTTTCCAGGAGACGCATGGCCTTGTCAATCTCCCCCTGCTTGTCACGAATAATCTTCAAGATATAAGGTATCTTTCCATAGTCCATTGCAACCTCCAGTATGCGACAAGGGCAGACAACGCGACGCACCGCCAATGATATTTCCTAGATATCTGTATACGACATGGCCATCTTGGCCCCCACCTCCTCGTCGGAATCTTTTCTCTGCCGTCAGAAGAACAGGATGTGCCAAAATCCATCTAACCGAGCAATACCAACCACTCCCTGAGTCTACGCCACTTACCAAAGAAAGAATACCCCTTTCCAAAAGCATAATGCGCGCCCGCCCAGGCCGTATTAAACCACAAAAAACGGAGCCCGAGGCAAAGCCTCGGGCTCCGTTGTATGGAAACGCAAGGATCGTTTCTTCAGGGCACAACCCGCATCACGTAGGCGGTCTCGGGCTGCAGATACCTGGCCGCGACCTCTTTCAGATTTTCCGGAGTCAGGGACTGGGCCGCCTCCACCACGCGGCGCTCGTGGTCCAGGGGCAGGCCCAGGGACAGGGCCCTGGCCGCCTCGCTGCTTCTGGCCTTGAGTCCCTGGCGCTCGCGGTAGTAGTCCCCGGCCATGGCGTTTTTGGCCCGCAGCATCAGGTCATCGGGCAGGGGCGTTTCCCGCAGCTGGGCGGCCACGCGCGCGAATCCGTCCAGGGCGGCGCCGGCCTTGTCCGGGGACGTGCCGATGTAAAAGGCCATGAAGCCGGTGTGCTGGGCCTGCCACAGAAACGAGGTCACGGAATAGCCCAGGCTCTCGCCGTCGCGGAGACGGGAAAAGAGCAGCCCGCTCTGGCCGGCCAGCACGTCGTTTAAGAGCTCCAGGGCCGGGGAATCCGGCGACGTCAGGCCCGGGACCGGGAAGACCATGAACAGATGGGTCTGTTTGCGTTCGGCCAGGGTGACCGACTCCTCGCGCTTCTCGCCCCAGGCCGGGGTGGCGAAGGCAAAGGGCTTGGCCGGGCCGGTGGCCTTGGCCAGGGACTCGGCCAGCCGCCGGACCAAAGCGGGATCGAAGTCGCCGGACACGGCCATGACCCAGGGCATGCTCCGCTGGGACGCCCAATAGGCGGTCACGTCCTTGGGGGTGAAGGACTTGACCGTGGCCGGTTCGCCCAGGCGCGTGTAGGCGTAGGGCGTATCCTTGAAAAGAAACGGGAAGAGCTTGCGGAAGGCCAGGGCCATGGGCTCGTCTTCCTTGGACTTGATGGCCGCGAGCTGGTCCTGGACCTCGCGGTCCACCTCGGCCTTCAAAAAGGCGGGGTGCAGCAGCACGTCCTCGAAAACTCCGTAGAGGTCCTGCTGGAACCGGCTCGGGAACTTGGCGCTGACGCCGAAGGAGTCCCGGCCCGAGCTGGCGGAAAGCGAGGCCGCCCGGTCGGACAGGAAGTCCTCCAGGGCGTTGGCCGAAAGCCTGGCCGTGCCCGAGGTCAGGCAGTTGGCCGCCAGCTCGGCCAGTCCCTGCCGGTCCTTGGCCAGGAGCGCGTCGCCGCCGTTGTAGACCATGGACACGGACACGTAGGGCAAGGTCCGGTCCGGCAGATAGACCAGGGTGTGGCCGCCGCCGAGATCGACCACCTCGGGCGCGGCCACGTCGCCGGCAGCCGCCGCTGCGGTCGGCTGGGCTTCGGCCTTCGGCGCGGGCCAGGTCCTGGCGGCCGCGTCGGCCAGGCCCTTGGCCGTCACCGTGGCCTCGTCGGCCTTGGGAGCGAGGACGGCGGTCAGCATGTGCTCGGGCCGCAAGGTCGCCTCGATGATTGCGCCAAGGGCCTTCTGGTCGATCAGCCGCACGGACCGGAGGTAATTGGCCTCGCCGTCCGGGTCATAGCCGTTGAACCGGAAATAGCCTGCCTTCATGGCCAGGCCGGCCAGGGTCTCCTTGGCCTGGTACAGGCCGTCCTCGATATTGAGCCTGACCCGTTCGAGTTCCCGGTCGGCAAACGAGGTTCCCTTGAGCTTGGCCAGTTCGGACAGCAATCCCTGCCAGAGGGCGGCCACGTTCCTGGCGTCCAGGGTGGCCTCGATCAGGAAGAGCCCGCCCCGCTCCAGGGTCAGGGACGAGCAGGAAATGTCGTCCACGAGCTTCTTGTCGTACTTGAAGGTCCGGTACAGCCGGCTGGTCTCGTCCCCGGCCAAAAGCTGGGACAGGACTTCGAGCCCGGCCTCGTCCGCGCCCCGGATGCCCGAGGTCGGAAACGCGAGCTGCAGGCGGACCTTGCTCCACTGTCCGTACTCGACCTTGACCTGCGGCCCGGCCGCGGCCGCTACGGGCTGGGCGTACGGCTGGGGCGGGGTCAGGGGCCGGTCGTTTTGCAGGCTGCCGAACAGGGCCTGGGCCTCCTTTTCCACGGCCTCGGCCTGGACCTTGCCGACCACCACCAGGAGCATGGACTGGGGCTGGTAGCGCTCCCGCACGTAGTCGCGGAGATCCTCGGCGGAAAAACCCGAAACGGTTTCCGGAAACCCGATGATGGGACAGCCGTAGGCCAGGCCGGGCCAGGCCATGGCCTGGGTCAGCTGGAAGAGGCGGTTGTCGGGATTGTCCTTGCCCCGGGCCAGTTCCGACAGGACGACCTGGCGCTCGGCATCCAGCTCCTCGGGCAGGAACTTTGCTCCGAAGATCATGTCCTGGATGGTTTCGAGGCCGAGCTTCCACCGGTCGGCCGGCAGGTCCACCCGGTAGATGGTGCTGTCAAAGCTGGTGGAGGCGTTGAGTTCGCCGCCTGCCCCCTCGATGTCCGAAGCCACCTGCCCGGCCGGCCGCTTCTGGGTGGACTTGAAGACCATGTGCTCGAGCAGGTGGCTGAGGCCCGCCTGTCTGGGCGTCTCGAAGCCCGAGCCGGCATGGACGAAGAGGCGCACGGCCACCAGGGGAAACCGGTTGTCCTCAATGGTCATGACGGTCAAGCCGTTGGCCAGCCGGACCACCTTGGCGGGACCTGCCGCCAAGGCCGGGGATACCGCGAAAGCCGCCGCCAGGACGGCCAAAAAGACCACTTTTCGCCAACGCATCACGGAAACTCCTTTGTGGGTCCGCCCGCGGGCCGCCTGGCAACCATTCCCGAGCGGGCGCGAGAACGGAACGTAGGCCATCTGGCAAATAACGGTACTTAATTCTGGTTCATGCGCCAGGGGGAAAGGAATTTTCTCCCCCGGCAAAGACGACCGCGACCTTGGTCAAGCCGTAGCGTCCCCGCACCAGTTCCGGGCAGACCGCCTCGACCAGCCGCAGCGGACTGACGTAGGCCTCGGCAAACGAGCAGGTGAACCGGACCGTTTCCGGAGGGACAATGTCCAGGCCGACCACCAGGGCGCGGGCATCCAGGGTGCGCGGCCCTTTTTTCGACTCCCAGGTCACGGGATGGGCATCGGCCGCGGCGAACATCCGCCAACGCTCCAGGCAGGCGCCGGCCTGTCCGGCCGGCACGGCCAGTTCGAAGGCCTCGATCACCGGCTGGGCCACCTTCTTGCCGGCCGCCAGCTCCTCGACCCCGGCCACGGCCAGGCCTTCGGGCAAATTGGGTCCCAGCCGGCCGGCGAACGCCTCGGGCGTGACCGGCTCGCGCAGGAAAATGGCCATCCATTCGGCCAGGCTCGACACGCCGACCGGCAGGGCCCGGCCGAAGGAGAGCTGGGGCAGGGGGTGGTATCCGGCGGAGAAACTCGGCTTGAGTCCGGCCCGGCGCAGGGCCCGCTCAAAGACCCGGGCCAGTTCGAGCTGGCTCAGATACACGGCGCTGCCGGTCTTGGAGAACCACAGCCGCAAGTGGGCGGCCTTTCGGGTCATGTCTTCCCGGGGCGGGGCCGGGGGCGCGGCCACGGCCTCGTGTTCGCGGGCTGGACGGTTGCAGCGGGGACGGATTGCCGCGCCTCCGGCGGCGGCCAGCACGGACGTGCGGCCCTCGTGATCGCAGACCCCGCAGCCCGAGCAGTCGCCGAAACGGCAGTCCGTGGTCAGGCTGCCGCGCAGGGCCTTGTCCCGTTCCCGGCGCAGGTAGGCCGGCGTGACGCCGCAACTGAGGTGGTCCCAGGGCAGGGGGCTGTCCAGGTCGCGGGCAGCCAGCCAGCGGGACGGATCGAGGCCGGCGGCTTCGAAGACCCGCAGCCACGGAGCCAGGTCGAACCGGTCGACCCAGGAACAGAAAAGCGCCCCTTCCCGGTAGCCGGCCTCGACCAGGGGGGCCAATTCCCGGCCGGCCCGGGAGAATACGCCTTCCAGAAAGCTCATTTCCGGCTCGTGCCAGCGCAGGGTCAGCCGCCGGTCCGCGGCGAACAGGTCGCGCAAGAGCCCTACCCGCTCCCGGATCTGTGCAAGCGTGATCTGCGCTTCCCACTGGAACGGGGTGTGGGGCTTGGGCACGAAGGGCGAGATGGCGGCCGTGACCTGCAGGCGCTTGGTCCCGGGCGGGGCCTGTGCCAGGACCTTTTTGGCCAGTTCGTAGATGCCGCGCACATCCTCTTCGGTTTCGGTCGGCAGGCCGATCATGAAGTAGAGCTTGACCTGCTGCCAGCCCCTGGCAAAAAGCCGCCGAACGTGGTCCAGGATGTCGTCCTCGGCAATGCCCTTGTTGATCACGTCCCGCAGCCGCTGGGTGGCGGCCTCCGGGGCCATGGTCGCGCCGGTGCGGCGGATGCCGGCCATCATGCCGAGAATGGAGTCGGAAAGCGTCCCGGCCCGCAGCGACGGCAGGGACACGGCCACCTGCTCCCGGCGGCACCGGTCGATGCTCTGGGCAAAAAGGCTCTCCAGGGCGGAAAAGTCGCCCGTGGACAGGGACAGGAAGGACAGTTCCTCATAGCCGGTGCGGCTTAAGCCCTCGGCCACCAAGCCTTCGAGATTCTCCAGACTGCGCTCCCGCACCGGCCGGTAGACCATGCCGGCATGGCAGAACCGGCAGCCCCGGGTGCAGCCCCGGGCGATCTCCACGGCCAGGCGGTCGTGCACGGCCTGGGCGTACGGCACCACCTGGCAGGTGGGAAAGGGTGCGGCGTCGAGATCGGCCACCACGGCCTTGGCCACCCACTCGTGGCCAGGGACCAGGGGCCGTGGCGCGCCGTCCGGGCCGATTTCGAAAAATGCAGGCACATAGACGCCGGAAACGGCGGTCAGGCGCAGGAGCAGCTCCCGCCGGGACAGCCCGTCGGCCTTGGCCGCGGCCACGGCCTCCATGATGGCCACCAGGGCCTCTTCGCCGTCGCCAAGGACCATGGCGTCGAAAAACGGAGCCACGGGTTCGGCGTTGAAGGCGCACCCGCCGCCGGCGATGACCAGCGGTCCGCCCTCCCCCCGGTCGGCCGCCCGAAACGGCAGTCCGGCCAGGTCGAGCATATAGAGGACATTGGTGTAGCAGAGCTCGTGGGTCAGGTGGAAGGCCAGGACGTCGCAGGCGGCCAGGGGCGTGTCGGACTCCAGGGTGCAAAGGGGCGCGTTTTTCTCCCGCAGCATGGCCGCGGCCTCGTCCGAGGGGGTGAAAACCCGTTCGGCGGCCAGGCCGGGCACCCTGTTGACGGCTTCGTAGAGGATGCGGCCGCCGACATAGGACATGCCGACCTCGTAGAGATCGGGGAAAGCCAGAGCCACCCGGGCGCGCACCTCGGACGGGTCCTTGGCGGCCCGGCCCCATTCGGCGCCGAGGTACTGGGTGGGCTTTTGCAGCCAGGGAACGAGCTCGCGCATGAACATCTCCGGCCGCCATGGCCAAAGCCAGGATCGTCGGGCCGGGGCGGTGTGGTTGGACGCAAAAACTGACAGGTCCCCCATCCGGTGCGAACCGGCGGGGGACCTGTCGCCAAGTGCAGCTATTTCTTCAGCAGATTCGAGATGTTGCCCTTGCCGGCCAGATTGGACAGGGTCTTCAGGTCGCCGGTGGTGGACAGGGTCAGATTGCTTGTGGCTTCGAGGTAACGCGTCTTCAGTTCATCGGGAAACTTCTTGAACTGATACAGGACATGGGACAAGTCGATCTCGCCGCCGACCTCGGTTTCGAAGGGATAGCCAAAGGGCAGAAGCAGCATCTGCACGCCCTGCTGGGACGGGATGGTCTGCAGGATGGCCACGTCGACCAGCTTGCCCGCGGCCTCGTCCCATTTGCCGAGGACGGTCTCGCCGTTTATGAGTTTCACGAGGCGGATGTCGTAAGCCATGTGCGTTCTCCTTGGTGGTGGGCGGCGGGGAGGCCGCCCCATCAGCTAGATACCGTGACCGGCCGTGTCAAGGCCGGGCCTATTCGTTGTAGTCGAATACCGCAAATCCCTTGCTCTTGCACAGGGCGTCCCGCTCGGCCTCGCGCAAATCGGCCCGGACCATCTCGGCCACCATCTCCTCGACGGTGATGCGCGGCTGCCAGCCCAGGCGCTCCCTGGCCTTGGTCGGGTCGCCGAGCAGCGTCTCCACCTCGGTCGGGCGAAAATAGCGCGGGTCCACGGCCACGAGACACTTGCCGGTCTCGGCGTGGAAGCCTTTTTCCTGCTCCCCTTCCCCTTCGAACCGCATCGGAATGCCGAGCTCGCTGGCGGCCATCATCACAAACTCACGGACCGAATACTGCTTGCCCGTGGCAATGACGAAGTCCTCGGGCGCGTCCTGCTGGAGCATGAGCCACTGCATCTCCACATAGTCCTTGGCGTGGCCCCAGTCGCGCAGGGCCGAGAGGTTGCCGAGGTAGAGGCAGTCCTGGAGGCCGAGCTTGATCCGGGCCATGGCCCGGGTGATCTTTCTAGTCACGAAGGTCTCGCCGCGCAGGGGCGACTCGTGGTTGAAAAGGATGCCGTTGCAGGCGTACATGCCGTAGGCCTCGCGGTAGTTGACCGTGATCCAGTAGGCGTAGAGCTTGGCCACGGCATAGGGGCTGCGCGGGTAAAACGGCGTCTTTTCGGTCTGCGGAATCTCCACCACCTTGCCGAACAGTTCCGAGGTCGAGGCCTGGTAGAACCGGGTCTGCTTGTCCAGGCCCACGATGCGGATGGCCTCGAGCAGGCGCAGGGCGCCCAGGGCGTCGACATCGGCGGTGTATTCCGGCGTCTCGAAGGAGACCTTCACGTGGCTCTGGGCGGCCAGGTTGTAGACCTCGTCCGGCCGGACCTGCTGGATGATGCGGATCAGGTTGGTGGAATCGGACAGGTCGCCGTAGTGCAGGGTCAGCTTGCGGCCGATGTCGTGGGGATCGCGGTACAGGTGGTCGATGCGCTGGGTGTTGAAAAGCGAGGCCCGGCGCTTGATCCCGTGGACCTCGTAGCCCTTTTGCAGCAGCAGTTCGGCCAGGTAGGCGCCGTCCTGGCCGGTGATCCCGGTGATGAGGGCGACTTTGCTTTTCATGAAGGGGTGCTCTCCCGTAGCGGTTGTTCCAGTTCGTGGGCGACCATGGCCCGGGCCACGTCGGCCGGGCCCAGGGCTGCCTTCCAGCCGAGAAGACGCTCGGCCTTGGCAGGATTGGCCCGGCTGACGGCGATGTCGGACGGGCGAAAAAGGGTCTTGTCCAGGTCGACGTGGTCGCGCCAGTCGAGGCCGGCGGCGGCGAAGGCCTCGGCCGTGAACTCGCGCAGGGTGATGGTCGCGCCCGTGGCGATGACGAAATCCTCGGGCGCGTCCTGCTGGAGCATGCGCCACATGGCGTCCACGTACTGCGGGGCGTAGCCCCAGTCCCGGGCCACGTCGATATTGCCGAGCGACAGGCGCTCGGCCGAGCCTTGGGCGATGCGGCAGGCAGCGGATACGATCTTGCGGGTGACGAAACGCGGCGGCCTAAGCGGCGACTCGTGGTTGAAAAGGATGCCCGAGCAGGCGAACAGGCTATAGGCCTCGCGGTAGTTGGCCACTTCGAAGTGGGCGGCCGCCTTGGCCACGGCATAGGGGCTTCGCGGCGAAAAAGGCGTCTGTTCGGTGGCCGGTTCGCCGCCGGTGTCGCCGAAGCAGTCGCTGGAGGAGGCGTTGTACAGGCGTGTGGGCGCGCCGAGAAACCGCACGGCCTCCAGGAGGTTGAGCGTGCCGACGCCGATGGACAGGAAGGTCTCCACGGGCTGGTCGAACGACAGGCCGACCGAGGACTGGCCGGCCAGGTGATAGATCTCGTCGGGCCGGACCTTGGTCAGGACCGTCAGCACGCTGCGGAAATCGGTCAGGGTCACGGAATGGAAAACCACGGACTCGCGGATGCCGAGGGTGGCCAGATTCCGAAAGGAGGCCATCTGGGCGTCCCGGGAGGTTCCATGGACTTCGTAGCCCTTGGAAAGGAGCAGCCGGGCCAGATAGGCCCCGTCCTGGCCGGAGACTCCGAAAATAAGCGCTTTTTTCATGCGGATGGCGTCCAAGGAGGCGGTGCGGAAACGAGACAGACTAGGAGTTTCCCTTCTTGGCGTCAACCGTCCCGGCCGTCGGGCCGGAGAGTCCGGAGGCGCGGCAGGCGGCGCACACGCCGTCGATGCGGACCTCCACTCCGGCCACGTCCATGTCCAGGCTTCGGGCCAGGGCGGCCACGTCGACCATGCCGTCGGCGGTTTGCAGGCACTCCATGCGGCCGCAGCGCACGCAAAAGGCATGGCAATGGGCCTGGCGGGAAAAACCCGGGCCCGGGCAGTAGCGGAAGGCCCGGTCGCCGGAACTGTGGCGCCGGGCCAACCCCTTTTCCACGAACAGGTCCAGGATGCGGTAGACCGTGACCTTGTTGGCCGGCTGGACGGCGCGGACCCGGGCCAGGATGTCGGCCGCCGGCAGGGCCTGCCCTTCCAGGACCAGGACCCGGGCCACGCACAGCCGCAGGGCGGTCGGCTCGATGCCGGCCCGAGCCAGCATGGACGCGGCCTGGCCGCTTTCCCCCCCCCCCCCCCCCAACCAATCCCCACCCCCCCCCGCCCACGCGGCCCGACCCCAGGGACAGGCCAAAGGTCCCGGACGCCACGGCGATGATTGCCGCGCCCGACGTCAGGTTGAACCGGTAGGCCAGCATCAATCCGGCCAGGCAAAAAAACATGTTCAACAGGGAGGCCCAGACCATGGCCCGGCCCAGGGATGCGGCCCGGCGCACGGCCAGGCTCGGGGCCACGGACAGGAGCGCGATGACCAGGATCAGGCCGGCCACCCGGATGAGAAGCACCACCGTGACCGCCGCGAGACCGGTCAGCAGGTAGTGCAGAAACCGGACCGGCGCGCCGCGCACGGCCGCGAACTCCCGGTCAAAGGCCATGGCCACGAACCCGTTGTAGTGGCGCAGGGTCACGGCCGCCAGCACCACGGCCAGCCCGGCCAGGGCGTAGAGGTCCTCGACGGGAACCGTGATGATGCTGCCGAAGAGGTAGCTCATGAGGTCGGGCTTGTAGCCCGGCGACAGGTCCAGGAGGATGATGCCGAAGGCCATGCCCGCGGCCCACAGCACGCCGATGACCGTGTCCGTGTCCTCGACCCGGCGCAGGGTCACGGCGGCCATGGTCAGGGCCGCGGCCACGGTGAAGGCCACGGTGACCGGCAGGACGGGCAGGGCCAGGAAATAGGCCAACCCCACCCCGCCGTACGCGGCATGGGCCGCCCCTCCGGCCAGAAAGACCATGCGGTTGGCCACGACCAGGGTTCCCATCACGCCGCAGCAGACGGCGGCCAGAAGCGCCGCCCAAAGGGCGTGCTGCATGAACGGCAGGGCCAGGTCCTCGATCATCGATCCTCCAGAGAGGTGGCCAGGCCCGCCAGATCGGGCGGCATGCGGCGCAGATAGGCGTCAAGGGGACAGGTGTGGCGGTGGACGCCGTAGAGGAGATCCACCATTTCCTGGGTCAATCGCGGCTCCGGGGCATAGGCCAGCCGTCCGTTGACACAGGCCACGGCCGTGACCCCGGCGGCCAGGATGCTCATGTCGTGGCTGACGACCAGGGAGGTCACCCCCTGGCCGATGCGCGACAGGACCTCGTAGAGACAGAACTTGCCCTGGGGGTCGATGTTGGCCGTGGGTTCGTCCAGGATCAGGAGCGCCGGGTCCGAAACCAGGGCCCGGGCAATGAGGGTGCGCTGCTTTTGGCCGCCGGAGAGTTCGCAGAACCGCCGGCCGGCCAGGGCGAGCATCTCCACCCGGTCCAGGGCGGCCTCGGCCCGGGCCACGGCCTCGCGGGGATAGCGAAAGCCGTGCCGGCCCGGGGCCAGCAGTCCCATGAGCGCCACCTCGCGCACCAACACCGGAAGGTCCTTGCGTTCGGCCATGCCTTCCAGGCGCTGGGGCACGTAGCCGATGCGGGAGCTGTTGCGGCCCGGCTCCTCGCCGAAGATCCGGATGGTCCCGGCCGTGGGGCGCAGGATGCCGAGCAAAAGCTTCAAGAGCGTGGTCTTGCCGCCGCCGTTGGGACCAAGGACGGCCAGACGCTCCCCCGGGGCGATGGCCAGGGTGATGTCCGTCAGCACGTCCTGGCCGTTATAGGCAAAGCGCAGCCCGCGAATATCGACGAGGGGAGCCGTCACTTGGCCTCCGCGGGGCCGGCCATGCCCTGGCGCAGGGCCTTGGCCGCGGCCTTAAGGTTCCCGGCCCAATCCTCGCCCAGGGGATCGAGGGCCGCCACCGTGCCGCCGATGGCCCGGGCGATGGTCTCGGCCTGCCTGGCGCTCATCTGGGGCTGCACGAAAATCACCTTCACCCCGTCCTCCTTGGCCTCCTTGACCAGGGCGGCCAAAACCTTCGGGCCGGGCTCGCGGCCGAGCTGCTCGATGGGCTCCTGGACCAATCCGTAATCCCGGGCGAAATACCCCCACGAGGGATGAAACACCATGAATTTGTGTTCTCCGGCCGGCAGGTCGGCGAAGGTTTGCCGCAATTCCGCGTCCAGGGCGTCGCAGGCGGCCGCGAACCGGTCGTAGCCGGTTTGGTAGTCGGCCGCGCCGTCGGGATCGGCCGCCACCAGGGCGTCCCGCATGGGAAGGGCCAACTGCTTGGCCAGTTTCGGCGACAGCCAGACATGGGGATCGGGTTCGCCGGCCTCGTGATGGTGGCCCTCCTCCTTCTTGCCCTTGTCCTTGCCGTGGCCGTGCTCCTCCCCTTCCTCGTGTTCGTGGGCGGTCATGGGAATCTTTTCAATGCCCGCGTCGGTCTGGACAATGGCCATGCCGGGATTGGCGGCGGCAAACCGGGGCAGCCAGGCCTTTTCAAAGTCCATGCCCACGGCGAAATAGACGGCCGCCTTGCCGAGGGCGGTCAGTTGCCTGGGCTTGGGCTCGTAGGTGTGGGCATCGGCCCCGGACGGCACCATGACCAGCACGTCGGCCCGATCGCCGGCGATCTGTTTGAGAAAATAGGCCTGGGGCGCGATGCTGACCACGGCCAGGAGCCTGGCCTCGGCCGTGGCGGACAGCCCGAGCGCGAATACCGACACCAACAGCAATGTGACGTATTTCATGGCGACTCCTTTGGCCCGCAAGGGGCGCAAGGGGCACTATGCAACAAAGTTGCACGGCAAAGTCAAGTCCGAAACCGGAAAAAGCGAGGCACCCGGCCGGCTGATTCGCCTTGCGGGAACGGAGGCGATGCACTAGGCAGGACAGCGTGTGTCCGCCAAACTTGGCCCCTCCTCGGTGACGGGGTCGTCAGGAGACGCCGCGCCATGATGCCCATGACGATTGCGCATTCCCTTGGCCTGCCCACCGGCCAAGCAGCCCGACTGCTTCCTGTCTGAGTTCGCTTCCCTGCGTCGGCTGCGGCTGGTGCTGCCTGACCGACCCGTGCGTGGAATCCCACATCCTGTACGGCTATCAAAAACGCTGTCCGGACCTCTATTGGCACGCCCTCTCCGGCCAGTACCGCTGCCGGCTGGCCGAGGACCCGGTCACGGGCGAACGGATGCGCTACTTACTGGGCGTCGGCCACGGTTGCTGCGCGCCGCTCAATGCCTGGCGCGAGGATGTGAAGGAGCGGGAAGAATAAGAAAAGATGCCTCCGGCGGCCGGGAGGGGGTCACCCCCTCCCGGACCCACCCGGATGGGAAAGTGAATTTTTACCACTCTGACGCGCGAGAGGCGGCAACGAAAGGGTTGTGGCGTAGGTGTCAAGCACGATACGGGCCGTCTTCTCCCAGGAAAAGAGTCCAGCCCGGGCGAGCGCCTGCTCCCGTAGACGCTGTCGCAGGGCCGGATCGGCCGACACCGTGGCCATGGCCTGGGCCAGACCGGCCACGTCCAGGGGATCGACCAGCACGGCCGCGTCGCCGGCCACTTCAGGGAGCGACGTGGCGTCGGAACAGACGACGGTCGCGCCCAGGCTCATGGCCTCAAGCACCGGCAGGCCGAATCCCTCGAAGAGCGACGGATACAGAAAGGCGAAGCACTCGGCATAGAGCCAGGCCAGTTCGGCGTCGGACACGTAGCCCGTGAACACGAGGTGTTCGGCAATGCCGAGGTCGGCCACGGTCCTGGCCACGTCGTCCATGAGCCAGCCCTTGCCCCCGGCCAGAACCAGCGGCATGTCTCCGCCCGTCTCCCGCCGCCAGGCGGCGTAGGCGGCAAAGAGCCGCTCGTGGTTCTTGCGCGGCTCGATGGTGCCCACGCACAGCCAGAATGCGCCTGGGGAGATGCCGGCCAGGGCCCGGGGCCGCTCCCTGGGCGAATCCTGCCCGAACCGGCTGGCCAGGGGCGCGACAACCGTCCGGGATGACGGATAGTTCGGGAAAACACTCAAGAAATGCTTGAGGGAATATTCGGAAATGGAGACCACGAAATCGGCTGTGGTCGCGGCCCGAAACAGACCGTCGAAGCAGCCCGTGCGGTTGCCCTCGGTGGTCCAGGCCGGGTTTTCCAGAAACGACAGGTCATAGAGCGTATAGACCAGCCTGGCCCGGGAGAGTCCTTGCGGACAGAAGAAATTATTCGCGTGCACGATGTCCGGAGAGCCGAGCCTGGCCTCGAAATCCGCCGGCGGCTGGCGGAAAAACCGCTTCTGGGACCAGAAGCGCCGGAACGTCGGCCCAAGCCGGAACCGGCTTCCGGCCGGACGCAGGCAGGCCTTGGGGCGCGGCTCCCTGAAAAAATCCCCGAATGCCGGATAGAGCACGTAGTCGTTTTCCCGGTCCACCGCGGCCAAGGCGGCCAGGAGTCCGGCCGCGAAATAGCCGCACCCGGCCTTGCCGGCCCCGGTCTGGGAGACGTCGAACCCGATCCTCATGCCGCCCCGCCCGGCCGGACAAGCCCCCGGGTGAGCCAGGAGGCCGTGGTGCGCAACAGCGCGGCAGACACCCGCCGGTTCCACGTCCACGAGGCGCGAAGCGAGGCCAGGGCCACGGCTGGCGCGAAAAACGGCCCGGTCGCGTCGCATTTCCATTTTTCCCGCACCAGGACATGGGCGTAGTTGCACAGCCACCGGTCTGGCACCCGGCCGAAGGTGGCGGCCATCATGTCGTTGATCTCGGCATGGACCGTCAGTTTCGCCCCGGATGTTTTGGTTTCCGGATAGAACCGCGACCCGGCCAGCTTTTGCGGCAAAAAGGCGAAGACCGCCCCGCCCTTGGCCAGCCTGAGCCAGAATTCGTAGTCCAGGGTGTACTGCCAGCGCAGGTCAAGCGCCCCCCACCGCTCCACAACCCGCCGCCGGAAAAAAGCCGCCGGCTGGCACAGGATGCACTGGTCCTTGAGCCGCGCCAGGCTGAACGGCTCGGCCGGATACGGTTCGATGACCGTGTCGTCCACGTCGATGTGGTCGGCCGCGCCGTAGACCACATCCACCTCGGGCCGGGCCGCGAAAACTTCAAGCACTGCTTGAAGTGCACCGGGATAGTAGACGTCGTCGGAGTTGATCCAGGCGATGACCTCGCCGTCCGTGGCCGCGATGCCCTTGTTGACCGCGTCGGGCTGGCCCTTGTCGCGTTCCGACCGGAAGCGCAGCCGGTCGCCGTAGCTTTCGAGCACCCGGACGGTTGCGTCGGTGCTGCCCCCGTCCATGACCACGTATTCCAGGTCCGGGATCCCCTGGGACAGGACGCTCTCGATGGTGCGGCCGATGAATTGTCCCTGGTTGTAGGACGGCGTGACCACGCTGACCTTAGGCAGCCCCATGGCCGGCCTCCGCGTACCGCAGGTCCACGTCCCGCGCGCCGTCGGTCAGGCGCAGCTCCCGGCACCGCACGGACAGCTTGCGCCGGTCCGCTCCCGGTCCCCGGCCCTCGCCGCGCCGCGCGCCCTCGAAGAAAAACTCCACATACCCGCCGGTCGGCGGCAGATCCGGGGCAACGGCCATGTCCTTGCCCCGGGCAAGGCTGACCGGTTTGCCCCACGGCTTGCCGCACACGAACGTCGTCACCGTCACCTTGCCGGCCGGCCCGTCCGCCGGCAGGTCGAAAGCCGCCCGCAGCCATTGGCGGTGTGCGGCCGGACCAAAGGCGGCAAAGAGCCTGGAACCGCACCAGCCGTCGGCGTAGAGGCCGCGCACGGCCGTGCTTTGGGACACCGGCCGGGCCAGGACCTCCTCGAAGACGTCCAGATATTTGCGGGCCATGTCCTCGGGGCCGCCGAAGACGGCCAGGCGTTCCCGGCCCCGGGCCACCAGCTCCCCGGCCAGGCCGGGCTCGTCCAGCAGCCGGCAAATGGCGGCCACCATGGTATCGGGCCGGCGCGGGTCGAAATACACGGCCGCGTCGCCGCCGACCTCGGGCAGGCTGGTGACGTCGGAACAGAGGATGGGCGTTCCCACGGCCATGGCCTCGACCAGGGGCATGCCGAAGCCTTCGAAGAGCGACGGAAAAACAAGGGCCTTGGCCCCGGTCAGGAGCGCCGACAGTGCGTCGTCCGACACATAGCCGGCAAAGACCACCCTGCCCTCCAGGCCGAGACCCTTGACCGCCTCGCCGAGCTCCCGGCGAAGGCCCGTGTCCGCGCCGGTCAGGACGAGCCGCAGCCCTGTTTCCGGCCGCTTGGCCGCGAACATGCCGAAGGCCGTCAGGAGCATGCGGTGGTTTTTGTGGGGCCAGAAGTTGGCCGGATAGAGAAGATAATCGTCCTCGCCAAGGCCGAGCCGTTCGCGCATGGCGGCCACGGCCTCGATGGAGGTCCGCTCCAGCCGCCTGGGCAGGGAAATGTGGATGGTCGCCGTGCGGCCGGCCGGCACGTTGCCTTGTTCGAGCACGGTTTGGCGGGCGAAATCCGAGATGCAGACCAGCCGTTCGGCCGTCCTGGCCGCGGTGAGAAACGTCCGCTCCCGGCCGGCCTCCTCGTCGGGGGCAAAAAACTGCGGGTAATAGGCGTATTGCAGATCGTAGACCACCGAGACGACCGGCACGTCCGGGTGGTGGAAAAACGGCATGGTGAAGGGACAAAAAAGGAGGTCCACGGGCCGGCCCTTGTAGTGCGACAGCCCCGCCCCCCGTCCCAGGGTCGCGGCCCGGACCCGCTCGACGTTGGGGGCGTCCAGGTGGGCCAGTTCGTCATGGGCGGCGTCGGACACGAGGCACACGAACCGCCAGTCCGGCCGCATGGCCCGCAGTGCGTGCAAGAGCAGGATGGTCATGAGCTTGGCCCCGCCGTTGTCCCCGCCAGGCAGGACCGGCGTCAGGTCCACGGCCACCAGCCGCTGCCCGTCCGCGCCACGGGCCGCGAACGGCGCGCGCCGCCCCCGCTCCCGGAGCACGTATTTGACGGCCTTGGTGTAGAGCCAGCCGATCCGGCCCCAGCGCAAAAGCGCCTTGTTGGCCAGGGCCGGCAGCCGGCCTTCGCTCACCCAACCCGAGGCGGTTTCGCGGATCACGCCCTCAAGCCCACCGGCGCTCGCCGCCTCGTCGCCGCAGAGCCTGGCGGCCCGCTCCTCGGCCGCCTCGGCCCGGTCGGCCAGATCGAGCAGGGCCAGGGCCAGCCGGCCGTCCGGCGTGCGGCACAGGGCCTCGGCCACGGCCTCGCCGCCGTGGTTCGGGATCGGCTCCCGGCCGGCCACAAAGAGCATGTCGTACGGGAAAAGAGGCGTCTCGAACCGCAGGTTGCCCAGGCCGGCAAAGGCAAAGAGTTCCCGGACCGCCTTTTCGCTGTACAGATAAAGGTGCTCGGCCGGCAGAAGCATGCGGACAAAGGGATCGGCGTCGGCCAAAAGGCGTTCATGGGTCATGCCGGCGGGAAAGCGCGGGGTCTGGACGAACACCACGCCGCCAGGGGCCAGAAGCCGCATCACCCGGCGCAACAGCCCCACCGGATCGGGCAGGTGTTCGAGCACGTCCATGAGGACCACGGCAGAGAGGCTCCCGGGCGCGATGTCCTGCTCCTCCAGCGGCCCGGCCAGGACCTCCACGCCGAAGGTCCGGCCGGCAAACCCGGCCACGGCGGCATCGAGCTCCAGGCCACGGGCCTTGAAACCGGCCCGGTGCAACAGGGCCGTGAAGCCGCCGTGGGCGCAGCCGAGTTCCAGCACGTCACCGGGCGGCAGGCAGGCCTTCAAGAACCGCCGCAGCCAATAGACGCACCGCTCGGGCATGTCCGACCGGGACCGGACCTCGATGGACGGCTGGCCAAGGTCCGCCTCCTGGTGCTCCCACCAATAGTCGCGGCCGTAGCCCTCGGGCCGGTCCTCGCGCGACACCAGCGTGCCGCAGGCCGGACACAACATGTACGCCTCGGAAAACGGCTCCAGTCCGCCCGTCCCGCACCCGCACTGTCGCATGATCGCTCCTTGGAGAAGCGGGGGGGGGGGGGGGGGGGGGGGGGGGGGGGGGGGGGGGGGGGGGAACCCCTTTTGGCAACAAGGGGTTCCCTCCCCCGGACCCCCACCTTCCCCAAAAACTCTTCACGGGATGGGGCGGGCCTGCCGGATTGGCCGGTGCCCCCCTTCCCTGTTTATTCTGGGTCCCCGTCCAGGGGGTCCGGGGGGGATGATCCCCCCCGGCCGCCGGAGGCATCCCCGTCTTCGCTCCGATACAGCCGCATCGCCGCCTGGCCAGGCAAATTCGCGATGCCGTGGTGGGTAAGTTGCACGGGCCTGGTGTCGCGGCTGCGGAAGGTGACCATGAAGTCCCCGGCCCGGGTCAGGATGGAAATGACCGTAATGCGGCTCTCCAGTTCCTGGTGGGTCAGGCTGGCCCGACGGTCGAAATCCGATGCGCCGAGGGCCGAGAAGCCGAGATTGAAGGTGTACTCGCCCGGGGCCAGGTCCAGGGTGACGTCGAAGCGCACGCGCAGGCTCGTGCCGGCCGGGGTGACGGTCGGAGGATCGCAGTCGAACTGGAGGGTGTTCTTGCCGAAGACGATGACCCGCTTGTCGTTGACAAGCTCCACCCCGGCCACGGCCACTTCCAGGTCGTGCGCCACGGCGTAGCGGCAGAAGATGGAGACGGTCTCGCCCTGCTCAAAGGCCCGGCAGGCATGGCCCGAGGCGTCGCAGACAGCCACATGGGTGCACCGCGCCCAGTCGTTCTCGGCGGCGGCCACGGCGGAAAGATCGAGAAAGGCCTCGGGAGCCGGCCAGAAGCCCTCATCCGCGTCCTCGGCCGGCAGGTCCAGGTCGCGGGCCGCGTCGCCAAGGGTCTTGGGCGCGTAGCCGCCGCCGTCGCCGACCATGTAACGTTTGACCGCCGCGGCCGCGTCGCCCAGAAAAGCCACCCTGCCGCGCTCGATCAAAAGCGCCCGGTGGCAGAACTGGGCCACGTCGTTCATGGCATGGGAGACCAGGACCACCACCGTGCCGCGCGCCAGCAGCCCTTCCAGGCGCTGGTAGCACTTCTGGCGGAAAAAGACGTCCCCAACGGCCAGGGCCTCGTCGATGATCAGCACCTCCGGCTCCAGGCTCGTGGTCACGGCAAAGGCCAGTCGCAGGAACATGCCGCTCGAATAGGTCTTGACCGGCTGGTCGAAGTGCGGCCCGATGTCGGCAAAGGCCGCGATGTCGTCCATGCGGGCCTCGACCGTGGCCCTCTGGATGCCGAGGACGGCGGCGTTGACGTAGACGTTCTGGCGGCCCGTGAATTCGGGCTTGAAGCCGGACCCGAGTTCGAGCAGGGCCGTGGTCCGCTCGGGCAGGACCACCTCGCCGCCGGTCGGCTCCAGGACGCCGGCCAGGATCTGCAGCAGCGTGGATTTGCCGGCCCCGTTCTTGCCGATGATGCCGAAGGCCTCGCCGGGCCCGACCTCGAAGGAGATGTCCCGAAGGGCCCAGTGCTCGCGGTAAAGCGGCCGGCCGCCGGGCAAAAGGAGCTGGCGCAGCCGGTCCTGGGGCCGGGCGTAGAGCTCGTACATCTTGGAGACGTTCCGGGCGGCAATGACCGGAGCGGCGGCCAAAGCGGCGTCAGACGGCATCGGCGAACAGCCTTTTGACGCTCGTGAAAAAGGAATACCCGGCCACCATGACCACGGCCGCAACCACGGTGACCCAGGCCAGGGCCGGCCAGTCGGGCGTCTGGCCCCAGATGACGGTGCGACGCAGATGGTCCACCACGGGATGGAGCGGATTGAGGGCCAGGAGCCGGCGGTAGGGTTCGGGCACGGCGGTCAGGGGATAGAGAATGGGGGTGGCGAAGAAATAAAGCTGCACGGCCACGCCCACGATGTTGCCAAGGTCCTTGAGAAAAACGCCCACCGGAGCCAGGAACCAGCACACGCCGAGGGTCAGCATGCAAAGGGGCAGATAGGCCAGGGGCGCGAACACGATGGTCCAGGACAATGCCCCCGTGGTCGCCAGCACGCCAAGGGCCACCAGGGCCAGGCTGACAACCGATTCCAGGGCGGCGGCGCACAGGATGCCGACCGGCAGGATCTCCAGGGGAAAGAGGACCTTCTTGATGAAATTGACGTTTTCCGAAAGGAGCCTGGGCGTGCGGTTGACGCAGCCGGCAAAGACCTCGAACACGGCCAGGCCCGTGAAAAGAATGAGCGCATAGCCCACGACCCCGCCCTGGCCGCCGCCGGCCCAGGTCGGCTTGAACACCACCGAAAAGACGAAGGTGTAGACCGCCAGGGTGGCCAGGGGCGAGACCAAGCCCCAGAGGAGGCCGAGCTGGGCCCCGTGGTAGCGGGACAGGAACTCGATGCGGGCGAATGTGGCCAGGATCTCGCGGCGACGCCAGAAGTGCCGGGCAAAGGCCACGGGAGAGAGGCCGGCCAGAAGACCGGACCAGAAGGATCCGGCCCGGGGCCGCCGTACGACCATGACCTGTGATGATGCCTGCATGGAGCCGGTTGCATATTCGATGGAATTGACGCATGTCAACGCATCCGCCGTGCCAGCAAGATTCCAGGGGCGCGGCAGACACCCATTTTGGACGCCCGCATGCGCATCACCATAGACGCCAGTTCCCTCTCCCATCCCCAGCGCACCGGCATCGGCCGGTGCCTGGAATCGATTCTGCCGCACCTGGCGACCATGGCCAGGGGCCGCGACGAACTGATTCTCCTGTCGGGCAGGCCGCTGTGCAACGCCATGGCCCTGTCCCTGCGCGACCAGGGACTTTTGACGGCCAAGACCGTCAACGTCCCCTCGCTCTATGCCTGGCAGCAGGCCGGCATGGCCGGACAGATCAAGAAGATCGAGCCGGACGTCCACTACGCGCCGGACGGGCTTTTGCCCATCGGGTTCGTGGGCCGCTCGGTCGGCGTGGTCAACGACGTCCTGTGGAAACGCCTGCCGCAGACCCTGCCCTGGCACGTCCGGCTGGCGTTCGCCCTGCGCCAGAAGGCAAGCCTCAAGCAGCTCACCATTCCCCTGACCCTTTCGGCCTTCACCCGGCGGGAGCTGATCCGGGTCTACGGTCCCATGGCCACCCGGGTCCGGCCCACGGACCTGTGCGCCGTGGACCGTGACCGGTTCAGGCCCCTGGCGGAGGAGGACGGGCCGGCCTTCTCGGCCTTTTGCGCCCGCCACGGCCTGGGCGCAGGCTATGTCCTGGCCGTCGGCAACCTCATGGCCCACAAGAACCTGGGCGTGGCCGTGCGGGCCGTGGCCAGGCTCAACCGGCGGGAGGGCGGCCCGAGGCTGCGCCTGGCCGTCATCGGCCACGGCGACCCCAGGGCCGTGGCCTCCCTGCTGCCCGCTGGCGCGGACCCGGCCGACGTGGTCTGCCTGGGGTATCTTTCCGACGAGGAGGTGGGGCTGGCCTACCGGGGCGCGCGGGCCTTTGTCTTTCCTTCGCGCTACGAGGGCTTCGGCCTGCCCATCCTGGAGGCCATGGCCAGCGGCGTGCCGGTCGCCTATGCCGACGCGGCCTCGCTGCCCGAGGCGGCCGGCCTGGCCGGCCTGCCCTTTCCGGCCGACGACGACGCGGCCCTGGCCGACATCCTGGCCCGGCTGGCCACGGACGCGCCGCTGCGGGAGCGGCAGGTCGCCCTCGGCCTGGACCGGGCCGGGGATTTCTCCTGGGAGGCCTGCGCGCGGCATGTATACGACGCTTTGGCCGAGGCCTCGGGCCTGCCGCCGCTTCGCCTGCCGAAAATCTCGATTGTCACGCCGTCCTACAACCAGGCCGCGTATCTGCTCCAAAACCTGGAAAGCGTGGCCGGCCAGACCGGCGTGGCCGTGGAGCACCTCGTGCTGGACGGCGGCTCGACCGACGGCACGGCCGAGATCCTGCAACAGTGGGACGGGAAACTCGCCTTTTGGCGCTCGGCCCCGGACAAGGGGCAGACCGCGGCCCTGGCCGAGGGCTTCGCCATGGCCACGGGCGAGGTCCTGGGCTGGCTCAATTCCGACGATTTCCTGTGGGACGAGGAAGCGCTTGCGGCCGTGGCCGAGGCCTTTGCGAAACATCCCGAGGCGGTCATGGTCACGGGCGACACGGTCCTGACCGACGCGAACGGCCGGCCGGTCATGATCGACATGGTCCTGGCCCCCTCGGCCCGGCAGATGCGCCACACCATGGCCGTGCCCCAGCAGTCCACCTTCTTCCGCCGCGCGGCCTATCTGGAGGCCGGCGGCATGGACCCGTCGTTTGCCTACTGCATGGACTTCGACCTGTTCGAGCGGCTGAGCCGCCACGGCAGGATCGTGCGCATCCCCAGGGTCCTGGCCGCCTTCCGCCTGCATCCGGCGGCCAAGACCGCCACCTGGCAGGAGGTCTTCCGCCGCGACGTCTACAACTGCCAACACCGTCACGGCCAGGGCCTCGTCCATGAGTTGGCCATCAAGCTCGTGACCCTGGAGGTCCGGCTCGGGTCGCTTCTGGCCCAGCTCGGCGCGATCCTGTGGGGCCGCAGGCTCCCGACCCAGGTCAACGCCCGGATCGAGCCCCTGCGGCACCTCGCCCGCCGCAAACACGGGCTGGCCGGCTGAGATGCGCATCGCCGTCAGCGCCCGGACCCTCGACTATCCCTCGGGCGGTCCCAAGGAATACCTGATCGGGCTGGTCAACGCCTTGGCCGCTCTTGGGGGCGGCCACGAACTGATCCTCTACTATTCGAGTTCCCGCCACCTGGGCGCGTTTCCCGAGACCACGGAAAAAGTGCTTGCGGTGCGCAACCGCCTGGCCTTCGACTGGCTGGCCCTGCCCCTGGCCCTGCGCCGGGACCGGCCGGACGTGGCCTTTTTTCCGTCGTCCAACATGCCGCCCGGCATCCCCTGTCCGGCCGTGGTGGCCATGCTCGACCTCGGCTACTTCCACCCCACGCTTCGCATGTACCGCGCGGCCGACACCCGCTACATGCGTCCGGCCATCCGCTACAGCGCCCGACGGGCCGAACGGCTCGTGGCCATTTCCGAGCACACCCGCCGGGACGTCCTGCGCCTGACCAAGGCCTCGCCCCATAAGGTGTCGGTCACGCCTCTGGCCTGCGATCCCATCTACAAGCGGCCCGTGGCGGCCGAGGCGGTGGCGTCCTTTCGGAGCGCCCATGGCCTTTCCCGGAATTTCATCCTCTATGCCGGCAACATCTCGCCGCGAAAAAACCTGCCCACCCTTTTGGCCGCCTTTGCCCGGGTCAAGGACCGGATCGATGGCGACCTGGCCCTGACCGGCGGCCTGGCCTGGAGCGAGGACTTCGCGGCCGACGTGGCCAGGCTCGGCCTGTCCGGCCGCGTCCGGCGGCTCGGCCACATCGACCGCGCGGCCATGCCCCTTTTGTACCATGCCGCCTCGGCCCTGGCCTTCCCCTCCCTGTTCGAGGGGTTCGGCCTGCCGGTGCTCGAAGCCCAGGCCTGCGGCACGCCCGTGGTCTGCGCCGACGCCACCTCGCTGCCGGAAGCGGCCGGCCAAGGCGCGCTCCTGGTCCCGCCCACCGACGTCGCGGCCTGGGCCGAGGCCCTGGTCAGGGTGGTCACGGACACGGCCCTGCGACAACGTCTCATCGCCGCCGGCCATGCCAACGAGAGCCGTTTCACCTGGGACAAGACCGCCCTCCTGACCCTGGCCGCCCTGGAAGCGGCGGCCGGCAGCCGTTGACCGTCGGCGCATAGGCCGGTTGCCCAAGTCCGTCGTGATCCTGCTGCAGCCAGGGGGGCGGCCGGGACAACGTCCGGCTCATGGGGTATGGGAACGAAAAAAATCCGGAGCCGCGCCATGAAAAGCTATCGTCAGGAACTGTGGTTCAACGTCCCGTCACGCCGAGGCTTTGTCAACATCACCCGCGACGTGGAAGCCTGCCTGGCCGCGTCCGGCATCCGCGAGGGCCTGTGCCTGGTCAACGCCATGCACATCACGGCCTCGGTTTTCATCAACGACGACGAGTCCGGCCTGCACCACGACTATGAGGTCTGGCTGGAGAAGCTGGCCCCGCACGAGCCCGTGGCCGGCTACCGCCACAACGTGGGCGAGGACAACGCCGACGCCCACATGAAGCGCCAGATCATGGGCCGCGAGGTGGTGGTGGCCGTGACCGAGGGAAGACTCGACTTCGGGACCTGGGAACGGATCTTTTACGGCGAATTCGACGGCCGCCGTAAAAAACGCGTCCTGGTCAAAATCATCGGCGAATAACGTTTTCCCCGCTCAGGGGGTCCGGGGGGGATGATCCCCCCGGCCGCCGGAGGCATCTTTCATCCTCCCCCCGGCCGCCGGAGGCGATCTTCTCTTATTTGTTCCCGTACAGCGTCTTGATCGCCTCCCCGAGCTTCTGGGCCAGGGGCGAGGCCGCCATCCTGTCCATGACCACTTCGACATAGGCCCCGGCGCCACAGGACTCGGCCTTGGCCAGGGCATCCTCCAGTTCGCGGTTGGTGGTGACCTTGGCCGTGTACCAGTCGGGCATGCCGAAGGCGGCCGGCAGCTGGGTGTAGTTCCAGGCGGCCACGTCATTATACGAGCTCATGGGATTCTTGCACAGGAGCCGTTCGATCAGGTAGCCGTCGTTGTTGAGGCAAAAGACAATGGGCTTGAGGCCGTAACGGCCGAACTGGCCAAGCTCCTGGACCGTGACCTGGTGCGATCCCTCTCCGGTGAAAAGGAGGGTCCGGCGGTCCGGGGCGGCCATGGCCGCGCCAAACGCGGCCGGCGTGGCCCAGCCGATGGCCCCCCACAAGGTCTGGTTGAAAAATTCCGCCCCGGTCGGCATGCGGGCGAAGCCGAGACCCATGGAGATGGTGCCGGTTTCGGCCATGACAATGTCGCCTTGGCGCAGGAACTGCTCCCAGCGGGGGTAGAGGTAGTCCGGGGTGATGGGATCGTCCGGCCCGCCCTTGGGGGCGCCAAGGTCTTTGGCCCTGGGGCCGACAGCCGCGTTTTTTGGCGCAATGGCCGCAACAAGGCCGTGAAGCACGTCGCGCATCTCCACGTCGCGAAACGTGGCATGCCCCACCCGGACTTCGTGCTGCATGACCGCCACCATCCGCCGGGGATCGATCTTGGCCGTGAAGGCGCCGGTGTTGAAATCGCTCCACAGGGCCCCGAGGTTCAGCACGCAGTCGCAGCCTTCCACAAAGTCCCGGACTTCGGGATTCATGATCCGTCCGTCGTAGAGGCCGACATAGCCGGGCAAGGTCTCGTCCAGGGCGGTCTTGTCCATGAACATGGTGGCGAACGGCAGGCCCGTGCGCGTGAGGAGCTCCGCGGCCTGGCTCCGCAGCCCCAGCCGGGCGATGAGGTAGCCGGCCAGGACCACGGCCGTGCCGGCCGCGTTGACTTTTTCGGCAACGGCCTCGACGGCCGCGGCCAGGACTTCGGGATCGCTCTGCGGCGCTTCCGGGGCGCAGACCGGTTCCCCGGCCAGGGGGGCCTCGGCGTGGTCCTGGGGAATGGCCAGATAGACCGGTCGGTTTCGGGCCAGGGCCGCCTCGAGCACCCGCTCGATCTGGCAGGCGGCGTTTTCCGCCGTGAGCACGGCCCCGGCCACCACCACCGGTTTGGTCATGTCGGCGTAGGCGTCGAACTCGCCGGTGCCGAGGGTGTGGTGCACGATCCGCCTGGCCCGCTGGGTGGGAACGCCCGGCATGCCGACCAGGTGGATGACCGGCAGGTGTTCGGTGTAGGAGCCGGCCACGCCGCAAAGGGCAGACAATTCGCCCACGCCATAGGTGGTGCACAGAGCCGCCCGTCCCTTGATCCGGGCGTAGCCGTCCGCGGCATAGGCGGCATTGAGCTCGTTGCAGCACCCGACCCAGCGGATGTCCGGATCGTTTTCCACGGCGTCGTTTAAGGCAAAGGAAAAATCCCCGGGCACGCCGAAGACGTCGGTGATGCCGATCTGCTTCAGGCGTTCCATCAGGCGTCCGAGCACGGTTGCGGCCATGGCTTCCCCTCCTCCGGTTTTTTCCATCACACCTTACCAACCACGATCGGCGATGTCCGTCAAGGCGGCAAGGGCTTGGCTTTGCCGCAAGGAAATACGGGAAGACAGGCGCAGCGGCGCAAGGGGATGCGGGAGGACCCTCCCGGCCGCATGGACAGCCGCTGGAACGTGTTTTATAAAACAGAAAACGTGGCGCATGCCCGAGACCGACGGCATCAATCCCGCCACAAGGACGAGCCATGCCCATCGAGCTCAACTGCTACGCCACCCTGGCGCCCCTGACCCCGAGCAACGCCAACGCGTTTCCGATCACGGCCGGAGAAACCGTGGCCGGCCTCATCGACCGTCTCGGCATCCCGGCCGAGGAGGTCAAGATCGTGTTCGTCAACGGGGTGACCGTGGAGCTGTCCCGACCCCTGGCCGACGGCGACCGGGTCGGCATCTTCCCGCCCGTCGGCGGCGGTTGAGGACTTACGCCGCGAACGCGGCACAGGGCGGGGCGGCTGTCGTCGGCTGTCGAAGTGGGCCAGCGGCCTGGCGGCCGGACGTTCAGTACCGGGGCTGGCCGTCCAGCCAGGCGGCGTAGGCGGCGAGGCCCGTTTCACGCATGCGGCGGTTGTTGGCCCGCCACCGGTCGGCCAGGCCCGGCGGCAGTCCCGGATCGCAGGTTTCGAACCGGTCGCAGGCAAAGCAGAAGTCCACGCCCCGCTCCCTGACGCAGTCCTTGACCCGGCAGTCCGCGAACAGGCAGGTCCCCTCCCGGCAGCCCCGGCAGCCGCCCCGGCCCAGCCGGTCGAGGAGCCGCTCGAAATCCGCGTACGCGGCAAAGGCCGGGTCCAGTCCCGCGAAAAAGGCCGCTCTCGCGCCAAACCCGCCGAGTTCTTGCCGCAGCGCCCGGGCGTGCCGGCCGATGGGACTGTCGGGATTGTCCAGGCAGCGGCCGCAGTCCAGGCCGCAGGGCGCGATGCGCCGCAGCAGATCGTCGCCTGTCATGGCCATTCCTTCCTACACGCCCATGATGTTGTAGCCGGAATCGACAAAGACCACTTCGCCCGTGGTGCCGGACGACAGGTCCGAGGCCAGGTACAGGGCGCAGCCGCCGATGTCCTCCAGGGTGATGTTGCGGCCCAGCGGCGAACGGTTCTCGATGGTTTCGAGGATGGTGCGAAAACCGCTGATGGCCGAGGCGGCCATGGTCTTGACCGGGCCGGCGCTGATGGCGTTGATGCGCACCCCGGACTTGCCGAGGTCCACGGCCAGGTACCGGACGCTGGCCTCGAGGGCCGACTTGGCCACGCCCATGGCGTTGTAGTTGGCCACCACCCGGCCCGAACCGTAGTAGCTGAGCGTAATGACCGAGGCCCCGGAACCGAACAGCGGCTCAAAGGCCCGGCACAGGGCCACCAGGGAATAGGCCGAGACGTCGAGGGCGATACGGAACCCCTCGCGGCTGGTGTCGATGAACCGTCCGGCCAGGTCCTCCCGGTTGGCGTAGGCAATGGAATGGACCAGGCAGTCCACGCCGCCCCACTTCTCCCGCACCAGTCCGGCCGCCCTGGCGATCTCCTCGTCGATCGAGACGTTGCAGGCAAAGACGAAGTCCGCGCCGAGGTTGGCGGCAATGGGTTCGATGCGCTTGCGGATCGGTTCGGCGGCGTAGCCGAGGGCCAGCGTGGCCCCCTGGTCGCGCAGGGACTTGGCGATGCCGTAGGCGATGCTGCGCTCGTTGACCACGCCGAAGATGACCGCCTTTTTGCCGAGCATCAACATGCCTTCCTCCCGTGTCAGCGCCCCTCGGTCTCGCGCAGGATGCCGGACAGCATGAGGTCCAGCACCCGGTCCACGCGTTCCCGGTCGGCGTCGTCGTACAGGTTGAGTCCGCCGAAAACCCCGCTCTGGCGGGACCGGACGGACAGGAACATGACCGCCCCGCCGAGCACGGCGACCACGGCGGTCAGGTCCAGCGACTCCGGAACATCGCCGGTGACGGATTCGAAAAATTCCAGGGCCGCCCGCACCCGGGGGTATTCCAGCAGCCGGGTGAACCGGTTGCGGCACATGAGCTCCCAGGCCAGGATGTCGAGGGTCCGGGGCCGGGCGAGCAGGCCCCGGATGGTGGCCTTGAAGAAATGGGCCAGCTGGGCCTTGGGCGGCATGAAGGCGAACCGGTCGCCCACGTCCTCGCGCAGTTCGGCCACGGTCGGCCAGAAGGTGGCGCTTTGGCCGAAGGCCGTGACCATGTCGTCGAGGTCCTGGAAGTGGCGCAGCACCACCGTGCGTTCAAGGCCGGCCGCCTTGGCCACGGCATCGAGGGTCAGGCCGTCGAAGCCCTCCTTGGCCAGCAGGTCGCCCAGGGCCTCCAGGAGCCGCTGGCGGACCGTGCGCGGCTTGCCGATGGGAATGATCTTCACCCCGGACATGGGGGCTGCCTCAGGCCCGCCTGGCCCGCACGAAGCTGTCCACGGCCACGAGCAGGGCCAGGACCAGGATGGAGCCGTCGCGCACGAACGTGGCTTTGGAGATGGGATCGTCGGCCCGGGTCGTGAAACAGCCGCACTGGGTGCTGATGCCCTTGTGCCAGGCCCAGGCCATGGCCGACAGGAAGACGGCCATCATGAGGCAGGCCGACAGGCTGGCCCCCCGGGCCACGAAACCGGTGAGTAGGCTCACTCCGACGACCACTTCGATCCACGGCAGGACCTGGGCCACGCCGTAGACGAGCATGTCGGGCAGGATCTGGTAGTTGCGGATGATCTTGGCAAAGGCGGCCGGGTCCACGATCTTGTCCCAGGCGGCGGCCAGAAAGATCAGGCCCAGGGCCATGCGGGCGAGAACGCCGAGAATCCTCATGCTCCGCCCTCCGTGGGGCCGCCGGCGGCCAGCCAGCCGTCGAAGCCGTCGGACACCACCGTCACATAGGGAAAGCCGGCCGTGCGCAAGGCGTCGCCGAGCTCCTTGCTCTTGTCGCACAGGATGTTGCCGCAGTAGACCACCAGCCGGTCGTCGGGCGAAAGCCCCAGGGATCTGGCCGCCGCGTCCAGGTCGCCGTACATGGCCTCCTGGGGCAGGTGCCTGGCCCCGGCCACATGGCCCTGGGCGTACTCATCGGCCGTGCGGGCGTCGATGAAGACCACGCCGGGTTTGCCCCGCATGGTCATGGCCGCGTAGGCGTCCACGGACTCCAGTCCCCGGCGCAACGCCTCGCGGCGGTCCAGGGCCGCGAAGTCAGCCACCCAGGGCAGGGGTTCCTCCCGGGCCATGTTCATGGCCACCGCCATCCCGCCCCCGAGCAGGCAGATGAGCAGCAGCTCCAGCCAAAGGGGCGGCAGCCGCCGCGCCGTGCCCTGCGCCATACGTTCCCGCCTTGACAAGATTTCCCCGCCACGCGCATATGCTTTGGGCAGGCAGGTCGTTTCCTACCCTACCCGCCGGTCAAAGCGCAACCTGTAACCCCGGAGACGCTCATGTCCGACGCCGCCGACCAGACGCCCGTCGCCAACGCCTCGGCCGACGAGGTCCGCGCCCTGCTCGACAAGACGCCCCAGGGCGGACTGACCCTGCTCGACGTCCGCATGGAGCCCGAATACGAGGAGTTCCACCTGCCCGGCGCCAGGCTCGCGCCCCTGCCCGAACTGGCCGACCTGCTTGGCGGCATCGAACGGGACCGGCCGGTGGTGGTCTACTGCCGGGGCGGCAAGCGCAGCGCCGCGGCCGCCGGCATCCTGGCCAGGGCCGGCTTTCCCAAGGTCGTCAACATGCTCGGCGGCGTGCTGGCCTGGCAGGGCGCGGCCGCGACCGGACCGCCCGACGCCGGCATGACCCTGCTTCGGGGAACGGAGTCGCCCCGCCAGATCCTCTTGGCCGCCCTGTGCATGGAAGCGTCGCTCGGCGCGTTCTACAACAAGCTGGCCCAGAGTGCGGCCGACGCCGAAACAAAGGCCGTTTTCCTACGCCTGGCCGGCTTCGAGGAACGCCACCTGCATCACGTGCATTCCCTCTACCGCAAGGCCACCGGCTCCCAGGCCGAGCTGGCGGCGCTTCTTTCCGGCATCGCGCCCGAAGTGGAAGGCGGCCTGCCGGGCGAAGCGTTTCTGGCCCAGCTCGGGGGCGAACCCCAGGCGCCCATCGAGGCCCTGGAACTGGCCGCGTCCATCGAGGCCCAGGCCCAGGACCTCTACGCGCGCCTGGCCGCCAAGGCCGAGGACCCGGAATCGGCCGCCCTGTTCACGACCCTGGCCCAGGAGGAAAAGGCCCACTTGCGCGCGGTCTCCAACCTCATGGCCCCACTCGCCACCGTCAACGATTAGGAGCGCCCCATGCAACCCGTCAATTTCCTCATGAACATCCTCTGGCTCGTCCTCGGCGGCATCTGGATGGGCATCGGCTGGTATCTGGCCGGCGTGCTGATGGCCATCACCATCATCGGCCTGCCCTGGACCAGGGCCTGCTTCGTGCTCGGCAACCTGTCGTTCTGGCCCTTCGGCAAGGAGGTGGTGGACCGCAGCCGCGTCTCGGGCGAGGACATCGGCACGGGACCGCTCGGTTTCATCGGCAACATCATCTGGTTCGTCCTGGCCGGCGTCTGGCTGGCCATCGGCCACCTGACCGCCGCGGTGGCCAACTTCGTGACCATCATCGGCATCCCCTTCGCCCTCCAGCACCTCAAGCTCGCCCTCCTGGCCCTGGCCCCCATCGGCAAGACCGTGGTGGACAAGACCTACTGATCGGAACCTCCATGCAAACAGCCTATCTGATCCTGGCCCTGGCCGCCGGCATGTTCATGCCCATCCAGGCCGGCATCAACACCAAGCTGGCCGGCGTGGTGGACGGCGCCATCCCGGCGGCCTTTGTCTCGTTTCTGGTCGGCACCCTGGCCCTGGGCGGCATCCTGGCCGCCATGGGCCAGGGCGTGCCCTTCTCCCGGGCCTTGCCGGCCGCGCCCTGGTGGTACTGGATCGGCGGCTCGCTCGGGGCCTTTTTCGTCACCGCCACCGTCATCCTGGCCCCGCGCATCGGGGCCGGGGCCATGGTCGCCCTGACCCTCGCCGGCCAGGTCGCCGCCTCCATGGCCCTTGACCACTACGGCCTGATCGGCTTCCCCCACATCCCCTTTGACCTCAAACGCCTGGTCGGTTCGGTGCTGCTTTTGGCCGGGGTCTACCTGATCCGCTTTTGAGGGCAGGGCTGGCCCCCGGCCGCCGCTTCCGCCGGTTTGAGCCAGCCAAGGACGGCCGTGGTCGCGCGTTCGAGCAGCACGGCCGCGGCCAGGCTCGCCGCGCCGGCGGCCAGGCCCTGGAGCGCGAACCGCGTCCACGGGGAAAGGCCTGCCGTGGCCGGACCGCAAAAGCTCAACAGCGGCTGATGGCAGAGATAGACGCCGTAGGACAGGACGGAGAACCGCCGCACAAAGGGCCTGGCTCCCCAAACGACCGCGCCGGGCAGGCAAAAGAGTCCGGCGAACACGGCCAGGCTCCACACCGCCCCGCTCATGTGCCCCAGGGAGGGCGCGCCAGGGACCAGGCCGGAGGCCAGGGCGGCCAGACAACCGCCGCCGAGGAAAACCGCCAGCCCCGGGCCAAAGGGCCAGCCGCCCCCGGCGTGCTCCCGGTAGGCCTTGGCCATCCACAGGCCGCACAGAAATTCCGGCAGTCGGGGCGGCAGGTTGAAGGTCCACAAAAAGGCGAAGGCGTCCCAGCCGGAGCCGGGCGCGGCCGCCCCCCGGGCCTTGATCCAGGCCGTGGCCGGCCACATGATCGCCGCCGCCACCAGGCACCAGCCGGCCGGTCCCAGGCCGGGCCGGCGGACCAGCCGCACCAGCCAGGGAAAGGCCAAGGTGAACTGGACCAACAGCCCGAGCCACCAGTAGGCCGCCATGTTCCCGTAAAACGGTTCGAGCCGGAACGTGTCCAGGAAAAGGAGGTGGGAGGCCACGCCCTCGGCCAGCCCCCGCCAGTCCGACAGCCGAAAGACCGCGGCCGAGGCCGCGGTCAATGCCAGCACGGCCAGATAGTACTGGGGGCAAAGCCGCCACAGCCGTTTGCGCACGTACGGGCCAAAGGCCGGTTCCGGGGCAGGCGAGGCTCCGAAAAAGGGCAGCCCCATCAAAAAGGCGGTCATGACGTTGAAAACCACCACCCCCAGGGACATGGACCGGAAGGCCGCGTCCACAAGGGTCCCCTGCCAGGCCCGGCCGAGGTCCGGCAGGCCGAGCCACAGGTGGTGGAAAAAGATGGCGGCCATGGCCAGGGAGCGGATGGCGTGCAGCTGGACAATCTCGCCCCCGGCCCGATCCGCCTGCCGCGCTGGTCCGCTCATGACCCCTTTCGCTCGCGAGCCCGGCGGACGGTGACGGTCTCGCCGCCGATGCCCCAGTTGTCGGTCTCCACCTCCTCAATGAGGACCACGGTGGTTTGCGGATTCTTGCCCATCACGTCCCGAAGGAGGTTGGTGACGCCTTCGATGACCTGGGCTTTTTGTTCCGGGGTGACTCCGTCGCGGGTGATCTTGATGTTGACGAAGGGCATGGGAACTCCTTGGTTCAGGCGGGGCCAAAGGTTTGGGCGACAAGGGAGGCGGCTTCGTCGAGCCAGGCCTGGCGAAGGGAGGCATCGCTTGTCACCACGGTTTCAAACATGCGCCGACGGACGTCCGTGACGCCGCAAAGACCGAAGACGCAGTCTTTCCAGATTCGTTCCAGGGGATCGCCGAACACGAGGGCCTCACGCTCCCGGGCCGTGTTCGCGGTGTTGAGGACCACGGCGGCCTTGGCCTTGAGCAGGCCGCACGGCACCCCTTCCCCTCCGTCGCCTTCGAGAAACTCGTAGGCCACGCCGGGACGCAGCACCCGGTCCACCCAGCCGGCCAGGACGGCCGGCGGCATGCCCCACCAGTTGGGGTGCACGACCACGATACCCGCGGCCTCGGCGATTTCCCGACAGTGCCCGGCGATCACGGGATCAAGCGGCGCATCGCGGCCAAGCTCCGAGGCATTGAGGAGCGGCGGGAATCCTTCGGCATAGAGGTCGTGGAACCGGACTTCCTGGCCAACCCGCAAAAGCGCCTGGCAAGCGGTCTGGGCCAGGGCATGGTTGAAGCTGCCCGGATGCGGATGGGCCAGGATGACGGAACAGGCCATGAGGGTTCTCCTTTACTCGGACGAGATGGCGTCGGGCCGGTATTCCAGGATGTCGCCGGGCTGGCAGTCCAGGACCCGGCAGATGGCCTCCAGTGTGGAGAACCGGATCGCCCTGGCCTTGCCGGTCTTGAGAATGGACAGGTTCTGGGCCGTGATGCCCACGGCCTCGGCCAAGTCCTTGGAGGCCATCTTGCGTTTGGCCAGCATCACGTCCAAATTGATGACGATCGCCATGGACGGCCCTATACCGTCAGGGACTGTTCTTCGTCCAGGCGTCGGGCCTCGTCCATGACCCTGGCGATGACCACGGCCGTGGCGGCGACGAAAAACAGGGCGATCTCTCCGGACCCGACGCCCAGGGACAAGATGTGCCGGCCCGGGGGATTGGCCGCGGTGACGGCCAGGCCGAAAAGCGGTTGGTAGAGGATGGAGGCCGTGGCCCACCACAGCAGGGCCTTGGCGACATCGTTCAAACAGGCCACGTTGGCCAGGGTGAAGATGCGGCCTTCCTTGTACAGGGCAAACAGGTTTCGTAGGCGCAACAGCGTGACCATGAGCGCGGTCCCCGGCACCATGGCGGCCAGAAAGCACAGCCCCCGGACCCAGGCCGGCAGGACCGGGTCTGCGGCCAGATCCGCCACCTGCTGCTTTCTCCAGACGTCGGGCAAGGCATTCAAGGCGGCCCAGTAGAGGGCGGTCAGGGGCGCGACGGCCACGGCCCCGGCCAGGCAAACGGCTTCCAGTCGCCGCGCCAGGCGGCGGATGCTGGCCAGGTTGTCTTTCGTTTCCATGCCGGTCTCCTTGCTCATCGGGTTACGCGGTCGGCCGTTGCCGCCACAGGAGCCAAAAGGGCCCCGAGATCCGTATCGAAATCCGCAAAGAGCGCCTCACGGCCGCCAAGCGAGAACGCTTTTTCGTTTTCCCGGCCGCGAAGGGCCGCCAGGGCCAAGGTCCCGGTCCGGACGTCGAGAAGACGCGCCCGGTAGAAAAACCGCGTGCGCACGGACCAGAACGGGGGCAAGGTGACCATCAGATCTCCGGAGCACGAGGCCACCTCCACCAGGGCCACGGTGTCGATCCCGGCGGCCCGGGCTGCGGCCATGAGTTCCGAATCCGCGGCGTCGGGCCAGGGCCTGCTGCCAAGTGCCGCCAGGAAGACCGCCGCGTCGACCTGGGCAGTCCCAGGCAACCTCCGGAACCGGGCCTCGATCAACTCCCGAATCCTGCGTCCCTTTTCGCGTCCCTTGGCGTCGGTTTCCTCTCCGGCGAAGGCGGCCAGCACTACGGTCTTGCCGAGCCCGGGACCGACGGCGGTATGTTCCCCGGTCACGAGGCTTGTGGCCTGGGTCCTGGCGCAGCCAGCCAAGGCTGCGGCCATGAGGACGGCAACGAAGAATTTCATGCGCGATCTCCTTTCCGTGTCAAGGGAACGCCGCTTCGCTTCCCTTGCGTGTGGGTTTTCCCGACCTTGTTGCTCCGGTCGCGACCGAATCCCGATAAACAAAAATAAATGATTGATCAACAGTAATTTTTTTTCAAACAACGATCAAAGATGGGCTTTTCAGTCAGGTTGAATTGCGCAAGGATGGTCAGGCGGCCCAGGGGAATCGGGGCTAGGAAACGGGCAGGAGGGAACATGAGCGAGGCGACGCGAAAGGACTGGCGCGAGCGGGTGCTGCGGGCCATGCGGGCCGTGGAGGCCGGACTGGACGGGGAAACGCGGCTGGAGGACGTGGCCCGGGCGGCCTGCTTTTCGCCCTACCACTTCCACCGCATCTTCACGGGCATGACCGGGGAGACGGTGGGCGCGTACCTGCGGCGGCTGCGGCTGGCCCGGGCGGCCCACCGCCTGGCCTACGGCGGCCGGACCGTGACCGACGTGGCGCTGGAGGCCGGATTCGCCGGGCCGGAAGCCTTCTGCCGGGCCTTCAAGGCCGCCTATGGCCTCTCTCCCTCCGCCTGGCGCGGCCAACGCCGGGGGCCGGCAGGCTCCCGGGGAATGTTGGAACTGCTCCCCCCGAAAAACGAGGAGAGAATCATGGAACTGAACGTGACGATCCGGAAACTGCCAGCCCTGCGCGTGGCCCTGGTGCGCCATACCGGCCCCTACGACCAGTGCGGCGCCGCCTGGGACAGCCTGTGCGGCCAGGCTGGCCGGCTCGGGCTATTCGGCCCGAACACCGAACTGGTCGGCGTGGGACACGACGACCCCCAGATCACGCCGCCGGAGAAAATCCGCTACGACGCCTGCCTGACCGTTCCGGAAACCTTTGCGGGCACGCCCGACCTGCCGGTGGCGGTCATCGGCGACGGCGAATACGCCACGGCCCTGGTCAAGGGGCCCTACGCCAACCTGGCCGGAGCCTACGCCTGGCTGTGCGGTGTGTGGGGACCGGATTCGGGCCGGGAATTCGCGGCCGCGCCGAGTCTCGAATTCTACCGCAACGACCCGAAATCCACGCCGCAGGAGGAACTTCTGACCGAGATCTGCGTCCCGCTGGAGCCGAAATAGGCAAAACGCCGCCGGCCGGATCAACTCCGGCCGGCGGCGAACGGCAGGATGACGGCCTGGGCGGCCTCGGGACGCGGCAGGATGACCTCGCCGGAACCGACCTGGGAGAAAAGGGCCCGCATGAGCCGGCCGGCCGCATCCAGATGGGCGGTCAGGGTAAACGGCACCGCCGGCCCCCGGACCCTGGTCACCAGGGGATTTACGGCCATGAACCGCAGGTCCTGGAACGTCACCGTGGTCCCCTCCTGGCCGGTGTCCGTGGAGATGACCGGAAAATCGGTGAACCAGACGTACTGGGAAAAGACCGGGGCCACCTTGCCCAAGGCCTCGAGATCCGAGGGCGCGGCCTTGCGGTAGCGCCGCTCGGGCAAAAGCGTGTCCGGAGCGACCAGGTCCATGCCGGTCAGCACGTACTCGTCCCCGTCCTCGGCCACGATCTTCCACCACAGGGGCGCGAAGGCGTCGGGCTGGGCATGGACGGCCTTGACCGTCTCGCCCCGGGCGGCCAGCAGCGTGCCGGCCCGACCGGCCACGTACCGGCCCACGCCGAAGCCGAGCGCCGGCCAGGCCACCATCACGGCCAGTCCGGCCACGGCCAGGCCCTTGCGCGCCGCCGGCCGCAGCAGTCCCGCCACGGCCAGTCCGACCAGGGCCACGGTGTAGACCGGGTCGATGATGTAGACTGCGGGGAATGACACGCGCATGTCCGAGAACGGCAAAAACAGGCTCGTGCCGTAGGACGTGATGCAATCGAGAAAAAGGTGGGAAAGGGAGCAGATGTAGAATAGGATGAAAAGACGGCCCGTCCCGGCCTCGCGCCACCGCCTGTGCGTGACGTACGCCAGCAGCCAGGCGAGCAGGACGCAGCCGAGCAGGGCGTGGGTGTAGCCCCGGTGGTAACGCATGTAGGCTTCGGGGCCGAAAAAGGTCACGACGTTGTCCAGATCGGGCATCCAGGCGGCAAAGGCGGCCAGGGGCACCAGGGCCCTGCCGGCTGGGAAACGGTCCTTGGCGGCCTGCCCGATGAGCATGCCGGCGGCGACATGGGTGACTGGATCCATGGGTCCTCCGAAAACAGGTGCAAGGCGAGGTTTTCGTAGGATAGGGCCTTTTTCGCATTTGACAAGGATCACCGCTGCGCTACAGTGCGCCCCGGCGCGTTCGCGCCCAAATCACCCCTATTTTTCGGAGCGATCATGGCAGACAAGTCGCCGGACACCAAAGACATGCCGGCCGAGGGCGAATTCGCCGCGCTCATGGAGGCCTCCCTGGCCGAACGTGGCGGCGAGATCAGCGTTGGAGACCGCATCACCGGACCCGTTATCGCCGTAACCGACACCACCATTGTGGTGGACACCGGCACCAAGCTCGACGGCGTGGCCGACAGGTCGGAATTCCTCGACGAGGACGGCCAACTCACCGTCAGCGAAGGCGAAGCCGTCACCCTCTACGTCGTGTCCGTGCGCGGCGACGAGGTGACCCTGTCCAAGGCCCTGACCGGCCAGGGCGGAGCCGAGGCGCTGCTTGCGGCCTTCGAGGCCGGCGTCCCGGTGGAAGGCAAGGTCACGGCCTCGCGCAAGGGCGGCTTTGACGTGGAAATCCTCCACCGCCGGGCCTTCTGCCCGGTCAGCCAGATCGACCTCGCCTTTACCGACACCCCCGAAGTCCACGTGGGCCAGACCTACAGCTTTCTCATCACCACGTTCGAGCGCGACGGCAAGAACATCGTGGTCTCCCGGCGCAAGCTCCAGGAGCAGGAGCGGGCCGAGTCCGAGCTGCGCTTCCTGGAATCCGTCAGCCCCGGGGACATCATTCCGGCCGTGGTCACCCGCTTCGCCGCCTTTGGCGCGTTCGTGGAAGTGGCCCCGGGCCTGGAAGGCCTGGTCCACCTGTCCGAGCTGTCCTGGTCCCGGGCCGAAAAGGCCGAGGACGCCGTGGCCCTCGGCCAGGCCGTGACCGTCAAGGTCCTGTCCTTCGACCGGGACAAGAAGGGCCGGCCGCGCATCTCCCTGTCCATCAAGCAGGCCGGACCCGATCCCTGGGAGAGCGTGGGCGAGCGGTTCGCCGCCGGCGACAGGGTCGAGGGCAAGGTCACCCGCCTGGCCGATTTCGGCGCCTTTGTGGAGATCGCGCCCGGCATCGAGGGCCTGATCCACGTGAGCGAGATGAGCCACGTGCGCCGCATCGCCAAGCCGTCCGACGTGGTCAGCCCGGGCGAGGCCGTGACCGTGGCCGTCAAGGACATCGACCTGGCCAAGCGCCGGATTTCCCTGAGCCTCAAGGAGGCCGCCGGCGATCCCTGGGCCAATGTGCCCGAGACCTTCGCCATCGGGTCGACCGTGGAAGGGACCGTGGAGAACCGCCAGCAGTACGGCCTGTTCGTCAACCTGGCCCCGGGCGTGACCGGACTTCTCCCGGCCTCCAAGCTGCGCGACGCCCTGGAGCCGGCGGCTTACGAAAAAGCCAAGGCCGGGGATGTCGTTTCCGTGGTGGTGTCCGAGATCGACGCCGACAAGCGCAAGATGACCCTGGCTCCGGTCGGCGGCACCAAGGAACGGACCTTCACCCGGGAGCGCGGCGACCACCGGGAACGGGACCGCGACGGGGACGACTGGAAGAAGTACGCCAAGAAAGAGAAGCAGGCCCAGTCCTCGGGCGGCCTGGGCCTTCTCGGCGAAAAGCTCCAGGAAGCCCTGTCCCGCAAGAAAGGCTGATCATCGGCGGCCGGGCCTTCCCGGCCGCTGGCGACAGGCGGCCCTCCATCCGACCCGCGCCGGCCGGAATCGGGGGGCCGCTTGCATTTCGCCGATCCTTTTTGACATACCCGCCCCGGCCGGCCCGCCGGTCGGGACAATGCCCAGTCCGCAAGGAGGTTTCATGGCCGCCGAGCCCAACAAGATCATCTATTCGATGATCCGCGTCAGCAAGTTCCACGACAAAAAGCCGATCATCAAGGATATCTCCCTGTCCTATTTCTACGGAGCCAAGATCGGGGTCCTCGGCCTCAACGGCTCGGGCAAGTCCACCCTGCTCAAGATCCTGGCCGGCGTGGACAAGGATTTCCAGGGCGAGACCGTGCTCACGCCCGGCTACACCATCGGCTACCTGGAACAGGACCCGCTGGTGGACGTGCAAAAAACCGTGCGCGAGGTGGTGGAGGAAGGCGTGGCCGAAACGGTCGCCCTGCTCAAGGAGTTCGAGGACATCAACGCCGCCTTTGCCGAGCCCATGGACGACGACGCCATGGACAAGCTCATCGAGCGCCAGGGCGAAGTCCAGGAGAAGCTCGACGCCCTGGACGCCTGGGAACTGGACAGCCGGCTGGAGATGGCCATGGACGCCCTGCGCTGCCCGCCGGCCGACACGCCGGTCTCGGTCCTGTCCGGCGGCGAGCGCCGCCGGGTGGCCCTGTGCCGGCTCTTTCTCCAGAAGCCGGACATCATGCTCCTGGACGAACCGACCAACCACCTGGACGCCGAGACCGTGGCCTGGATGGAGCACTTCCTCCACGGCTACCCCGGCACGGTCATTGCCGTCACCCACGACCGCTATTTCCTGGACAACGTGGCCGGCTGGATCCTGGAACTCGACCGGGGCCGGGGCATCCCCTGGAAGGGCAACTACTCCTCGTGGCTGGAGCAGAAGCAGGAGCGGCTGCGCCAGGAGGAGAAGGCCGAGAGCGAGCGCCAGAAGACCCTGGCCCGGGAGCTCGAATGGGTCCGGATGTCGCCCCACGGCCGCCACGCCAAGTCCAAGGCGCGCATCACGGCCTACGAGTCCCTGGCCTCCCAGGAATCCGACCGCATGTCCAAGGACCTGGAGATCTACATCCCGCCCGGACCCCGGCTCGGCAAGAACGTCATCGAGGCCGAGGGCGTGGCCAAGGGCTTCGAAGACCGGCTGCTGTTCGAGAACCTGACCTTCACCGTGCCGCGCGGGGCCATTGTCGGCATCATCGGCCCCAACGGCGCGGGCAAGACCACGCTGTTTCGCATGATCACCGGCCAGGAGACCCCGGACGCCGGCACGTTCAAGCTCGGGGAGACGGTCCAGCTCGCCTACGTGGAACAGAACCGCGAGGCCCTTGACCAGGAAAAGACCGTGTTCGAGGCCGTGGGCGAGGGCTACGACACCATCCGCCTGGGCACCAAGGACGTCAACGCCCGGGCCTACGTGGCCCGGTTCAACTTCACCGGCCAGGACCAGCAGAAAAAGGTCAAGGTCCTTTCCGGGGGCGAGAAAAACCGCCTGCACCTGGCGCTCATGCTCAAAAGCGGGGCCAATGTCCTGCTCCTTGACGAACCGACCAACGACCTGGACGTCAACACCCTGCGCGCCCTGGAAGAGGCCCTGCTCGCCTTTGCCGGCTCGGCCCTGGTCATCAGCCACGACCGGTGGTTCCTGGACCGCGTGGCCAGCCACATCCTGGCCTTCGAGGGCGAGAGCCAGGTCGTGTTTTTCGACGGCAACTTCACGGAATACGAGGCCGACCGCAAGGCCCGCCTCGGCGCGGCCGCCGACATCCCCCACCGCATCAAGTACCGCCACTTCAGCCGGGCCTAGCCGCTACGCAGCGGACCCTTGGCCCGATCCTATGGAAGCCGTCTGCCCGAGCAGGCGGCTTTCCGCGTTTCAGGCCTGCGCGCCTTGCGCCGCCCGGTGATCCGAAGCTCGCTCAACATCATCCTTGCCCGCACCGTCCGCCTGCCGGTCCCCTCCCCGCCCGCAGCTGCTCCGACCGGACCGGCCGGACCGGCCCTGCCCCCTCGATTCCTGACCATGCCTTCGCCCGGCGGTTTCTTGGACCAGCCCGATGTTGACACCACCCGAAAAAAACAAGACGTTGTCATGATACCAATGCCCTGGTTCCCGGTTCCAGGGCATGTGCCGCCGCAAGTCGACGCGCCAGGCTTTTGGACAACGAACAGGCATCCGCATCGGGGTCGCAGAAGCGCCACACCGGGGCTGTCCCTTTCAGACGCGCAGCACAGCAAGGAGTCACACCATGGAAATGCGGCAGCTTGGCCGGTCGGGACTGTGGGTTCCGGTCCTGAGCCTGGGAACGGCTACGTTTGGCGGCACCAACGAGTTTTTCAAGAAATGGGGCCAGACCGGCGTGGAGGAAGCCACGCGACTGGTGGATGTCTGCCTGGAGGCGGGGGTCCATTTCTTCGACACGGCCAACACCTATTCCGAGGGCAACGCGGAAATCATCCTGGGCAAGGCCCTGGCCGGCCGGCGCGACAAGGTGATCCTCGCGACCAAGGGCACCTTTCCCATGGGCGACGGCCCCAACGACAGGGGCTCGTCCCGCCGGCACCTGCTCCGGGCCTGCGAGGACAGTTTGCGCCGTCTCGGCACCGACTACATCGACCTCTACTTCATGCACGGCTTTGATGCCCATACGCCGGTCGAAGAAACGCTTCGGGCCCTGGACGACCTGATCACCGCCGGCAAGGTCCGCTACATCGGCTGTTCCAACTTCTCGGGCTGGCATGTCATGAAATTCCTGGCGGTTTCCAAGAAGTACGGCCTGTCCCGCTACGTCGCCTACCAGGGCAACTATTCCCTGGTCGGTCGGGATTACGAGTGGGAGCTCATGCCGCTCGGCCTGGACCAGGGGCTGGGGCTCATGGTCTGGAGTCCCCTCGGCTGGGGCCGGTTGACCGGCAAGATCCGCCGGGGCGCTCCCCTGCCCGAGGGCCGCATCAAGGCCGGCGGCGCGGAAGGCGGTCCGGTGGTGGAGGAGGAATACCTCTTTGCCGTGGTCGACGCCCTGGACGCCGTTGCGGCCGAAACCGGGAAAACCGTGCCCCAGATCGCGCTCAACTGGCTGCTTTCGCGGCCAACGGTCTGCAATATCGTGATAGGAGCCAGAAACGAGGCGCAGCTCCGCCAGAACCTGGAGGCCGTGGGCTGGACCCTCACGCCCGAGCAGATCGCCAGGCTCGACGCCGCCAGCCGACGGCATCCGGCCTACCCCTATTGGCACCAGATGGGCTTTGACTCCATCAATCCCAAGCCCGTGGCCTGGTAAAGGAAGAGGCCTCCGGCGGCCGGGGGGATCATCCCCCCCGGACTCCCTGGGCCATTCAAAGGGACGTATGAGAAGAGTCCTGCTCGCGCTGCGCCTTGGGCGTCACGCAAGAAAGGCCGCCCTGGCAGGCGGCCTTTTGACAAACAAAACATGCGGGGGGTCCGGGGTAGAGCCCCGGTCTTCCCAGAAACTCAGGCGCGGTTCTTCACCCGCTGCACGGCCACCAGGGATTCCAGGCCGAACTTCTTGACCCGGTAGCCCATTTGGCGCGGCGTGATGCCCAGTTCCCGGGCCGCCTTGTGCTGAATGCCGCCGCTGCGGCGCAGGGCGTCGATGACCACGGACTTCTCCAGGCTCATCAGCGACGGCGCGCCCTCTCCGGCCCCCCTCTCGGCTTCGAAACCATCGTCCCGGGACTGCATGGACAGGTACGGGCGGATGAGGTCCGCGTCGATGCGCTCGTTTTCGGCCAGGATCACCAGACGCTCGACCAGGTTCTCCATCTCCCGGACATTGCCCGGCCAGTCGTACTGCGTGAGGATGGCCAGGGCCTCGGTGGAGAACGTCAGCTTTCTGGCGTATTCCTTGGAGACCTTGTTCAGGAAATGGATCAGCAGGCTCTGGATGTCTTCCTTGCGGTCCCGAAGCGGCGGGGCCTGCAAGGGGAAGACGTTCAGGCGGTAGTAGAGATCCGGCCGAAACGAGCCTTCCTCGGCCAGGGCGGCCAGGTCCTTGTTGGTGGCGGCCAAAATGCGCACGTCCACCTGCCGGGTCTTGTTGCTGCCGAGCCGCTCGAACTCCCGGTCCTGGAGCACGCGCAAGAGCTTGGCCTGGAGCCCAAGGGGCAGTTCCCCGATCTCGTCGAGAAACAGCGTGCCCTTGTGGGCCTCCTCGAACCGGCCGGGCTTGGTCTGGTCCGCGCCGGTAAAGGCCCCCTTCTCGTAGCCGAAGAGCTCGGATTCCAGGAGGTTTTCCGGAATCGAGGCGCAGTTGACCTTGATGAAGGGGTAGTCCTTGCGCTCGGACAGGTCGTGGATGATGCGGCCGATCAACGTCTTGCCGGTGCCGGATTCCCCCAGCAACAGGACCGTGGCCCGGGTCGGGGCGACCTTTTCGATCTGCCGCTGGACCTCCTGCATGGCCAGGCTCTTGCCGACGATGTACAGGCCGCGCTTTTCCTGGGAAAGCTTGTACTTGAGCGAGACGTTTTCGCGCTTGAGGTCCTGGACCTTGGCCTCGTACTTCTGGTTGAGGCTCATGAACTGGGCGATCAGCGTGGCCACCACCGTGAGAAAGGCCACGTCCTCCTCGTAGGCGACCTCGTCGCCGAAGAGCCGGTCCACGTTGAGGACCCCGATGGCCTGGCCGTGCAGGATGATGGGCACGCCCACAAAGGAAATACGGTCGCGCTCGATCTTGCGCGACTGGGTCTTGTCCAGGAAAAGCGGCTCCTCGCGGATGTCCGGCACCACATAGGGCTGGGCCGTCTGGAAAATCAATCCCGTGACACCCTCGTCGAGGCCGTAGACGCCGCGCCGCTTCTCCTCGGCGGAAAGGCCCTGGGAGACGCTGATGACGAGCTTGCCCGTGGACCGGTCCACCAGGGTGATGGTGGCCCGCTTCATGGACAGCGTCTCGGCCAGAATACGCAAAATGTCCTGCAGCGACTGCTCCAGGTCCAGGGCTTTGTCGATGATGCCGCTGATGGCCTGGAGGCAGGAGAGCTGGAGATTTAGCGTTTTTGAAGCCATCGGGTGAGTTCCGCCATCTGCGTGGCCACGGATTCGGGACCCGTGCCGCCGGGTCCGTTGCGTCTGGCCACGGCGGTTTCATACCGCAGGGCCTCGAAAACATCGTCTTCCATTGCCGGCGAAAATACACGCAATTCGTCAAGGGTCAATTGCTCCAGGGGCTTGCCCTGGGACTCGGCATGGGCGACCGCCCGGCCCGTGATGTGGTGGGCCTCCCGGAACGGCACGCCCTTGGCCGCCAGGTAGTCGGCCAGTTCGGTGGCGTTGAGAAATCCCTGGGTCAGGGCCTCGCGCATCCGCTCCGGACGGAAGGCCAGTGCGCCGAGCATGCCGGCCATGACCCGAAGCGAGGCCCGGACCGTGTCGTCGGCGTCGAAAAAGGGCTCCTTGTCTTCCTGGAGGTCCCGGTTGTAGGTCAGCGGCAGGCCCTTGACCACGGTCAACATGCCCACAAGCGATCCGTAGACCCGGCCGACCCGACCGCGCATCAGTTCGGCCGCGTCCGGGTTTTTCTTCTGGGGCATGATGCTCGACCCGGTGGCGTAGGCGTCGGGCAGGGACACGAACCCGAACCTCGGGTTGGCCCAGAGGATGATCTCCTCGCAAAACCGGCTCAGGTGGGCCATGACCACCGAGGCGCAAAAAAGCGACTCCAGCACGAAATCCCGGTCAGAGACCGCGTCCATGCTGTTGGAAAAGGCCTGGCCGAATCCGACGCATCGGGCCACCATGGCCGGATCGAGCGGATAGGTGGTGCCGGCCAGGGCCGCCGCGCCAAGGGGCGATACCTTGACCCGCTTCAGCGCGTCGTCCACCCGGTCGCAGTCGCGCCGGAGCATCCAGGCATAGGCGAGCAGGTGGTGGGCCAGGCTGACCGGCTGGGCCGGCTGCAGATGGGTGCAGCCGGGCAGAAGCGTGTCCTTGTGTTCCCCGGCCCTGTCCACGAACACACGGATCAGGTCGCGCAGGAGCCTTCCCCAGACCTCCAGGCTCTCGGCCACGTAGAGCCGGAAATCAAGCGCCACCTGGTCGTTGCGGCTGCGGCCGGTATGGAGCTTGCCGCCAAGCGGCCCGATCAGCTCGGTCAGGCGCTGCTCCACGTTCATGTGCACGTCCTCGAACTCCACGCGCCAGGGGAAGGCGCCGACCTCGATCTCGTCGAGGACCTGGTCCAGGCCGGCCACGATTCGCTCGGCCTCCTCATGCGTCAGCACCCCGCGCTTGGCCAGCATCCGGGCATGGGCCTTGGACCCGGCCACGTCCTGACGGCACATCCGCTTGTCGTAGGAAACGGATTCGCTGTAGGCCTCCATCAAGGCCCCGGTCCCCTCGCCAAACCGCCCGCCCCACATTTTGGTGGACATGGTGGTGTCTCCTTGGGGAGAGGCGAGGAGGAACCGGGGGGGGGGGGGGGGGGGGGGGGGGGGGGGGGGGGGGGGGGGGGGGGGGG
>CAZIJE010000010.1:0-72966 GCA_964539435.1 uncultured Desulfovibrio sp.
GGCCAAGCCGGCGGGCAAGCCGGCCGCCAAACCCGCGTCCGCCGCGCCGGCCCCCGCGCCTGCACCCGCGCCCGCGCCATCGGGCGTGCGCTATGCCCCGCCCATGGTGGAGCCGGCCCCGCCGCTCCCGGACGGGTATGTGCCGCCACCGAAAAAAAGCGGCTCCTGACGATCCGCCCTGCCGGGCCGCGTGGTTTCACGGACGCGGCCCGGAGGGCGTCTTTTTTTTCCCTCCTCCGCCACCTCCCAGGGCCAGGCACAGGATGCCGGCCAGGACTCCGGCGCAGCCGGCCAGTTCCGGCCAGCCGACCCGCTCCCCGCACAATACGGCCGCGAAAACCAGGGCCGCCACCGGCATGATGCCGGTGGCCACGCCGGCCGTGGCCGCGTCCGTGCGCACCACCCCGTAAAACCACAGGATGTAGGCCGCCGCCGTGACGCCGAGCCCGTAGTAGGCCAGGACGGCCAGGGCCGTTGGCGTCAGGGCCGCCGGCTCCAGGCTGGCGGCTTCGTAGAGTCCGGGCCCGAGGAAAAGGCCCAGTCCCAGGACCGAGACCCACAGGGCCGCGCCAAGGGGGCTCAGGGGCTGTTTCACGGCCCGGCGCAGCAGCAGGAACACGGCCTCGAAGCCCACGGCGCAAAGGACCAGCCCGTTGCCAAGGACCGGTGACGGTCCCGTGGCCTGTCCCGCGCCGGCATGCAGGGCCGCGATGCCGGCCGCCGTGGCCGCGATGCCCGCCAGGGCGCGCCACGACAGCCGGTCGTGGAAAAAGAGCCGGCCGAGCAGGGCCACGGCCGCCGGCGTGGCCGCGGCCACCACTCCGGCCTCGGCCGCGCCGGTCAGGCGCAGGCCCGACAGCAGACAGATGGTGAAGAGGAACGAGCCGCAAAGGGCCTGGACCGACAGGAGGAGGAGCGTCCTGCCGGAAAGACGGGGGATCCGGCCCTCGACCAGGACGACCAGGGGCGCGAGCACGGCGGCGGCCAGGGCGAACCGGCCCATGGACGCGAAGTAAAGGGGCAGGGCCGCGACCAGGAGCCGGCCGGCGGCCACGGACGAGCCGACCAAAACCATGGCCCCGGCCAGGGCGGCCACGGCCTTTGCGCGAGACGGCATGGGAAAACCTCCGCTTGCAACTGCCGGCCAGTCTAGCCGGAAAGGGCGGAGGCGTTTTGAACGATCTTGCGGTAGGCCCCGGGCGTGAGGCCGAACCGGGCGGCAAAGGCCCGGGTGAGATGGCTCTGGTCGGAAAAGCCGGTCGCGGCCGCGATGTCGGCCAGCCGGTCCGGTCCGGCCAGGGACGCCCGGGCGGCGCGCAGGCGGAATTCGCGCTGGTGGGCGTGGGGCGGCAGGCCGGTGTGCCGGGTCACTGCCCGGGCCAGGTGCCAGGGCGACAGTCCGGCCGCCTGGGCCAGGTCGTCCAGACTCAGGTTCTCGGCGAACCGGGCGGCCAGCAGATCCAGGACCAGGCGCACGGCCCGGGGTTCCCGGCCGAGGGCGGGTGGGGCCGGCCGGTGGTCGGCGTGGCGTCCGATCCACCGGGCGAGCAGATCGAGAAGGCATGTCTGCCGGGCCAGGAGGCTGGCCACGCCGTCCAGGAGCAGACCGTGGGTCCGGGTCAGGCAGGCGGCCAGGGCGGGGTCGTGGAGGACGCCCGGCCGGAAGTGGGGCAGGGGCGCGCCTTGGGGCAGCACCAGGGCCAGGACGGCCTGGGGCAGGTAGAGCATGCGGTAGCGCCAGCCCTCGGCCACGGCCGCCTCGCCGTCGTGGGGCACCCCGGGCTGGGCCAGGTTGACGGCCCCGGCCGGGGCCACGAGCCGGCTTCCCCGGTAGCGGAAGGCCAGGGCTCCGGCTTCGATGACGCCCAGGGCGTAGCCCTCGTGGGCGTGACGGGAGAAGCGGTGGGTGCGGTAGCTGGCGTGCAGGGCCAGGACGTCCAGGCCCTGGGGCAGCCGGCAGGCCGTTGCGGACGGGGCGGGGAGGCCTTTCGCGGTTTCTCGGGACATAAAAAACCGCCGCCGCGCGGGGCGCGGCGGCGGTGGGCGTCGCGGCTACTGGGAGACGGCGTTTCGCCGGTACTGGATGTAGGCGTCCTTGACGGCGCTGTAGGGTTCGATGGCCGGCTTGGTCACGCTGTCGTAATTTTCCAAAGTTTCCGGAAGGTTGTTGAAGATGTCGCTGGCCCGGATGATGTAGGTCCAGTACCAGGGATTGTAGTCGCCCCGGATGGACCAGGGACCGAAGATCCAGAACAGGGGGTTGGCCACGGCGTCGCCGGCCAGGCCCACGGAGTCGCGCAGGGTCGACGGGCCGAGGAAGGGCCAGACGATGTAGAAGCCGTTGCCGACGCCGTAATGGCCAAGGGTCTGGCCGAAGTCCTCGTTGCCGGGCTGGAGGTTGGGATCGGACTTGGCCACGTCGACCAGGCCACCGATGCCAAGGGTGCTGTTGATCATGAACCGGCCGAACTCGCGGGAAGCCTTGGTGAAGTCGAGCTGGAGCAGGGCGTTGACGAACCGGATGGGGAACGTGAAGTTCTTGTAGGCGTTGGTCAGGCCGGAACGGAAGAACTGCGGCACCACGTAGCTGTAGCCCGTGGCAATGGGCCGCATCAGGCCGCTGTAAAAATAGTGGTTGAAGGTGAACCAGAACTTGTTCCACCCGTAGAGCGGATCGGCCACGGACGGGGCGGCCGGCATGGGGGCGTCGTCCGCGTCGGGAACCGCGTCCGCGACTGCGGCCGGGGCCGGAGCGGTCTGGGCCGGGGCGGCCGGCGCGGCGGACGATTGGACCAGCCCCTTGTCGGTCTTGGCGCGGGCGTGGCAACCAGAGATCCCAAGGAGCGAGAGGACAAGCAGCATCAGGACAAGGTTTCGCGGGCTGGTGGCGGTCATGAACTCTCCCCGTGGGATTGGTCCGTTGGATGGCCGGCGCGTCTCGCGCCGGGATGCGTCTCCCTAAGCCTTGACGGGTGCGCGTGTGATCAGGACTTTTTCGCGGAGATCCTGGCGATCAGGACGTCCGGGGTCTCGTTGGCGAGGATTTGGCCGAACTGGCTGCGGTAGTTCTGGACCAGGCTCACGCCTTCGATCACCACGTCGTAGACCCGCCACCCGCCGCGGTCCATGAGGCGGTAGGCAATGGGAATTTCCTTGCCCTTGCCGATGACCTTGGTGGCCACTTCGGCCTTGCCGTCCCCAAGTTCCTGCTCCTTGAGGTACTGCACCTTTTCATCGGTGTAGCTTTCTATTTTGTCAAGGTAGGTGTTCTGCAGCAGTTGGCCGAAGGCGGTCACGAACCGGCCCTGCTGGTCGGGCGTGAATTTGCTCCAGTCCGGGCCGAGGGCCCGGCGGGACAGTTCCTTCATGTCGAAGATGCCGTCGATGGCGGTGATGAGCTTGGCCCGCATGGCCGGCCGGGTGTCGGGGTTTTTGTAGGCCGGGTCCGCCAGCAGGGCGATGATCCGGTCCACGGAGGCGCTCAGGGTGTCGGTGGGCTGTCCGGCCAGGACGGGGCCGGCCATGGCGGCCATTACAAGCGGGACGGCGCAGAGGCGGAAAAGGATGCGGTTCATAAGGACGGTTCCACCGAAGGGCTAAAGGGTCGTGGGGGGCGGGGCCGGTCGATCATTTCACGCCGCCGAAGACATACTTGCCGATGAGGTCGCCCAGATCGACGGATGCCTCGGTCTCGACGATGACGCCGCCGGGCTTGAGGATGTCGTCGGAGCCGCCGGGCGAGACCTTGACGAACTTGTCGCCGATGAGCCCGCTGGTCTTGATGGAGGCGATGGAGTCGTCGGTCAGGCGGATGCCGTTTTGGATGTCCAGCCTGACCAGGGCCATGTGGTCCTTGGGGTCGAGGGCGATGTCCGACACCCGGCCCACGCGCACCCCGGCCATCTCCACGTAGGCCCCGTTTTTGAGGCCCGTCACGTCCTTGAACCGGGCCACCAGCGGGTAGCTGTCGGCGCCGAGGATGTCGAGCTTGCCGAGCTTGACGGTCAGATAGGCGACGCACAACAGGCCCGCCAGGACAAAGACCCCGACCGTGGTTTCCAGAGCGTATTTTTTCATGCCACTGGCCTTTTACGGCGAACCCGCCCGAGTTGCAACACGGTTTGCCTTTTCTCCGTCACAGCAGAAACGAGGTCAACACGTAGTCCGCCACCAGGATGGTGATGCACGACAGGACCACGGCCGAGGTGGTGGCCAGGCTCACGCCCTTGGCCCCGAACCCCTCCCGCCGGGTGTGGGTGAAGTAGCCTTCGTAGCAGCAGATGGCCGCCACCAGCAGGGCGAAGACCAGGGCCTTGGCAAAGCCGCCGGTCACGTCGCCGAGCTCCACCGCGCTGTCGATGCGGTCGAAATAGACGCCCGGGTTGATGCCCAGCAGCACCACGCCCGTGAGGTAGCCCCCGGCGATGCCGACCACGTCGAAAATGGCCGTGAGCAGGGGAAAGCAGATCAGGGAGGCGGCCAGCCTGGGGGCGATCAGGAAGCGCATGGGGTTGATGCCCATGGTGGACAGGGCGTCGATCTGCTCGGAGATGCGCATGATGCCGATTTCGGCGGCCATGGACGAGCCGGCCCGGCCCGTGATCATGATGGCCGTCAGCACGGGCCCCAGCTCGCGGATGATGGACAGGGCCACGGCCGCGCCCAGCAGGCCTTCGGAGCCGAACTTGACCAGGGTGTAGTAGCCCTGGAGCCCGAGCACCATGCCCGTGAAAAGGCCGATCAGCACGATGACGAACACGGATTTGACGCCGATGAAATAGACCTGCTGCACGATCTTGCGCCAGGACGGCGAGGGGGCCACGATCCGGTAGAGTCCCTTGGAGAGGAAGATGCCGAGACCGCCGAGTTCGGCCACCAGGGCCAGCACGGACCGGCCGACGAAGGCGAAGGGCGACAGGAGGAGGGAAAGGGCTTGGGTCATGGTTTCCAGGCGCGGCGTTGGACCAAGGCGGGCCGGCCGAGCCATGGATTACACCGGTTTACCCGAAATGGGAAGTCCTTGTTGTCAAGTGTTCACTTGACCGTCTTGACCAGATGGTTTAACCGAATGGTTCAAACAAGAGGTTGGACCGGATGGGTGAAGTTGCGACAGCCGAGACCACGGTGTCGAGAATTCTGGACGCCGCGGCCGAGGAGTTCGGCCGGGTCGGGTTTTCCGGGGCCAAGGTCGAGGCCATTGCCAGGCGGGCCGGGATCAACAAGGCCGGACTGTACTACCATGTGGGCAACAAAGAGCAACTCTATGAAGCCGTGCTCCTGCGCCTGTTCGGCCAGGTGGCCGGAACGTTGGAGGAGGCCGGGCGTCCCGGCGCGGACCCGGCCGCGGCCATTGGCGCGCTGGCCCGGGCCATGGCCGGTCTTTTCGCCCGGCTGCCCATGCTGCCGCGCATCATGGCCATGGAAATGGCCTCCGGAGGGGCCAACATGCCGGCGGCCGCCCTGGCGGAGTTCAGGCGCATCTTCACGGTGACCCGCGACCTCCTGGCCCAGGGCCGGGCGTCCGGGAGCCTGCGGCCGGTCGAACCGGTCCTGGTCCACCTGACGCTGGTGGGAACGCTCGTCGTCTACAGCCTGTCCGAACCCCTGCGGCACCGGTTCGCGGACGCGGCCCGCGACCTGGGCCTGCGCCTGGACCTGCCCCTGGACGCAGCCGCCGATTTCCTGGCCGGGGTGCTCGGCCGGGGACTGGCGGCCGACCCGGCGGACACATCCTGCACCGCCGCCTTTCTGGAGGAATCCGGCCATGACGACGCCTAGGCTGCTCCTGTCCCTGTCGGTCGCCGCGCTCCTGTCCCTGGCCGGGTGCGAGGCCAAGAAGCCGCCGGTCTGGCAGGGGTATGTGGAAGGGGAGTTCGTGTACGTGGCCGGCAAGATCGCCGGCCGGCTCGACGTTCTGGCCGTGTCCCGGGGGGATACGGTCGTCCCCGGCCAGACCTTGTACGCGCTGGAGCGTCTCTACGAGGAACAGGGCCTGGCCCTGGCCGAGGCCGACCTGCGCCGGGCCGAGTCCGACCTGCGCGACAAGGAAAAGGGGCTGCGGCCCGAGGAGATCGAGCAGATCGTGGCCGACCTGCGCCGGGCCGAGGCCTCCCGAAACCTGGCCCGCATCGAATACGAGCGCCGCAGAAGTCTCTACGCGAGCCGGACCATTGCCAAGGAGGAGCTCGACACCGCCCGCACCGCCCATGACACCACCACCCAGCAGGTCAAAGAGCTCGAATCCAAGCTGGCGACCGGAAAGCTGCCGAGCCGCATCGACCAGGTCATGGCCGCCCGGGCGGCCGTGGACGCGGCCCGGGAGGCCCTGGGCCAGGCGCGGTGGAACCTGGACCAGATGACCCAGCAGGCCCTGGTCGGCGGCCTGGTCTACGACACCCTCCACTACCAGGGCGAATGGGTGGCGGCCGGATCGCCGGTGGTGGTCCTGCTGCCGCCGGAAAACGTCAAGGCCCGGTTTTTCGTGCCCGAGGCCGTGGCCGGGTCCCTCGCCCGGGGCCAGGCCATCCGGGTCTCCTGGGACGGCGCAAAGGAGCCCGTCGCGGCCACGATCACCTACATCGCGCCCACGGTGGAATACACGCCGCCGGTCATCTACAGCCGGGATTTCCGGGAAAAGCTGGTCATCATGGTCGAGGCCTCCTTCGCCCCGGACGTGGCCGCGCTTCTCCATCCGGGCCAGCCCGTGGACATCTCCATCGAACCGGCTCCCGCCGCGGGGCAGGCCGGCAAGGCGGGCGGGGCATGACCGGCGACGCGCCGGCCCCGGTCATTGACGTGGTCGGCCTGACCAAGGTCTTCGGCAAGAAGACCGTGGTCGACCACATCGACATGCGGGTCGGCCGGGGCGAGATCTACGGCTTTCTCGGCCCCAACGGCTCGGGCAAGACCACGTTCATTCGCATGCTCTGCGGCCTGCTCCGCCCGGACGACGGCCACGGCACCTGCCTCGGCTTCGACGTCCGCGAGCAGCCCGAGCTGATCAAGCCCCATGTCGGCTACATGTCCCAAAAGTTTTCCCTCTACGAGGACATGACCGTTCGGGAGAACCTGGACTTCATCTCCCGCATGTACGGCGTGGTCGGCCGCGACGCGGCCATTGACCGGACCATCGAACGCATGAACCTCGGCCGGTTCCGCGACCAGTTGGCCGGCACCCTGTCCGGCGGCTGGAAACAGCGCCTGGCCCTGTCGGCCTGCATGATCCACGAACCCAGGCTCCTGCTCCTGGACGAGCCCACGGCCGGGGTCGATCCCATGGCCCGCCGGGACTTCTGGGACGAGGTCCACAAGCTGGCCGGCGAGGGCATCACCGCGCTCATTTCCACCCACTACATGGACGAGGCCGAGCGGTGCCACCGGTTGGCCTACATCGCCTACGGCCACCTGCTCGCCACCGGTTCGGTGGCCGAGATCGTGGCGGCCGAAGGCCTGACCACCTACGAGATCGCCGGTCCCGAACTCTACGGCCTGATCGACCGGCTGCGGGGCCTGCCCGGGGTCGAACAGGTGGTGGCCTTTGGCCTCACGCTCCACGTCAGCGGCCGGGACGCCGCGGCCCTTGAAGGAAGCCTGAAGCCGCTCATGGCCCCGCCGCTGGCGTTCCGCAGGATTCCCTCCAATCTCGAAGAGGTCTTCATCAGCCTCATGCGCAAGGCGGTGTCGTGATGGCCGGCTTTTTCGGTTTTTCCCCCAAGCGGTTCGCGGCCATGGTGTCCAAGGAATTCACCCAGATGCGCCGCGACCGGGTCACCTTCGGCATGATGGTCGGCATTCCGCTTTTGCAGCTCATCCTCTTCGGCTACGCCATCAACTCCGATCCCAAGAACCTGCCGACCGCCATCCTGGACAACGACCGCTCGGCCTTTTCCCGCGACATGGCGGCGGCCATGAAAAACAGCCTCTATTTCGCCTTCACCCGCGAACTGGCTTCCGAGGCCGAGGCCGACGAACTGCTGCGCCTGGGCCGCATCCAGTTCGTCCTGACCATCCCCCCGAATTTCGGCCGCGACCTGGTGCGCGGCCAGCGGCCCGTGGTCCTGCTGGAGGCCGACGCCACCGACCCCTCGGCCACCTCCAACGCCGTCTCGGCCATTCGCCAGGCCGCCTCCGAGGCCTTCAACCGCGACCTGACCGGTCCGCTCCTCCCGCTGCGGACCACCGAAAGCCTCGTGGACCTGCGCCTGCACGCCCGCTACAACCCCGAGGCCATCACCCAGTACAACATCGTGCCCGGGCTCATGGGCGTGGTCCTGACCATGACGCTGGTCATCATCACTTCGCTTGCCATCACCCGCGAACGCGAACGCGGCACCATGGAAAACCTGCTCATCACCCCGGTCCGGCCCATCGAGGTCCTGCTCGGCAAGATCCTGCCCTACATCATCGTCGGCTACATCCAGATGGCGCTCATCATCGTCGCGGCCGTGGTCCTGTTCAAGGTGCCGATCATGGGCAGCCTGCCGCTGCTGTTTCTCGTCTCCTTTCCGTTTATCGCCGCCAATCTGGGCGTCGGCATCACCTTCTCCACCGTGGCCCAGAACCAGTTGCAGGCCGTGCAGATGTCGTTTTTCTTCTTCCTGCCCTCGATCCTGCTCTCGGGCTTCATGTTTCCGTTTCGGGGCATGCCCGAGTGGGCCCAGTGGATCGGCACGGCCCTGCCGCTGACCCACTACCTGCGCGTGGTGCGCGGCATCGTGCTCAAGGGCAACGGCTTTGCCGACGTGTTCCCGAGCCTGTGGCCCATCGGACTGTTCCTGCTGGTCTCCCTCGGGATCGGCATCAAGCGGTATCGGCAGACGCTCGATTAGGGGGGAAAGGCGTGCCTCCGGCGGCCGGGGGGAATGATTCCCCCCGGACCCCCTCGTTTTTACAACGCAATCGGGCGGTCCTGCCTCGCAGGACCGCCCGATTGCGTTGTAAGGACAGGAGGGTTCGGGAGGGGGTGACCTCCTCCCGGCCGCCGGAGGCGCCTTTTCCCTTACATCCCGGTCTGGTCCCACAGGGGCAGGCCGGTGGCGGCGTCCAGGCCGCGGTGGAGGCGCGGGCCTTCGATGGGCGTGATGCAGGCCTCGCCGGCAAAGAGGATGTTGCCGGGCATGGCGTGGCCGCCGGTGATGGTGAAGTCGCCCTGGAGCAGGGTCAGGTGGAGGTGGATGATGGGCTGGCCGTCCTTGAGGGACACGTTGCCGAGACCGGCCAGGATTTCGGTGCCCGCTTCGATGGTCTTGGTGACGTACTTGCGGGTGTCCTGGGGATAGTAGCCGAGGACGGCCCGTTCCAGGGCGCCGATCAGGCTGACGTGGCCCTTGGTGATGTTTTTTTCCTGGCAGATGGTGACCAGGGCGGCGAGCAGGTCTTCGCCCTTGGGCAGGCGCACGAGCAGGGAATCGTTCATTCCAGGATCCTTTTTTTCCAGTATTCGGAGCGTTTTTTCAGGGTTTCTTCCAGCTTGGCCAGTTCGCGCCGGTCGGCGTCGGTTCTGGCCGCGCTTTTGGCCTTGTCCATCTGAAATTTCACCTGTTCGGGCCTGTTGTCGTAGATGGCGGCATAGGCCAGGTTGAGGTAGGCGTGGAACACGTCGCCGGCCTGGCCCAGCGCCTGGGCGTAGATGGTGCGGATTTCGGCGTTTTCCGGCACCCGCATCCGGACCTGGTCCAGGTAGGCCACGGCCGCCTTGGGATTGCCTTCCTGGGCCAGCATGCGGCCGTACTCGAAGTTGGCGTCGATGTCCTTGGGGTTCTGGGCCAGGGCCGCCTCCAGGAGCTTTTTCGCCTGGGCGAAGTCCCGGATCTTGAGGTAATAGCGGCCGGCCTCCCGAAGGACCAGCGGGTCCGAACCGGCGCAGGCCAGGGCCGCCTCGAAGGCCGGCTTGGCCTGGCTCACGTCCTCCAGGGACCGGGACAGGGCGATGGCCAGGCCGAGCTTGTCCAGGCAGGTCGCCTTGTCGCCGAGCTTGCGGAAATAGGAGACCGCGTTTTTGGGGTCCGTGTACCGGGCGCGCACCAGGACCTGGGCCCGCTTGAAGGCCGCGTCCTGGTCCTTGCGGTTCTGGACGTCTTGCGGCAGCAGCTTGATCCGGTCCCGCAAGTAGCCCATGCGGTCCTCGAGGCCGGGGTGGGTGCTCAGGTAGGTGGGGATGACGCCGCCGCCCTGCATCCACTTGAGCCTGCGCATGGTCTCGAAGGCCGTGACCAGGCCGTTCGGCGGGTAACCGGCCGCGACCAGGTAGTTCATGCCGACCTGGTCGGCCTCCTGCTCGTCGTCGCGGGAATACTTGAGATAGGCCTGGGCCGAGGCCGCCTGGGAGCCGATGGCGATGGCGCTGCCGAGGTCCTTGTTGCCGGTGGTCTGGCCGAGGACCACGCCGGCCAGGACGCCGACGAGCTGGCCGATGGTCAGGGCCTGCATCTCGCCCATGCGCTTGGCGATGTGGCGCTGGCCCACGTGGGCCAGTTCGTGGGCCAAAACGCCGGCCATCTCCGATTCGTGCTCCATCTGGAGCAAAAGCCCGGTGAAGACGAAGACGTAGCCGGCCGGCCCGGCAAAGGCGTTGACCGCGTTGTTGTTGACGATGCTGACGTTAAACGAGAAGGGCTGGGGCGGCATGACCTTGACCAGCCGGGCCACCACGCCGGACACGTAGTCGTTGACCTCGGTGTCCTCAATGAGCGGCATCCGGGCCCGGATGAGCGCGTTGAACTTCTCGCCGAGTTCCCGCTCGTCTTTCAGGTCAAAGGAAAACAGACTGGCCTGGGCCGCCGGGACGAGCACGGCGGCCAGGAAAAACCAGACGGCGGCCAGGGCCGCCGCCATGCGCCGGGACGCGCCCGGACGTGGTCGGAAGCGGGAGGCGTGCATGGCGTTGGCATACCTCCTTCCGGACGGGAAGGAAAGGTGGTCGCGGCGGATGTGAACCGGGTGTAATGCCCGGACCGACCGGCGGGGGCGGTTCGGGAATACGCCTCTGGCCTGCGCCCCGGCCGGCGCTTCGCCGGGAGGGCCATCCCCGGCTTCGGAGCGGGCGGCAAGGCAAACGGCCCTTTTGCGGCCCCGGCCGGCGCCAGGGCCGCAAAAGGGCCGCCAGACAGGGCCCGGGCCAACGGAACGTCGGCAAGGACCCTTGGAAACGTCTCGGCAAACTACCGGTTCATCAGGTCGAGGAATTCCCGGTTGCTCTTGGTGTGGCGCATCTTGTCGAGCAGGAACTCCATGGAGTCGATGGGGTTCATGGGCGCAAGGAGCTTTCTGAGGATCCAGACGCGGTTGAGGACGTCGGTGTCGAGCAGGAGCTCTTCCTTGCGCGTGCCGGACCGGTTGATGTCGATGGCCGGGAAGACCCGCTTTTCGGCCAGGTGGCGGTCCAGGTAGATCTCCATGTTGCCGGTGCCCTTGAACTCTTCGAAGATGACCTCGTCCATGCGGGAGCCGGTGTCGATGAGCGCCGTGGCGATGATGGTGAGCGAGCCGCCGCCCTCGATGTTGCGGGCCGCGCCAAAAAACCGCTTGGGCCGCTGCAGGGCGTTGGCGTCGAGACCGCCGGACAGGACGCGTCCCGAGGACGGGGTGACCGCGTTGTAGGCCCGGCCGAGGCGGGTGATGCTGTCGAGCAGGATCACCACGTCGATCTTGCGCTCGACCAGCCGCTTGGCCTTTTCGATGACCATCTCGGCCACCTGGACATGGCGCTGGGGCGGCTCGTCAAAGGTGGAGGAAACCACCTCGGCCTTGACCGTGCGCTCCATGTCCGTGACTTCCTCGGGCCGCTCGTCGATGAGCAGCACGATGAGGAACACGTCGGGCCGGTTGGCGTTGATCGAATTGGCGATGGTCTGCAGGAGCATGGTCTTGCCGGTGCGCGGCGGGGCCACGATGATGCCGCGCTGGCCGTGGCCGATGGGGGTGAGCAGGTCGACGACGCGGGACGAGTAGTTCTCGGCCCCGTTTTCCATGACGTAGCGCTTGTCGGGATACAGCGGCGTCAGGTTGTCGAAGAGCACCAGGTTGCGCGAGGCCTCGGGGGGCGCGAACCCGATCTCGCCGACCCGCAGCAGGGCGAAATACCGCTCGCCTTCCTTGGGCGGCCGGATCTGGCCCGAGACCACGTCGCCCTTGCGCAGGCCGAAGCGGCGGATCTGGGACGGGGAGACGTAGATGTCGTCCGGACCGGGCATGTAGCTGTACATGGGGGAGCGCAGGAAACCGAAGCCGTCGGGCAGGATTTCCAGCACGCCCTCGCCGAAGATGGCCCCGTTCTGGGAGGCGCAGCTCTGGAGCAGGGCGAAGATCAGCTCCTGCTTGCGCATGCCGTTGGGGTTCTCGACGTTGTACTGGACGGCCAGGTCCATGAGCTCGGGCATGCTTTTGAGCTTGAGCTCGGACAGGTTCATGGAGGTTTCCATGAGGCCTGGCTTGACGGTCGAGGGTTGTAGGATGTCGTCGCTTTCCATGGGATCGGAAAGCACGGGAGCGGCAGGGGGAGACTGGGGAGGACGCCCGCGGCGTTTGGGTGCGTTGCTCACAGAAATAGCCCGGCGCGGAAATGCGCGTCTTGAAGTGAAAGAAAAAACCCGATGCAGCGTGAGTTCAATAAAGCCGTTCGTCAGTTGACCGGCGGGAAACTCGCTTGTTTACGGGGACCAGGGAAGTGGGGGACAGACCGATGACGGCCTGCAACGATCCATATACTTTTTCCGGCGACTGTCAAGGCCAAGGCCTGTCCCAGGCCGCCGAAAGGCCCGAAAGCCGCGATCATTCCTCGGACTTGGGCTGCAGGACGTCGGCAAAGATCTCGTTGATGGTGTCCTTGATCTCCTGCTGGTCCTTGTCCATGGCCAGGGCCAGTTCCAGGGTAAGGAGGCTCGTGGCCTGCTCGAGCAGGCGGCGTTCGCCGAAGGACAGTTCCTTGTTCTGGCCGATCAGGAGCAGTTCCTTGAGCACGTAGGCGACATCGGCCAGGTCGCCGCTTTTGAGCTTTTCGGAATACTCCCGGTAGCGCCGGTTCCAGTTCTGGCCGGTGTAGCCGGTGAAATCCGAGCGGTCCTTGAGGGATTCGATGATGGCCTGGCCCTGCTCGGCCGTGCACAGGGGCCGCAGCCCGACGTTGGCGGCGTTTTTGACCGGCACCATGAGCGTCACGTTGTTGCTCAGGATGCGGACAATGAAAAAATCAGCCGAGGCCCCGCCGATGACCTGGGTCTCGATGCGTTCGACCCTGCCCACACCCTGGGCCGGATAAACGACAAGCTGTTCCTCGGAAAACACCGGCCAACTCCTTCGCGGAAAACGAGCGCCCCCAAGCACAAGTACCGTCTAGGCATCAAACTAGCGCACTTGTCCGTATGTGTCCACGGATTCCGGTAAACCGGGCCAGACCCTGAACAAAGGAGGAACGGGCGGCGGCGTGGCCGGCGGGCGGAGGGAGAAAAGGCCTCAGGCCGAGGCGTCGAAGCCGCCCACGCGGCGCATGGCCGCGTCCAGGCCGTCTTCGAAAAAGGTCATGACCCCGTCCACGGCCGCGGGCAGGACCCGGCGCACCACCGCAAGCTCGTCGGACCGAAACGGTTCGAGGACATAGGCGGCCACGTCGCGGCCGGGCTCGGGGCGGCCGATGCCCAGGCGCAGGCGGGCGAAGTCCGGGCCGCCGAGCTCCTGGGTCAGGGACTTGAGGCCGTTGTGCCCGGCGTTGCCGCCGCCGCGCTTGGCCCGCATCCGGCCCAGCGGCAGGTCGAGTTCGTCGTGGAGCACCAGGACGCTGTCCGGGGTGAGCTTGTAAAAGTCCATGGCCGCGCGCACGGCCCGGCCGGAGAGGTTCATGAAGGTCAGGGGCTTCATGCAGAGGAACTGGGCGAAGGCGCCGCCCGGCAGGACCGGCAGGGAGAGGGTGGCGGCCTCCAGGTCCTTGCGGGACGTCAGGGCCGCCTTGGGCGCGCCGCCGAGTTCCCGGGCCCGCTCGATCAGGGCGTCCACGGCCATGAAGCCGAAGTTGTGCCGGGTGGCGGCGTAGCGCGGGCCGGGATTGCCGAGGCCCACGATCAAGGCGGTTACGGCCATGGAAAACGTCTCATGCCTTGCCTGGCGTTGCGGGAAAAAAGGCGGGGCGCACGGTGCGCCCCGCCCAGGGAAACCGGAATCGGCTCCGATGCCGTGGCCCTGTCGCGGCCGGAAAGGGTTTCCGGACGCCGGCCGTGGCGGAGGACATCTCCCTCGGGGACAGGCGTGTCCCCGGCGGGGATGCTACTTGCCTTCTTCGCCCGGCCCGGCCTCGGCCTCGGGCACCATGATGCCGAGGATGGCGAAGTTGTCGTCGTAGACGGCCTTGACGCCCTCGGGCAGGACCAGATCGGCCACCTGGACGCTCTCGTTGATGTCGAGGTTGGTGATGTCGATGACCACCTTGTCCGGGATGGCCAGGGGCAGGCTCGTGACTTCCACGGTTTCGCGGTGGATCTCGAGGGTGCCGCCCTTGACCTGGCCCTTGGCCTTGCCGGTCACGACCACGGGAATGTGGACCCGGATGGCCTTGGTCAGGTCCACGCCGTAGAAATCGACATGGGTGATGCGGGGCTTGGTCGGGTGGTGCTCGAGCTTCCAGATCAGGGCCGGCTTGGTTTCGGTGCCGTTGTCGGACTCGATCTTGAGGTCGAAGACGTGGGAGGAAGCGGTCTTGGAGTAGAGCTTTTGCAGGGGGAGGTGCTCGACCATGACCGGAATGTTGACGCCCTTGGCGTCGTAGTAGACGCCGGGGACCAGGTCGTCGGCACGCAGCTTCCGGTTGGCCCCCTTGCCGATGCCCGCGCGGGTCTTGACGGCGAGGGACTGGGTCTCTTTCATAGCGGGTATCTCCTTTGCGCCCTGGGGCGAAACATGATTTCCGGTCAGGCGAGGCGCGTCCTAGGTGAACAGCACGCTCACCGAGGACTCGGTGTGGATGTTGTGGATGGCCTTGGCCAAGAGCCCGGCGATGGACAGGGTCTTGATCTTGGAACAGGCCTTGGCCTTGTCGTTTAAGGGAATGGTGTTGGTGGTGACGATCTGGGAAAAGGGCGAGGCTTCCAGACGCTCGATGGCCGGTCCGGACAGGACCGGGTGGGTGGCGGCGGCCATGACCTCGCTGGCCCCGTTTTCCAGGAGCACCGTGCCGGCCTGGCACATGGTGCCGGCCGTGTCGATCATGTCGTCGAGGACCACGCACAGCTTGTCCTTGACGTCGCCGATGACGTGCATGGCCTGGGCCTGGTTGGGGGCGTCCCGGCGCTTGTCGATGATGGCCAGGCTGCCGCCGAGGCGCTTGGCAAAGGCCCTGGCCCGCTCCACGCCGCCGGCGTCCGGGGAGACCACGCACAGGTTCTTGCCGGTGAACTCCTTGAAATATTCGGCCATGATCGGCGCGGAAAAGAGGTTGTCCACGGGCAGGTTGAAAAAGCCCTGGATCTGGCCGGCGTGGAGGTCGATGGTGAGCAGGCGGTTCATGCCGGCAACCGTCAGGAAGTCGGCCACGAGCTTGGCGGAGATGGGCGCGCGGGGAGCCACCTTCCGGTCCTGGCGGGCGTAGCCGTAATAGGGCACGACCGCGGTGACGCGCAGGGCGCTGGCGCGCTTGAGGGCGTCAAGCATCAGGCACAGTTCCATCAGGTTGTAATTGACCGGATAGGAGGTGGACTGGACCACGAAGATGTCCGAGCCGCGGACGTTGGCCCCGATTTCGACCCTGATCTCGCCGTCGCTGAAGGTGCCGACCTTGGCCGGCAGGAGCGTGCACCCGAGATGGTCGCAGATGGCCTCGGCCAGGACGGGATTGGATGTGCCGGTCAGAATCTTGAGATCGCCTTGCGCCATGCCGGGCCTCGGGGGGGCTTTGGCCGCCGGACGGTCCGGACGGCGGGACCGCCGGTACGGGCGGTCCTGGTTGCTCGGGAAATTTGGCTGGGGCGGTAGGACTCGAACCCACGAATGCGGGGACCAAAACCCCGTGCCTTACCAACTTGGCGACGCCCCAGCATGCCGGTCCGCCCCGGGGCGGACATCAAACGCGGTGACCGTCCGGTTCCCGCCACGCTTACAGCGGGGCGAGAAAGGCGCGGGGACCGTTTCCCGACAGATCCGCCAGGGCCAGGACGGCCGTGTGGCGCTGTCTGAAGAGTCCGAAAACCGCGGAACCCGTGCCGGAAAGAAGCGCGCCCGCCGCCCCCAGGGCCAGCAGGCGTTCCTTGACCCTCCCGAGTTCCGGGTGGGCGGCGAAAACGACGGGTTCAAAGTCGTTCCGCAGCGGTGCTCCGGTCACGCAAAACGCCCTTTTATTTGCCTCAAAAACGCTTGTCAAGAACTCTCCCCCGGGTTTGGCAGGGAAAGTTCGCGCGGCGTCCAGGGCGGCGTAGGCCCAGGCGGTCTTGACCCGGGATGACGGGCAGACCACGGCGACGAACCAGCCGTCGAGGCCGGGATCGGCCGGCGCGAGCCGTTCGCCCACGCCCGAGGCCACGGCCGGGCGACCGAGCAGGAAAAAAGGGACATCCGCGCCCAGGGAAAGGGCCAGGCGGGACAGGTCGGATTCGGACAGGGCGGCCGGGCCGGCCCGGTCGTTGAGGTAGCGGAGCAGGGCGGCCGCGTCCGAGGAGCCGCCGCCGAGGCCCGCGCCGTGGGGGATCCGTTTTTTGAGCCCCACCTCCAGGCGCGGGGAAAACCCCGTGGCCGCGGCAAAGGCCCGGTAGGCCTTGACCACCAGGTTGTCGTCGGTTTCCAGTTCAGGATCCGAACAGGTGAATTCGATGTCCCCGGGCTCGTCGAAGCGGCGGATGTAGAAGGCGTCGGACGGTTCGGGCAGGGGCAGGAAAAAGGTGTCGATGTCGTGGTAGCCGTCGGCGCGCCGGGGGCCCACGGCAAGGCGCAGATTGACCTTGCAGGGGATGGGAACGGCGGTTTCCTCGACGCAGTTGGGGGGGGACGCCATGGGCAGCCTGTGTGGCCGGGGACGCGGGGCGAAACGCCCGGCGTCCCCGGCATCGCGGTTATTTCGATTCCGTCAGGGGCACGGTGCGGAAGATGGTCTGGCGCTGGCGCTTGATCTGGAGCATGACCACGCCTTTCTGCTTGCCGTCTTCGGCCACCACCTTCTTGAACTCCTCGGGGCTGTTGACGCCCCGCTGATTGACCTCGAGCACGACGTCTCCGGGACGGACATCGGACTGTTCCGCTTCGGAGCCATCGTCCACTTCCGTTACCAGCACGCCCCGGGGCTTGTCCATGCCCAGGGCCTTGGCCTCCTTGGCGGTGACGGTCCGCACGGACAGGCCGATGACCGCCGCCTTGTCCGGCGCGCCGTCGTCCTCGCCGCTCTCGTCGCCTTGGCCGCCCTGCTGGGCCAGTTTCTTGGCGTCGCGTTCGCCCAGGGTCACGGTGACGGTGCTCGGGCTGCCCTTGCGCAGGATGGTCATCTCGGCCGACTCGCCGGGCTTGAGCCGGGCCACGCGGCGCAGCAGCTGGTTGGAATCGTCCACCTTTTCCCCGGCCACGGAGGTGATGACGTCGCCGGTCTTGACCCCGGCCTTGGCCGCGGGCTGTCCTTCCAGGACCGAGGTGACCAGGGCGCCCTTGGTGTTTTCCATGCCCAGGGCCTTGGCCGTGTTCTCGTCGATGTCCTGGATGGTGACGCCGAGCCAGCCGCGCTTGACGGTCTTGCCTTCCCGGAGCTGGCCGATCACGTCCCGGGCCATGTTGGACGGGATGGCGAAGCCGATGCCCTGTCCCGAGGCCACGATGGCGGTGTTGATGCCGATGACCTTGCCGTCGAGGTCGATCAGCGGACCGCCGGAATTGCCGGGGTTGATGGAGGCGTCGGTCTGGATGAAGTTGTCGAACGGGCCCGCGCCGATGATGCGGCCCGTGGCGCTGACGATGCCCAGGGTGACGGTGTTGCCGAGGCCGAAGGGGTTGCCGATGGCCAGGGCCCAGGCGCCGACCTTGACCTTGGCCGAATCGCCGAACTCCAGGAAGGGCAGGTCGTTGCGCCCTTCGATCTTGAGCAGCGCCAGGTCGGTCTCGGGATCGCGGCCGATGATTTTGGCGGTCAGCCCCTTTTCGTTGTTCTTGAACTGGACCTTGACCTCGTCGGCGTTGTCCACCACGTGGTTGTTGGTCACGATATAGCCGTCGGCCGAGATGACGAATCCCGAGCCCATGGACCGCTGCTTGTGCTGTTTGCTGCCGCCCCGGCCCTGGGGACCGAAAAACTTTTCAAACTGGTCGAAGAATTCGTCCATGGGGCCGCCGGGGCCGCCGCGCCGGTGGAACTGCTCGAAGAGATCGCGCATGTTCTCCTGGGCCTTGATGGTCTTGGTGGTCGAGATGTTCACGACCGCGGGACCGTCTTTATCGACCAGTTCGGTGATGTCCGGCAGGGGTATGCGGGCGGCGGCCAGGCCGGTCCAGGCCAGAAACATCAGAGTTGCGGAGAGGGGAGCGAGAAACCGTTTCGCCATGGTGAACTCCTGTTTCGTTGATGGCGGCTCGTTTGGGAGCCGGACCAAATGGGGATGCCTCTTTTCTGACGTCCGCTTGCTGCGTCCAAGCCGAGCATGCCCATCATACGCCGTTTGCGGCGCTTGTAAACCAAGGCTCCGGAAACCTTGGACCCGTCTTTCACGATCCGTCGCCGGCCGCCGTCCGGGCCGGTCCGGCTCCCGGTCCGGGCATGCCTTTCTTGACAAGTCGCAGTCCGGCAAATAGTAAAGTTTGTTCGGCGCGCGTCAATCGAGCCGACCGCTCCCCGGACGGTTGCGACGGCGGACTGGTCATAAAAAGATGTCCATCAATATCAGCAGGTTCTTCGCCTGCTGCCGGCCCGGAAAAGACGCTAGCTGAAAGGTGGATGAACATCGTTTCATGCGCCCGCCGTGCTCCCGTAGCTCAGTCGGATAGAGCGATCGCCTCCTAAGCGATAGGCCGTGCGTTCGAATCGCGCCGGGAGCACCAGAGAATTCAAGGGGTTGGACTAATAAGGTCCAACCCCTTTTGCGTTGGAGGGAAGTTTGGCCCCGCTCTGGCCCCGCTCGTGAAGGTTATAGGGAGTGAATTGGGGTGAAGATTGCTCAGCTCGTAGAGATGGAAGCGGCCCGTGGGGGACTGTGACTGTCCCCCGGCCCAAGTCTACCCCTGCCGCGCTACCACCTTGTCCGCTCCTGCTGGCGATGATACCCGACTCTCATGCTCCAGAACCTGAAACGAGAGAAGCCGTGGGCCAAGCACCGCATGACGCGCCGCGCCTACGAGACCGCCCGGCCTTGGATGAAAAGCGGCCTGTCCCGGCAGAAGTGGGAGGAATTCGTCATGCTGTTCCCGGACGGGGCCGTGGAAGCTCTGTACCTGGAGGCCGATGCTGAAAAGCTGGTGAAAGCGATGTTTGGGGCAATGTAACCGTGCCCTTTGAACCTGTGCCATACCCACCCGACGGAGGGGCGGAGCCTGCCCGATAACCCTTCTCAGGCCAGATAGCATCCGTTTCGCACGGTGCCGGTAGACTTTCTCCAGCGATTAACGCTCGCAAAGCTGGTCGTTGAACCAGATGTACCCCCGACCGACGTGGTGCCCTCCGCGTTGGCCGGGGGTTTTCTTCTGTCGGCGTTCCTGCCTCTTGTTTTTCAATTTCCTACTATAGGTTTTCTATTGCCTTCCACTGCCCGGATTGGCATATGTGGCTCATCCGCTTTTTCGAAAATCGAGGCCCGAGGACGTATGACGCCTTGTCGTCTATTCTCCCCTTATTTGCGAGCTTGGTGCCTTTTGGCGCTGGCTCTTCTCCTGTTTCCTCTGACCGCGTCTGCTGCTGATTCTTGGCAGGGGAAAGCGGTCAGGGTTGTGGATGGTGCGACCTTGGATATTGCCCGTCAGGATGGACAGGTCGAGCGAATCAAGCTGTATGCTATCGTTGTTCCTTCTCCCGTTGTGCCTGCGGGTGATGCGGCCAAGGAGAGGACGCGCTCCTGGAGCCACCAGTGGGGGGACGTGGCTGAAGTCCTGCCTATGGGCCTTGCCCCAAGCGGCGAAGTCATTGCTCGGGTGATTGTGGGCCGGGAAGATTTGGCGAATGTGCTGGCAAAGGCCTGTCTGGCCATTGTGGATATGCAACTTTGCCGGGAGTGCAACACCCCGGAGTGTGTCGGCTGGCAAGCCTGGGAGCTTCAATGCCGGGATGAGAACAAAGGGTGGTGGGGAAAGTAGTTGTCTGAAGACTCTTAACTTTGGAGGGGACTATGAGATTTGCGCTTGCTATCACCGCCGTGCTCGTTTTCGCTGCGTCTTCAGTTGCCTTTGCCAAAGGTGGAGGACATTCTCATAGTTCCTCATCCCACAGCCATTCATCTAGCTACCGAGCTCCATCTTCCTCATCAAATTCATCTGTCTATGTCAAAGGCTATACCACAAATAACGGCACTTATGTCGCTCCTCACTATCGAACAACTCCCGACAATACCCAGATGAACAACTGGTCTTCTAAGCCAAATGTGAATCCCTACACTGGCCAGGAAGGCACCAAGACGCCTAAATATTAAAGGAGGGTGGATGACATGCACAAGCTGTTGCTCGCCCTCCTTCTTGCGCTCGTCCCCTCTCTGGCCTTCGCGATCACCGATGCCGAGGTTCGGGACCTCATCATCAAGGAGTCTCTCCAAAGCTACCCAGGGAACTGCCCTTGTCCGTACAACACCATGAAGAACGGCCGAATCTGCGGCGGACGCAGTGCCTACAGCCGGCCGGGCGGAAGGTCTCCCCTGTGCTATCCGAAGGACGTCTCCGATCAGATGGTCAAGGCGTATCGGACACAGCACAATTTGAAGTAGGTGAATATGAAGCGCCTTCTCCTGGTCCTCTGTCTCATCCTGCCGTGGTCGCCGGTATTTGCCTACGACCTGATTCTCAAAGACACCCCCGTCAGCTTGTATTTCAGCCCCAGGGGTGGCGGCCAGCAAGCCATAGTTGACGCCCTCGGACAGGCCAAGGAAAGCGTCTACATGCAGGCGTACAGCTTCACGAGTGCGCCTATTGCCAAGGCCCTGGTGGATGCGGCCAAGCGTGGCGTAAAGGTCGAGGCGATTTTGGACAAGGGCCAGCGAAAGGCGACGTATACGGGGGCTACCTTCCTTCGGAATGAGGGCATCCCTGTCTACATCGACGCGTCTCATGCCATCGCCCATAACAAGGTGATGGTGATCGACGGGGTGACCGTGGTCACGGGCAGCTTTAATTTCACGAAAGCGGCTGAAGAGCGGAACGCCGAAAATCTGCTGATTATCCGGGACCCGGGGCTGGCGCGGCTCTATATGGCGAATTGGGAGAAGCATCGGGAGCACTCGGCGGCATATTAACCCTCGGTGGCGTCAACTCGTTCGCTTGTGGCTCATCACCTTAACGACTTTTGGACGACAGATAATACATTCTATGTGAGGCTTTGAAAATGACTTTAGCTTTTAAGTTATTCGTTATATTCACACTTGTTAATACAATCACACCCCAAATCTGCCATTCCTCGCAGTGGATTCCCGGAGGAAGTAACGATGAAATTCAAGTATTCATAGACAAGGATTCAATAAAAAAGCTGAATAGCTGTGTATCGTCTTCAGTCGCAAAGGTTATTTTTAAGGATAGTCCAGTAATAGAAATCCCACTACAAGGAGCATCAACCAATCCACAAGGTGCACAGCCAAAGCAGAAGGCCATTCTTAAATATAGCATTCATACAGATTGGCACAACTGCTGCAAAAATGCCTCTGCCCTAATATCAGTTTCTTTATTTAGCCCCGAAGGAGAAAATCTTAATTCACATGTTTATACTCAAGAAGAATGGAGCGCACAAACCCCTGGGACAGTCGGATACGCTACTATGACGGCCGTTTGCGATGCCACGTCGTCATCGCCGGCACAACCTAGAGACAGCCATGCAAGAGGCAAGGAGCAATTGCCTACCCCATCTGCTTCACCCTCTATAGATAAAAACAACGACCTAGGGAAAGTATCTAGCGGAACAGGGTTCCTTGTCTCGGAAGAGGGACACATTGTCACAAATGCCCATGTTGTATATGGTTCAACAACAATTAAAGTAAGAGGACTTAACGGATCTGAATACGATGCCTTTCTTGTCAAGGTATCACGCAAGGAAGACCTTGCAATTATCCTGACCAACATCAAAGGCGGCAAGACGGCTTCCTTTCGTACGGCTCCTCCCATAGCATTGGGAGAACCAGTGTTTGCATATGGATTCCCTTTATCCGGAGCCCTTTCAACTTCTGGAAATTTCACTTCGGGCAATATAGCGGCATTGGCTGGCTTAGCAGACGACACAAGTCAAATTCAAATTACAACCCCAGTCCAACCGGGCAACAGCGGAGGACCACTACTAGACTCCCGTGGACAAATTGTTGGAATAGTGACTTCGAAATTAAATTCCCTTAAAGCCGCCGACATCATTAATGACATACCTCAGAATGTTAATTTTGCGATTAAATCATCTGTCGTAACAAACTTCTTAGCTGGGCATGAAATTAAGTACACACAAGAAAATTCGCCTCAAGACCTGTCCCCCGTAGAAGTTGCCGAAAAAGCTAAGGACTTTACATTCTACATCGAAGCGAAGACTGACCTAAAAGGCAGTACTGCACCAATCAAGCGAGAACCACCCAGGGCCCTCGACAACAAGACAGATCAATCAATCTCTCGCATGATCAGCAGCGTAGTCTATACGACAAAACCATCAGATCTCAATAATGTGAAAATGTTTTTTGACGACAATATTCTATTCTATGGAAAATTTTTATCCAAAGATGAAGTTTTCAATCAAAAGTACAAATACTTATCAAGGTTTGAAGTATTAAACTATGAAATCCTTGGGCTAGAGGCTTCTAAAACTCAGGCCGACGAAGAACTTACCATAAAGGCACTTATTAAGTTCTACTCCAAGCGAGGCGAGAAAGAGCACCGAGGAATTACCGAGACCACTTGGACAGTCAAACTCACAAAAGGCACCTATGTAATTACATCAGAAAATTCCAAGCTTCTTGAAAGGTTCTAAATTGAAAAGAGCCTACGATTAAAAAATGGTTGCTTGTCAGAACAGCAAGACCCCTCTCGCCCGGCAACAAAAAGCGGCCCACCTCCATCAGGAAGCAGGCCGCCAATAATCCGGTTGCCGGGCAGCTACGCTTGAGCCTGACCCGCGTCGGTAGCCCTTTCGCCTTCTACCGGGACCTCCTCTGCCTTCCCGCTGTCGCCCCCTGACACTTCCCCGGCCGGTTGCAATTCGGCATCCACCACTCGATCCGCAATGGAACTGGTGTGGCCGTCAAGATTCACGCTTACTGTTCCCACTTTTGCCTCCACCACCTCCAGGGCCTCAGCTAATCGGCGCTCGGCGTAATCCACAAGCGCTGAAGTCACGACACCCACGTCATAGAGGTGAGCTTTGGCATCGTCCTCCATCGTGGCTTCCATGGCGAGCCCAAAAGACCGCAGAGGAGCAAGTGCCATCGATACCAGTTCAGGCAATGTCTCAGTATAGCCGGCGCTATCCATAAGCCACCTCCTCGCCCTCGGCCGCCTCGCCAGTGTTCTTGGACTTGAACATGTCGGCCACCATCCCCAGCACGGCCGCGTCTTCGCCATGCCTCTCCTGGCGGGGCTGACATTCGAGGAGACTCTCAACTCCCTGGTCGTCCAGATATTGGGTCACGTCGTTAATCTCCCGGCGTACCATTCTCAGGAGATTGGCCAACCCTCGTTGCTCGGGAAGATCCATCTTTTCGTCAAGAAAATCGCTAGCCGTCTTGTCCACTGCCATGGCGAGAAAATCCAGAGACCGAAGGGAGTCGTCGAGGCGTTCAATGGGATTGTCGATGGAAGGGTTGAAGGTGCGATAGGAGCGCGTCTTGTCGTTGTTCGGGGCCTGGGATAATGCCTTGCCAGCCATAGCCGTACCTCCATGAAGGTCGGTTGAGGTTAGGCCCTGGTTCGGTGTTGGTAGCACCGGCCTGGGCCGCTTGTTATTTTGAGGCTTGCGCCTTTTCCAACCTCTCCTTTATCGCTTCGATAATCCACGACTGAAGGGTCACTCCAGCCCTGGCCGCTTCCGCTTTGGCCTCACGGTGGAGATGTTCGGGGATGTTCTTGATGTTGATTGCGCTCATTTTTTCCACCTTTTCCATTTTTCTACCAAGAGGCATTTTGACCTGTCAACCCCCTTTTGTTGCCGATCTGCCCGGCATGAAATAAAGATTTGGCCCCCACCCCCGGCAGACACAGACGTAACCATCTGTTACCTTGCCAGAATCTCGCCACCAGGACATCGGCCAAATCGGCCGTCAACTCTTCCAGAATATTTTGAGGCGTGGTATCGGCCCAGGAAATAAGGGGAACACTCGGACCACGTATAGCAAATAAGACTCCACGATCTAAAATGGCAGAGGAGGCCATAATACATGTCTTATGACGATATAAATGACCAGGAAGAACCCTTTGGATTCGACACCTATGGACCGTTCTCCAATCTTGTGTATCTCCAGGGACAACTTGTGCCATTGGCTCATATGAAGAGTATTTCAGAAGTTGTTGAGGGCCTTGGCATATTGCACCACAATGACGGAACAACAACAGAAGAGCATGGCTTTACTGTTGGGCTGACTGGAAATTTAAATGAGGACATCAAATCGGATGACCGGCTAATTCTCACATATGAAAGCGAGGAAGAGGCAGAACGTGCACGGTTGGAACTAGCCCAACGCATTGATGACTATTACACGCGGCTGACGGAGGGAGCGAGGAAACAGCCCACGGCTACGAAATAGCTCTCTAGCGTTGCCTCCTCGGCTGGCGGCCGAACCCGGTCGAAATGGGGGGCTACTCCACGACCAAAACCAAAAACCTGTGATCTGGTTAAGACATGAAGACACGGGGCGGTTCCTCAGAGGTGTTGCAAAAAGGAAAGTGTACGCCAGAAGTACCTTTTCAAAACGGTTGTCGGTCGGAGGGGCGGCACCTACGCACACTGGCAAGTCGTCCTTCGCTTGGCTGATTAGGTCGGAATCGATTGCGCTTCTAGTCATTTGAGCCAAAAAGGTGGGCGGGGCCCAGTGTTGACATGCCTCGATTTGTCTTGGAGTCGATCTTTTGAATGATGTTGTGGGGAGTTAGTTTGCAACCAGTGCAACCAGCGTTAGGCGGCGTGGTTGCTGGGTTTTCGGCCTGTTGCTCAATTTTGAGCAACCCCATGGCCTCGTTCTGGATGTCTTTCCACCAGCGGCGGGGCGCTCGGGATCAGCACGAAGGACTTTTACGAAGAGGAATGACGGTGGGAGCGGAGAGGGTTATCCCGACTGCTGTGACAGTCTTTTAATTTCCCCACCCCCTCGGTAGGGTCTGGCTGCAACCCCAAACCCAAGCCGAGAGGAGGAAAGGAAATGGCGCATTCTGACCGAGCTCAACTTGAAGATGCTTTAAAAAGCAAGAATGACGATTTCCGTTTAGCCTATCATCTGGCTCTTACGTTTGCCAGTGGTTCTGGTCCAAATGTCACAAGTGAAGGTATCATGGCCTTATTTGATGCTGCGATGACTCGTTTTCCCTCTGAGGGGAAATTCCCGCAACACGGTTAACTACAATATCACGGATAACGTCCTCCGAGGTTTCTAGGCTTCGGAGGACGTTTACAATATCCACAAGCTCTTCACCAATGTCGGATGACGCGCGAAATCCAATCAAGCGAACCTGTTCGCCTTCCATGGTCGTGTCCTTGGCCATCCTGGCCGGTTAAATGTTGATCCGTCTTTTGCGGGACAAGGGCCGAGCCTCCCCGGCCCCTGCATCTCTATCAGTCTGGGGCCTACCCCCTGGTCCCGTCTGCGTTGGCAGGGCCGTAGCGGAGGAAATCCGTGAACTTGTTTCCAAGGCCCGTTCCCATGAGGCCACCAATGGTAGAACCAAGCAAGCCGCCAGTACCGCCAGTTAGGGGCGAGGCGAGAAGGCCAATGCCGCCACCTATCAAACGGGCCCAGTCGGCATTGCCGCTGTTGGCCCGCTCGTTTGCCATATTGGCCGTCTCGTTCTGGGTCTTCTCTTCCTGCGTTGGGTTGATGCCGCTCCAAATCGACTGATAGTTATTGAACACGTTCTGGTTCTGGTTGGCGTCGAATTGCGCCTGGGCAGCCGTGTTGTTCCAGCCCTGTTGCAACAGGTTATTATCCGCATTGGTGGCCCACTGATTCCACTGCGCGTTGCCCTGCGCCTGATTCATGTTGAAGGCGTTTTGGGCGTTCGACCTGGACAAGTTGTAGCTGTTCAGATTGTTCATCTGAGACAGCTTTTGTGCGTCCTGATTCTGGTTAAAGCTATTCTGTGCCAACGCCTCTTGCAGGTTGCGGGCGTCAAGATTGCCCCACTCGGACGTGCGAGTGCCGTAGATGTTGTTGGCGAGATTTGCGAGGTACTGGTTGCTCGCGTCCTGTGTCTGGTATCGCTTGGCCGCAGCATTGGCCGCGTTGTTGGTCAGGGAGTCAATATATGGCTGCAAAACGCTTTGCGTGGCTTGGTTGGCCATGATGCTTGAACCATAAAGCCCGGAACCAGTGCTCCACTCCTCAAGCTGCTTCTTGGCGGTGTCGTAGGATTGTTTGGCAGCGACCTCGCCCGGCTTGGTCAAGGCCTCCTGATAGGCAGCCCAATCACCGTTACTCGGCTGGGTGTAGAATTCCCGAGCTTTACTGGTTGAATATCCATCATCGGCGTACTGATTCCTGTACGTCTTGTCCGCGCCCTGCCAGTTCGACCAATCATTGTAGGTCTGGTAAGAGCCACTAACAAAAGCGGGCTGAGCCGTTAAAAATGGGGTAGGATCTTGGTCGGGAGGCTCCTATGAAACCCGCCGAGTTTGAAACCCTGTGGACCAGCATCGAACCCCTTCTGCCCAACGAACCGCCAAAGCCCAAGGGGGGCAGGCCACGTCGGAGCGACAAACAAGCCCTTCGCGGCATCCTCTTTATTCTTGAGACCGGCATCCCCTGGGAAAAGCTCCCCCAGGAGATGGGTTGCGGATCGGGCATGACTTGTTGGCGTCGGCTACGGCAGTGGCAGAAGGCCGGCGTGTGGGACCGGCTCCACGTGGTGCTCCTTGCACAGATACACCGCGCCAAGCGGTTTGCCTGGCGACGCTTTGCCATAGATTCCGCCACGGTCCCCTCCCCCCGGGGGGCCAAGAGACAGGGCCGAACCCGACAGACAGGGGAAAAAGCGGCACCAAGCGGCATCTGATCGTCAACAGCGACGGCCTTCCCCTTGTCTGCCTGCTCAGTGGCGCTAACCGACACGACCTGAAAATGCTGGTCCCGGCTGTTGAGGCGTTGCCCGCTCTCGGTGGCGCACCCGGCAGGCCGCGCAAGCGGCCTCACAAGATGCACGCCGACAAGGGCTACGATTATCCCGAATGCCGCAGATTTCTGCGAAGTCGAGGCATCGTTCCCCGTATTGCCCGACGTTGCGTCGAATCCTCAACTCGCCTTGGCTGTCACCGTTGGGTCGTGGAGCGTACGCTCTCCTGGCTCAACCGTTTCCGAAAGCTGCGCATCCGCTACGAACGTTGCGCCGACGCCTACCTCGCCCTCTGCAAATTCGCCTGCTGTCTCATCTGTATGCGGTTCGTCAGGAGGTTTTGTTAGTGGCTCTTAGCGACGGTATCAGCGATTGGGGCGGCGATCAGGTAGATCATGGTGATGAAGTTGGCCACGTTCCGGTAGCCCCTGGCTCTGGCCCTGGCCGCCTGAAAGAGGCCGTTTAGGCCTTCGAGGCGAGCGTTGGTGTGCCAGGAGCGCCACCTGGCCAGGATACGCTCGAGGTGCTTCTCGAAGGTCCGAATCGCCTTGGCCACAGGAGAAAGGAGCGGTTCGCCTTCGATCTTGTCCCGGACGTAGTTCAGAAAATTGGTAGAGCGCCACCGCGCGGCCTGGCTGGTCTCGGCTCGGCGAATCCAGCGAAGCTGCTCTTTGATGCGATAGGCGACGCCTGTGGCGAAAGCCTCCGTCTCAAGTTCCCGCAAGGCCTCGGCTTGCGTTTGCGTCTTGGCTGTCTCGCGGCCCTTGAGCACGCCCCAGCGCATCCCCACCGGCAGCGCCCGTTCCCGCGCTTCAGCCTTTCGTACCGCATCCACGGCCATGGTGAAAAGCTGGACCACATGGAACCAGTCCACGGTCACCTCGGCCTTGGGGAAGTGTTCCTTGACCGCCGACACAAAGCTGCCGGACATGTCGCTTACGACCTCGAGCACGCGCTCCGGATGGCCGCCTTGGTGTCGTAGGTGATCTCGAAAGCGCTTTACCGTCTGTTTGCCCTTTCCCTCGGTGGCGAAGACCACCGGCCGCTCCTCGCGACCCAGATCAATGAAGACCGTCACATAGCGATGTCCACGCCGGCAGGCGGTCTCGTCCAGTCCGAACGCCTCAAGCGCGCTTAAGTCTATACGGCTCATGGCCTCGGCCACGTAGTGGTTGATGACCCGCCACAGGCGCTTGTCTGTGGTGCCGACAAAGGAGGCGATCGTGGCTACCGGCATCTCCCTGGCCAGGGTCATGACCACCTGCTCAAAAAGCAGAGTAAAGCTGCTGCCAGGCCGCGCCCAGGGGACGGTGACCCGGCGGGTGCCATGGTCAGGGCAATCGACTCGCGGCACCCGCGCGGTCAGATAGCAATGATGCTGGAAGAAATTGAGGTGGCGCCAGGTGAACTCCTGGTAGTCATGCGGCTTGCACATCCGACCGCACTGGGGACAGGGATGGCTGGCGCCCCGGTCGCAACCAAGCGTCAAATGCAGTTCGTGCGGGACCTTCTGGGTGTCGAGTCGCTGGCTGACGATCTGCCAGGGTGGCGTCAATCCCAAGCCAAGAGCAAAGATGTCCTCGGTGCGCATGCCGCCCCCCCCTCAAGGGACGGCTACCGTCTCTCCAGGGGCCGGGTCAATTCCACGTTGCACGTCGAAGAACCAATTTTTTGCGCTCACATCCTTCAAGGCCTGGTTTTCCAAGCTCAACTCGGCAAACATCTGCTTGAGACGGCTGTGTTCGGCCTCAAGATCTTTGAGGCGGCGCACATCAGACGCTTCCATACCGCCGTATTTGGTTTTCCACTTGTAGAACGTGGTCGCACTGATCCCGATCTCACGGCAAATGTCCGAGACGGGCCGACACGCTTCGGCTTCCTTGAGTATTTTCACGATCTGCGTCTCAGAAAATCGAGATTTCTACATCGCTCCCTCCTGGGCCGGGTTTGTCAGAAATCTCAACTTTTCGCTGCGCCTATTTTAGGGGAGGGTTACAGTTGAACTCAATATTTGTCTGTTCAACATCCTTCTAGAATTTTGATTATGGTCAAAAAGTTTCCGTAAGTGGGTAGACAAAACCTTTTGTTAATCATAAAAGTCAGTTACGAAATTTTTTGGGACCTTTTGATTTAAAAACCTCTATCGATTACCCCTCGTCGATGCCACTTTATGCCGTTGGCATATGTAAGTCGAAGAACTTCAAATACACCTGGATTCATAATGCGAAGAAGATTTAGTATTCATGTTAGATTTGCCTTAACATTTGCAAGCTTAATTATCCTTTTAAGCTTTATCTTAAGTTACGTCATAGGGTTACGCGCCAGCCAAATGACAGAAGAACAAATTGGTGGCCGCCTAGCAGACATAGCCTACCAGATGGCTGACACATTAGATCGTGCCATGTGGGCCAGAACTCAAGAATTAGTTGTTTTTTCGGGAAGAGATATTTTTCAGGCCCCAATGAAAACAAAAGAAATTCGTCGAGGGCTAGATCAATTACAAGCAGCAATCCCTTTTTTTTCTTGGGTCGGATTTTTAGGACCTGACGGAGAAGTTATCGAGTCGACTGCCGGCATACTAAAAGGAGAAAATATATCGAATCGGCCAGTATATAAAAACGCTAAAGATGGATTATTTATTGGAGATGTTCATGACGCAGTTTTATTATCAAAACTATTGCCAAATCCATCAGGAGAACCACTTAAATTTGTTGACATCAGCTTGCCTACAAAAGACAAAGATGGAAAATTAACAGGAATTATAGCCGCACATCTTGGATGGAAATGGGCAACTGATGTTGAATCCTCTATTCTTAGCTCATTGAGAGAAGAAAGAAGCCTTGATGTTTTTATTCTTTCGCAGGAAGGTCATATCTTACTTGGCGACAAGAACCTTTACGGAAAAACGCTAGAATTATCCTTGCTGGAAAATTTACAAAAATTTAGAAATAAATGGGGAGTAGAGCTTTGGCCTGATGGCAAAAAGTATCTTACAGGGGCAGCATTTGCTGATGGATTTCGTAACTATAGAGGCCTAGGGTGGACTGTTCTTGCACGACAGCCGCTTGATGTTGCATATCTGCCGGTAAGAACTTTCATACGTGATCTCATGATTGTCGGCGTACTCCTTTCACTACTTTTGGCTGGAGCTGGGTGGGTTATTGCCGAAGTCATTACTCGGCCCCTGAAATCAATTTCTGACGCGGCAGAACGAATTAAGTTGGGCGAAAACATTATCATTCCTGAGCACCATGATATTCCTGAGATTGAAAGGCTTTCAACGTCGATTTCTTCATTACTGAAGAGTCTTACGAAAAGTGAGGTTATCAGAGACCGTATGCAGCGGTTAGCTACTCGAGACCCTTTAACAGGCCTATTTAACCGCCTAGGTTTATCAGAATATCTTAAGACTGCCTTGCCACGAATAGAACGCGAAGGAAAGGGGATCCATATACTTTGCATGGACTTGGATGGGTTTAAAAAAATAAACGACACTCTGGGACATCATATTGGAGACCAAGTACTTATTGAAGTGTCGAGAAGGCTTAACAAATGTATACGAGGAGGAGATGTCTTAATTCGTCTGGGAGGGGATGAATTTTTAGGGCTGGTAGAGGCAACAAAATATGATAAAGACAAAATAGAATCACTTGGAAATAGAATTGTACAATCTATTAAAGATCCATTTGATGTTGAAGGCAAATCTGTCACTATTGGAATAAGTATCGGGACCGCAATATGGCCACTTGACGGAAATGATATTCATGAAGTTTTTAAGCAAGCAGACGCAGCCCTTTATGAAGCTAAGAACAGCGGAAAGAATAAGATCGTCATATCAAAATAGGGATTAAATAATTATCGTTAAATAAATATAATAACAGGTCGGCGGAAAGCGAGAAACTTAGACACCAGAATAAACTATTTTTCCGGAATACAACATTCCTTTATAAAGCGACTGCTTATAAATACTAGTATTAATATTCCCATGACGAAAGACTCAATCGCTAGAGATGTCTTCCTCTTCTCATAACTCCTTATGATAGACTGATCTAATCTTTTCAGATTTAATGGATAGATATCTTAAGATTTCACGTTTTGTTCTGCCACCGAATACAGCCCCAAAAGTCACGTGCTGGTGGTACCCGAAGGTCTTGCGTAGGGTATGTATGCCGTAGTGGCCAAGTAAATTGATTGTTTGACGCCATTTCTTAAGTTGTTTCCATAGATACTGTGTAGTTATTAGGCCCCGCTGGCCTATAAATACTCTGTCTTGATCCGGATATTCTCTGGAGGCCAAAAGTCTAGTTAGAGCTTCACGGACATTGTTGTTGTCCGTCCTGCGACGTTTCTTGACGGCCTTACCCTGATCCCTGGGTAATAGGCCAGAATCACCCAGGAACGTTCGAACGTCACTAGCTGTGAGGGAAAACAAATCACCGCCCCGCATTGACATATTAATGTCTGTAACGAACAGCGCGTAGCTTCTACGATTTCTCAACAAACGCTTTTAATCAAGGCAATAGCTTCTAGATTCTTAATAGGGTCAGCCGCTAGGGAGTTACCACACTCAAAATAAGTAACAGTGGCATTCCTCGTCATCCTATTGCCTCTCTGTTGATTTTTTATAACATATTATTTTAGATAGAAAATATGAGCCTCGTAAATTATCAATACCTGTATTTTTTTAATACTGTAATGCTTTTGAAGTACGTGAGTTATTTTATACTCATCAGTATATTTCGATCTTCATTGTGAAGGATGGCAAATAAGGCAGGAGCCAGTGAGTCACCAATCGTCGCCGAACTCCTGCCTCAGCATGGAGCGGAAACACATTCCTGTTACCGATTTAGGACTTTAACCGAAATAGGGTCTTCTACACAAATTTTAACAAATAATGATCCCGTCCCAAGAAGAACGACCCAGACGGCAACCATGCAAATACGACCGTCAATTTGCAACAGTAAGTATGATATGAACTTGAGAATCCAGAAATTAAAAAAAACTAGTGGCAATTTATTTAAAGAGCACCTACATGGATAGAAAAACGATTTATTTGTATCCTTTGAATCGACGAACGATGTCCTTTATAACGCTATAAGCGATTTTAAAAAACTGATTTTAGAATTTATAATATTTATTTTTATCCATAAATCTAGTACTTGTAGCTCATAAGGTTTGTCTGGCGTTTGCCAGACTTCTCAAGCCCACACTGCTGCATGACAATGGACGCTCTTTTGAGACCAAGAACATCGGCCACTTCAGCCTTTATAAACTGCCTGCCAAGCGTCCCCACAAGTTCCTTGCAAGACTTCCCCAAAGCCAAGTCCGCTTCCTGCTCCTTCCCTTCCAGCCTAGCCAACTTCTTCACGGCCGCCCGGTAATCCAAACTTCCAGGCCGCATCTTCTCCATGGCCACCTTGTGTTTGTCCCTGGCCATGATCTTCTCGCGTAACACCCTGGCCCTGGCCTGGATGTGCTCCCTGGCCTTCTCCGGATTGCTAAGACGTTCCTGCCGTTCCCTGACCTCACGGGCCGCAATGAGGCGCTCCGGATCAACCTCCGGCTTGAGGGCGTCCAGGGAAGGTTCCTCTGCCCGTGACCGTCCCGACGGCATCAAAGCCGGACCATCCCTGTCTCTCCCTCGCTCTTTGACCTGGTTGGCCTGGCGCTCGTCCAGATAGCCGAGCGTCGAGGCGCGCTCCTGGCTCCGGCTCATGCTGCGGGTCAACTGCTCGAAGCTCTTGATCTTTTCGCTGTCCACATAGAGCGTGAAATCGCCTTTGTGCCGGGTCGCGCCGACGTAGGTTGTCCGGTTGTTCCAGGTCACGCCATGCAAGGCGTAGACGTCCGTTTGCGTCTTACCCTGCCCTTTGTAGACTGTCCCGGCATAGCCAAGGGCAAATCCTTTGTACTCTCGGGGATCAAAAGAAACCGTCGCGCCACTATCAAGCCTAACCTCAATTTGTTCCTGACTCTGTTTCTGAACAGTGCCAAAATTTCCATTTATCAAATTGTTATCAATATTCTTTGCCGTGGCGTTAAATTGAACCCTGTCGCCAATTCCTATCGTCTGCTGAAACTTCTTTTCCCCTTTCTCACAGTCATAGGTGATCCCGCCACGCACTTTCCCCAGCTCGCGCATGGTCTTGCTGCAGTCGTCGTTTATACGGTTCACTTCCGTATTGATTCCAGTATAAATAAACCGGTTCACGTCTGGATTCCGCCCGACGTCCCGTTTCCAATCCTGCAATAATGCCTCTATCGGCTCCTTCGACGCCTTGATGCAATTATGCTCCCGGTAAGCCGCCATGGCCTCCTTGATTTTCCCATCGGCAAGATCCATGCTGGCTTGCCGCATCCAATCCTGCTTCTGCCGCCTGACCAGTGAAATCAAGGCATGGTCCGTTTTCTGCCGAATCTCGGTGTACATCCCTCCGCGCTGAATGCTGGCCAACTGGGCATCGTCGCCGATCATCACCACCTTCGCCCCGGACACGTCCGCCTGCTGGAGTAGGCGGTGCATGGTCCCGTTATCCAGCATGGCCGCTTCATCCACGAAAACGACCGTTTTGCGGTCCCAGGCCTTGACCCGGCTGCGCGGGCTGGTGCGCGCCTTTTCCTGGCGCAAAAGCTCCGCATGGACCGTGGACGCCTCCCGGAAGCCGTCCGTGTGCATGTCCCGGCTGACCGTGTTGGTCGGGGCCAAGCCCACCACCCGCCAGCCGTCGCCCTCGAAAGCGTCCCGGGCCGCGCCCATGGTGTAGCTCTTGCCGCCCCCCGCCCGGCCCTGAATGACGCAAAGCCGGTTTGCCGCCGTCATCACGTCAAAGGCTTCCCGCTGCTCCGGGTCCAGGGTCTTGCGGGAAAGGGCTTGCTCCCTGGCCCGCTCCGAGGCCTGGCCGCCGGCCTCCTGCATCTTTCGGTCCGTAAGCTCCAGGATCGCCCGCTCCTCGGCCCGCACCTGCGTGGACGTGTACAATCCCGTTTCCTGGCCCTGCCCATCATAGAGCTTCACGCACTCCGGGCAGGACAACACCCCCTGCTTCACGGCCTCCCGCTCGGCCATGTCCTCCACGCCGGCTTTTTTGAGCACTGCATTGAGTTCCCGCTCCGTAAACAGACACTGCCGGGCGGTCAGCTTTTCAAGGACCGTTTCCGGCTCCACCAGCGCGGTCTGCCGAGCGTCATCGAGGCGGGCTTCGTTCTCGGTCGTCTTCCACGACGCCTCAATGTGTCGGGCCTTGCCCTCGTGGAGCTGGGACACGACTCCGCGAGGATCAACGCGCAGGTCCATCCCCCGTTCCTCGAAATAGCGGTTTTGAAACGCCTCCCATTTTTCGCTGATCCTGTCCTGGGCTGAGACGAACCCTTTGCCTTTTTTTCGGGCAAAGTCCGGATTCAAATCCGTGGCCTTGTGCTTGGCGAACCCTTCGCGCCCTAGGCGACGGGTAGTCACCAGGACATGAAGGTGCGGATTACCCGCCTGCATGTGGATCGCCCACTGGCAGGCCAGGCCGTTATCCGTGAATTGTTCCTGGATGTGCTGCCGCGCCATCTCAATACGTTGGGCGTCGGTGATTTGCGCGTCTTTCGGCAAGGCGAAGACATAGTGCTTGGCCAGCTGGGCACCGGATCGGAGGCGGACTTCGCCGGTCCTGGCGAGATGCTTTGTGGCAATCTCCGCCTTGTCCACTGCATCCCAAAGGCGCTGTCTGTCCCACGGTGGTGAACCTGGGGGAAGCTCCAAACCACGGGCTAACACAGGCTCGTCGTTTTTGTGATTTCGGAAGTCGAAGGTTTCGCCGGTCAGGTCGCGAGTATACCTGTTGCGGTCGATATAGGCGGCCACAGCAACACCGGATGTTCCGGTGGACATCCCGACGATGGAGCAGCCAGCGAAGCAGCAAGCCATAATCCGCTTTAACGCCTTTTGGTTTTTGATTTATCCCCACGAAAGTGGGGCGCAATGTTTTGGCTCTGCCAAAACATATATTGCGTGTAGCCTCATTCTTCGGCTCCAGCTTTAAGGCATTTGTTGGCCGTTTGGAAGTTTTTTCCATCACCCACTTGACATTCACTCTAAGGTCTAGGATTCAATTCAAATATTTTTTAGGAGGCTGCCTACATGGCTGAAAAAACAAAGATGACTGCCGAAGAGCGGCTTAAAAAAATCGAGCAGAAGCGGGCCAAACTGGCGGAGGAAGCCGCAAAAATCAGAAAAGAGACAAGGAAAAAAGAGGCGAGTATCAAGATGAAGCTTGGTGGACTCGTCTGGAAAGCCGGCTTGCAGGATCAGCCGGATAACGTAATTCTCGGCATACTGGTTGCTGGATTTGAAAAGCTCGAAGCCGAGCGGGGAGCCTTTGAAGCCATTGGCCGGAAAAAATTCGAGGATGACGCCAAGGCCAAGGCGGAAATCAAGGCAAAGGCCCAGGGAGCAAAAGCAGAAAATCCCGGTCATGGGCCTGCTAGTGCCACGGCCCATCCGGCCGCGTCAGCGGCTGAGAGATTTTATCTCAACGTGTCTATTGAGGAAAAAGACGCTGCCAAGGCCCTTGGCGCGAGATGGGACGGCGAACACAAAAAATGGTGGTGTAATCCGGCCGACAAGGAAAAATTCACCAAGTGGTGGCCGGCGGGGGTGTAGCCGTGAACAAGGACGTTGAAGAAATCTTCGAGAACATCCGCGACGTGGTGGCCGTCCACCAGGACGACGTGGCCGCCATGGGCAAGCACATCAAGCATCTGCAATCCGAGCTCCAGTCCGTGGGTTTGGGCATCAGGGTCTTGGAAGAGGCGTCGAGAAAGGCCGAGGCCGCCGGCCAGCGGATCACCCAGCAGTTGAACGAGGAACCCAGGATCACCAGAGACCGGGCGAAGATGTGGGTCGGCCTGTCCCTGGTCGCCGCCCTCCTCTTCTTCGCCGTCGGCGGCTACGCCGGCTGGCGCTACGCCCAGGAGGACGTCACGGAAGAAATCGCAAAATTGCCGGAGATGACCAAATGGGCCGCCAGCAAAGAAGGCAGGGAGGTCTATCAATTCGCTAGGCAGGGCGATTTGCAACGGCTCATGCGCTGCCAGGGCGACGGCTGGCAGATCAAAAACGGCGTTTGCTACCCATTCGCCGATGCCAAAAGCAATGTTCACGGCTGGAGAATGCCCTAGAACGGGAGCGAGGGAAGAAAAGGCAATTTTCGCCCCCCCTGACCGGGGTGCCCACCAGAACGCCCGAGAAGGCCGTTTCCGGGGCCGCAGCGCACTCGGCGACATCAGGCCAGGAAAAGCCAAAAAAATGCAACAGAGGCCCTCTAGGCGGCTTTCTGATGCGGATTGGAGATGACCCAGGACTTCTCGGGGAGGGAATGACCGGAGGAAGACGGCGAAGGCGCAATGACCAGAGAGAGGAATTTCAAGAGAAGATGGACCGGAATTAGTTCCTGCGGTCTCGCCAAACTTTCTTCAGCCACGCATCCTTCGGGCCACCAGGGTGGCCACGCAGAGCGGCGGCAAGCTCGTCAGGCGAGAGCCCATCCCGCCACGCCTCGAATTGGGCTTGCTCGGCGGCCTGCCGGGCGGCGACCACCGCCTTGGCTTCGGCCTCGGCGTCCTTGGCGGCCTGCTCCTCGGGGCTGACGTAGCCTTTGGGCCGGCGATAGTAGCCGTTTTGAGCTAGTGCCCGGAAGGCCCAGGAACACGGGTCAGACACCGGCTGGCCAGACTTGTCGCGGAGCTGGTCATTAGCAAGCTCGTATTCGAGGTGATCGAGCCCCTGAACAATGCGGTCAATCGGTTTCCCAACGCGGGACAGGCTCCCTTCGATTTGGGCCAACTGCCCAAGGCCGAATCCGCAACGAACAAGGTTGGGCCATTGGATGCCCATGTCTTCTTGTGAGATAGATAGATTTAAATCTTTTCTATCTATCTTAAGAGGGATGTTCCGGTGGACCGTTTCGGTGGAGGTTTCCGGTGGACCGTTCCGGTGGACCGTTTCGGTGGAGAGAAGCCTTATTTCTAGGGCCACTCCGCTGCCTGGGACTCGCACTGTTTTTTTGGAGATGAGCCCATGCACCTCGAACAAATTAAGGTTATCTCGGACGGTATTTTTTCGTTGCCCAATAGTTTCTGAAATATAGGCATGAGTGGTGGTTATGGATGGATTTGCCAAAAGAAAGGCAAGTAGCGTTCGTTGTTTTTCCGTCTTGATAACGGGCTTTTCTTGGAGGAGGCAGGGTGAATCGTTTACGGACATTTTTTGATCATTACGGTCGGCATTTTCGGTGGACCGTTTCGGTGGACCGTTTCGGTGGACCGCCCCGGCATCCGGTTTCGGTATACGATTCCGGTGTACGATTTCGTCCGGTGTACGGTTTCGTACACCGGTTTCGGTGGACGTTTCCGGTGGACCGTTTCGGTGGACCGTTCCGGTAGACTGATCTGAAACCTGCTTGGCAATCGTGGTAATATTGGGCTCGACGTCCAAGGGGTTTATTTTCATGAGCCTATCAAAGTTTGACGGCTTCTTGGCTGACTCACCGACCGGCTTAACTCTAGATAGAATGCTGGAAATCCCCTTGCGCTCCGTCATATCAACCTCCGACCAAATCCAAGACTTCTTGTGCTAATGCCCGATAGGCTTTGGCACCGGCCCCTTTGGCGTTTTGGCGTAAAACCGTCTCTCGCAGATGCTCTGCCTGCTGGAATTGCGCGCTAGAGGGGATTGTGGTCGCAAAGATTATTTCCGGTCCAAGTTTGTCTGAAAGCTGCGCCATGGTGACTCTGCCCATGGTGGTACGCCGATCTACATTGTTAATGAGGAGGCGGAAAAAGCGGAGTTCTGGGTTGGCCTCCTGCTGAATATCTTTGATCAGCTTGATAGTTCGCAGGAGACCGTCGAGGGAGAACCCAGAGCCGGAAACGGTGGGAGAGATGACAAGGTTGGCCGAGATCAGGGCGGACATGGTCCAGAACCCTAAGTTGGGCGGGCAATCGAGAAAAACGAAGTCGTATTTTCCATCGACATGGGGACGCAGTCGGTCGCGCAGGAGAGGCAGGTTCGCCTCGGCGTTACGGATGAGATCAAACTCCATGGCCGCGACCTCCTCCACATTGGGAAGTACGTCCACGAGTTCGTATTTCGACGGGTAGATGCAGCTGACCATCTCGGCGTCACCAGAAAGAAGCTCATACAGACTGTTTCGCGGGGCTTCTCCGGTCCGAAGTAGGAGCGATGTGGCGTTGCATTGGGTGTCTAGATCGCAAACGAGTGTCCGCTTGCCCCGATTTGCCAGTGCATGGGCTAGGGTGACGGAACAACACGTTTTTCCTGATCCCCCTTTGTTGTTGGAACAGGCGATAATCACGCTCATATCTTCCCCCTATGCGGGGTGACATACTAATTTTAAGGCAAGATAATCAAGGGTTTTTTGGTGATCATTGACGGAACTTATTGCCTACGGTGTAAGACCTACTTCCTCTTTAATCCCCCGGTACTCCTCCCACGGAGAACCGGATAGTCCCCTGGTGGCGGCAGAGCCTGCATGTCAGTGCCCTTGACTGTTTATAACTTATCGCTTATATATTCCTCATGTCCTGGTCGGTTGAGTACCTGAACGACCTCATCGAGGAGGAATACAAGACTCTCCCCGGGGACATTCGAGCCCGGTTCTCGAAGATCATGCGCATGATCGAGGCCTACGGCCTTCCTCAGGTCGGCATGCCCTACGTGCGACACATCGAAGGGAAGCTTTGGGAAATGAGGGCAAGCGGCCGGGACGGCATCGCCAGGGGCATGTACGTGACCGCGAGAGGCCAGCGGGTGATCTTGGTCCACGTGTTCGTGAAGAAGACCCAGAAAACGCCTCGGGAAGAAATCAGGAAGGCCTTGGCAAATGCCCGGGAGGTGGATGATGGGAAAAAGAATCCTTGAAGACCATGACGCATGGATGCGGGACGACGCAGAGTACCGCGAAGCCTACGAGGCTTTGGAGCCCGAATTTGCCGTGGCCGAAGCCCTTGTGAAAGCCCGTTCCGAAGCCGGCATGACCCAAGCCGATGTGGCCGCCCTGCTCGGCGTCAAACAGCCGGCCGTCGCCCGGATTGAAGCCGGAAAGAATGTATCTCTCAAGACATTGGAAAAATACGCTAAGGTTCTAGGACGCCGCATCAAGATCGACCTCGTTCACGTGTAGGCCTGTCGCGTTTCTCTCACCCGGAGGTGAGAAGGATGAACGGTAACGGCTACTGGATTGCGGCCTTTGTGATTGTCATCCTGGTGGGCGCAATAGGCTTCATGCTGCCCCCGGACAAACCCGGTAAGCCTCACTGCAAGTGATCTTTCGCCCCGCTTCAGCGGGGCTTTGTTTGCCCTTCGCGCCACGCGGCTTTGTATCGTACCACACTGCTTTCGGGATTTTGTCGTTGGATCGGAGGCGACGCGGGCGCGCCCTCCTTCTCAAATTTTTTTTGCCCGTCCGGACGCAGCGCTTTTCGCACCTGGTTCTTTGACCAGGTGGGGGACCAGGTGCGCGAGCGCTAGGCTGGCCAGATCCGTTTGCGGCAAAAAATCCCCGCCCGACTCTCGACTCACGAAAAATGACTTCCGGCGTTCGCCCCGAACCCCGTGCAGATCCTTTCGTGGTGGTCCGGCGGACGCCGCTGGTCGTGCGCGTCCTACACACGAATTCTCCCTTTCGTATGCGGATGGCGCACGCGGGAGGGCTTTCGGGCCGTCTCGATGCAGCCCGTTCAGGCTAAGAGTCCGGAATAGTTGAAAAGTGTCTGTCTCGGAACGGGTGTTATGTGAAGTTGATGGGGAGGGCGTGGCACCCGACTTCATCCACTGCGCTATGCACCTCGCGTTCCCCCGAATCGCTCTTCCACCAATCAGGAGAGTACCACGTGATTTCCCTCTCCAGGGGGTTGCCCCAGGGGCTAACGGGGAAATGCCCGCATTATGGGTAAAGCAGCGATTGGTGTAGGAAGGTACTCAGCCGAGCTCACTTCCCTCTTGTGGTGTTGGTGGTGTGTGGCAGGCCCGGTAACGAGAACTCTTACCGGGCCTTGCTGCGTCCACCGTCGTACCTATTATCTTTAACTAAAGGAATATCCTGGACCCGCGCGGGTCAAGTTAACGCCAGACAATGAGGCGGATGTCACGCAGGCAAAGGCGTTGCTTTGTCGCCGTGACCGCCTATGCCCTGGCCGGCGACCGGGAGCGGGTTTTGGCCGTCGGCATGGACGACTACCTGTCTAAGCCCATCACCGCCGATAACCTGAAACAGGTGTTGGCGCGGGTTGTAGGGAAGAGCAACAAGAAGTTACAGCAGCCGCAGTAGCGTCGTCCGTTCTCAACGTGCAGCGGGCGGCAGGTCTTCAAATTTGGGGGCAGGCCCGACTCGAGCCGCTTCCGATCATCTGCGATAATACCCTTGATTTCAGAGTACTCCGCGTAGGGAAGGACGGACGGCCCGGTGGGATTCCTCGCCGGGCCGTGCTGTTTTATACAAGTTTAAGTCTTGGATTTGTAAGGATTATTGAAGAATAAATTTTTTCTTAATAAGCAGATGTATAAAGAAAATTTCTAGTTGGCTTTTGCAACTTCCTGGCCTATGAATTTTATATAGGTGGACTGTCCTCAAAGCAGTTTCATGAGCAGTCCTGAAAATGATTGAATTTTTCATGAGGGGAAAGTCATGAAGCTGTCACATAAGTTAATTATTTCGTCGTCAATCCTGATCTGTATATCTATCCTCATAGGATTAATTTCAATATATGGGATGTCTCAAATAAATGCCAATACGCAGGATCTTTCAAAGAATTGGTTGCCAACGATTAAAATTGTTGGAGAATTGAATAATTCTATTAATGAGTATCGTCGTAACGAATTTGTTCAAATTATGTTGCGGGATGAAAAAACAGTCCAACAATATGAGAATAAGATTCAAGAGATGCAAGGAAAAATTGAAGAGTTGATTAAACAATATGAGCCGATGATAACGGAGCCTGAGGAGCGGACGAGCTTTCCAGAGTTTAGACAATCATGGATTTTATATCTTGAAAACCATAAAAAAATTGAAAGCCTTTCAAAATTAAATAAGCAAAATGAAGCGATGAGTCTTATTCTAGGGGACTCTCGGGATAAGTTCCTTGAGTCGAGCAAATTCCTAAAGATGATCATTGACATTAACAATCAAGGTAGTCTGAAATCTGCCAAAGAGGCAGAGGAAGCGTATTCGAAGGGAAAACTCATAACTATTGTTCTTCTGGTCTTAGGTGCAGCTATCGCAACGCTAGGATCCTTTATTCTTATAAAAGGTATACAAGCCCAGCTCGGAGAGGACCCTGGCTACTTAGAAACGATTTCCTCTCGAATTGCAAATGGTCAATTGGATATTCAATTTAAAGCGGTTAAAGGGAAGGGTGGTGTGTATGGTGTCCTTGTCAAAATGGTCGAAACCCTTAAAGGGAAAATAGCCGAAGCCGAAAATAAGTCCGTTGAAGCGTTAAAAGAAGCTGAAGGTGCTCGTACCGCTACGACGTTGGCTGAGGAAGCTACAAGAAAAGCGGAAAGTGCCAAGGCTGAGGGGATGTTGCAAGCTGCACAACAATTAGATTCAGTTGTCGAAATTCTAACTTCTGCTTCTGAAGAGCTTTCAGCCCAAATTGAACAATCGAGCCGTGGTGCAGAAGAGCAAGGACATCGGATTGGTGAAACGGCAACATCCATGGAAGAGATGAATGCAACTGTCCTCGAGGTGGCTCGAAATGCTTCGAGCGCTGCGTCAAGTGCGGATCAGGCCAAGGTCAAGGCAGAAGAGGGTGCAACTGTTGTGACGAAGGTGGTCCAGGGAATTGAGGAAGTTCGTCAACAGTCCCAGGCTATGAAACTCGACATGGGAAGCCTGGGAACGCAGGCGGAAGGGATTGGCCAGATTCTAAATGTCATTTCAGACATTGCAGACCAAACCAATCTTCTGGCCCTCAATGCGGCCATTGAAGCTGCCCGGGCTGGGGATGCCGGACGTGGATTTGCCGTTGTTGCTGATGAAGTGCGGAAATTGGCTGAAAAGACGATGACCGCCACTAAAGAAGTCGGACAGGCCATTCGGGGCATCCAGGATGGAACCAAAAAGAACATCGAAAATGTAGAGAGAGTTGGGAAAACTATTGAAGATGTCACCAGTCTTGCCAACACTTCTGGTCAATCGTTGCGTCAAATAGTTTCTCTTGCAGAAGTGACAACCGATCAAGTTCGGTCAATTGCGACAGCTTCAGAACAACAGTCCGCTGCCAGCGAAGAGATAAACAGAAGTCTTGAAGATGTGAACCGGGTGTCCGCAGAAACGACGGACGCCATGCGACAATCGGCACAAGCTGTAAGCGAATTAGCGAATCAGGCGCAAATTTTGAAAAGGCTTATCGACTCGATGAAGGCTGAAGGAGATACACGTTCCCTTGATTCTGGAATGAGGAAATAATCATTCGATCCCAGAAGATTGTCATAAAATTTTTGGTGAGTTATTTTAAGCAAGTACGGAATGCGTAGCGACGACTTTTAAATTAAATGAGTGAGACCTCGTTGGCTGCTGACGGCAATTGCGGCCAAAGCCAAGGCAGTGGTCGCCGCACGGCAGGCCGCCGAACAAGCCCAATTCGAGGCTTGGCGAGATGGGCTCTCGCCGGATGAGCTTGCCGATGCCCTGCGTGGTCACCCAGGCGGCCCAAAGGATGCGAGGCTGAAGAAAATTTTTGTTGAGTCGAGAGTCGGGCGGGGATTTTTTAGGTTCTTCGACGTTTCAAATGGAATTCATTTAGAGCCACTAACAAAAGCGGGCTGAGCCGTTAAAAATGGGGTAGGATCTTGGTCGGGAGGCTCCTATGAAACCCGCCGAGTTTGAAACCCTGTGGACCAGCATCGAACCCCTTCTGCCCAACGAACCGCCAAAGCCCAAGGGGGGCAGGCCACGTCGGAGCGACAAACAAGCCCTTCGCGGCATCCTCTTTATTCTTGAGACCGGCATCCCCTGGGAAAAGCTCCCCCAGGAGATGGGTTGCGGATCGGGCATGACTTGTTGGCGTCGGCTACGGCAGTGGCAGAAGGCCGGCGTGTGGGACCGGCTCCACGTGGTGCTCCTTGCACAGATACACCGCGCCAAGCGGTTTGCCTGGCGACGCTTTGCCATAGATTCCGCCACGGTCCCCTCCCCCCGGGGGGCCAAGAGACAGGGCCGAACCCGACAGACAGGGGAAAAAGCGGCACCAAGCGGCATCTGATCGTCAACAGCGACGGCCTTCCCCTTGTCTGCCTGCTCAGTGGCGCTAACCGACACGACCTGAAAATGCTGGTCCCGGCTGTTGAGGCGTTGCCCGCTCTCGGTGGCGCACCCGGCAGGCCGCGCAAGCGGCCTCACAAGATGCACGCCGACAAGGGCTACGATTATCCCGAATGCCGCAGATTTCTGCGAAGTCGAGGCATCGTTCCCCGTATTGCCCGACGTTGCGTCGAATCCTCAACTCGCCTTGGCTGTCACCGTTGGGTCGTGGAGCGTACGCTCTCCTGGCTCAACCGTTTCCGAAAGCTGCGCATCCGCTACGAACGTTGCGCCGACGCCTACCTCGCCCTCTGCAAATTCGCCTGCTGTCTCATCTGTATGCGGTTCGTCAGGAGGTTTTGTTAGTGGCTCTAATTCCCAGGGTCGGAGTAGGAGAGCGAACCGTAGGGGTTGGACAGGTTTGACGCCTTGTTGGCGTTCGTGGTCCAGGTGTCGGGGAGGCTGTAGGTCTTGAAGGGATCGAAGTCGTTGGCGTCCATCTGGAAAAGCATTCCAGTGGTGCCGTAAATATTACTGCTGCTCATGCTGTGCCATCCTTGGCAATATGAGTCGACATCCTGTCGACTGCTAAAGGTTTGTAACTATTGAGTCTCCTTGTTTTTGTTTCTCTACACCTCCTTTTTATGTAACATAAATTCTAAAGTCAACATGTTGCATAGGTTGGAATCATCACTACGGTGTAGAACTTCCCGTCAACATTTGAAATTATCTTGCCTGTAAATGGAGCTTGTAAACCAAACCGCATGATATAAGCCATTTTTGCAATGCGTTCCTCTTGCGTGTCTGGCTCCAAGACAGGGATAGGGCAGGAGTTTGCGCTAACCGGCATTGTCCCCGCCCCCTAAGTGAGCCGTTAACCCGTCAATTTCGTCGAGAATGCCGCGCATAAATACCATTGGGCCGCCGCGCCGTTGAATATCGCGGGCCATGTCTTCGCGGGCATCCTGCGAGGTTGGGGCAGCGCCGGGGAAATCCACACTCATTTTATCGACAAACTTCAAGCAGGCTTCCAGTGTGGTGGAACCGTCTTGTTTTTCGAGTTTTTCAAGGCGGCGGTGAATGGCGTTCATTTAAGCCTCCGTCGGGCGATGGATGCCCGTGTCTACGACGACGATGTTGCAGTGTGCGTTTTCTGGATGCGCGGCTAGGTATGCCGGGACTGGATCAATGCCGGCCTCTTCGACGACTACGAAGACCGTCCGATTCGGCTGGGCGACCTGTTCCAATTTCCCGACGCGGCGGTGTAGAGTGGTCATGCGGCAACCCCCTTCCGGTCGAGTCCATCCAATTCAGCCAAAGCGTTTTCAAAACGCCCACACGAGTAGGCGTCATAAGCCCTTTTATCTCTGAACTGTCGGGCAATCTCTTCAGCCCTGGCCGGGATTTGATCCTCGGTAATCCAAATCTCAAGGAACGCTTCGGCCTCGGCACATTGTTTTGCCCATTCCGGGATAAAACCATCAGGCAAAGTGTTACTTTCGAGTTTCGCGACACGTTTTCCAAGACTTCCCATTGTCTACACTCCTTTGGCTTGTTCAAGCGCGGCAATGCGCTGTTCGAGTTCACTAGTTTCAAGCGCCCGGCGGTTCAACTCGACCAGACCAGCCACGGCAGTACCCTCCGACGGCGACAACTCCCCGGCAGCGACGGAGGCCAGGATTGCGCCCATGGCCTGGGGGATGTCGGCGGCTTTTTCCATCGGCGGCAACTCCACCGTGACCGGGGCATCCCTTCTGGGCGGCACGATCCTTTCGAGACACAGCCGCAAAGCCGTCAAATCGCCGTCTAGGGCCAGTTCTACGGCCTTACGGTCAAAGCCTTGGACTCGCCGTCAAGTAGCGCCTGGGCGGCTACAGTGGCCTTACAGCGGGTCCCTTTAGGCTTGCCTGCTGGATTACCCGACTCGCCGGGCTTCCACGCGGACCTCGGCAATCGCCTCTGATTCGAATCTGATTTTTCAGACATAGCTTTCCTTCCTATGCCGCCTCGCCCTTTGCCGGGGCTTGGGCTTTGGTCGCGGTCTTGAACCGCATTTCGATTTCACGGTAGAACTTCGCCAAGAGCCAGAACGTCGTGTACTCAGCGCCGGCCCGGTCGCCGCACCACAGAAAAGGGACGCCGTAGCGCACCTGGAAAGCGAAGACGGATTGAAGTACCGCGTGGGGCTTCATCTCCGATCGATAGCGCCCGTCCGCCACGTCGCGCATGGACGCTTCAATGACTACGGCCTTCAGTTCATAGGTGGACAAGCGGCGTAACTCCCGTTCAAAGCGCTCCCTGTTCGCACCCATGAGACAGCCCACCAAGTCGCCAAGCTCCTTGCGCTCGATACCCACGCGGTCTTCGAAACCCGGCAGAGAGTAATCAGCGGTCGGAAGGGCGGTGCGCTCCACCTCGGCATCGTATTTCGAGAAGGTGAAAACGCGCTGCTCCCTCGTGTCAGCGATGACCCGCATAGTTCCTCCGACGCTTTGGTTTGTAGCCCGACCGCTTGGCGTCCCGGGCCAGCTGCCTGTGCTCAAGCTCCACGATAGCCTGGGCCTCAAGCCGGGCCTCTTCGGTGGCGGCAATGGGCATTGTCGGCCGGGCCTGATCCATCGGCGTTGTGTTCATTGGACCACCTCGCAGAGGGCAGAAACCATGATCGCTTCGGAATCGCCGGGACTATGCTCGGGGCCGTCCTTCCCCTCGCCGCAGTCGCAAGAAAGGTATTGCGTCCTGCACCTGGGGCACTCTTCGATGTCACAGCCAGGATGATGGAGCCCGCCATGGGAAACGCCGCATTCGGGGCAGGCGTCGAAATCCTCCCAGCGGTTTTCGGTCTCCTGGCCGAACCGCACGCGGTCATAGACTTGCCCGGCAACTTGAATCTTCGGACCGCCGCAGCTTTCGGCATCGCGCATGTCCTGCCCACAGGCGGGGCAAATGCGCTGGCCCGGGTCGACCAGAGATGGGGAGGCGGGCGCGGCGACCGGGGGCGGCATAACCCCGTCCATGGGCTGTCCCTCGTAGACGGCCTGGAGTCTGCGATAAACGATGTCGTAAGCCTCACTAGTCCGAAGACGCGGGTCGGCGTGCTTGGACAAAATGCCGACCAAGAACTTAAAGGCCGGCTTCACGACGTTGTACCAAGGGCCATAGGTCGAACAGCCGGCATATTCCCGGGCCAGGGTTTCGACTTCCAGGATGCGCGGCTCTAAGGCCAGGATATCGGCGTAGATCAAAGTCTGCATGAATATTTCCTCCAGGGGGATGACCCTGATTTTTACATCGTAGGTTTCTTGGGTTTTAAAGGTTTTTCCCAACCCTTTTATATAATATGTCAGTGTCTACTCTGACAGTTTCTACGTATGGATTAAAAAAATCCTATAAAACCTGAGAAACCTATGACTACTACCCTTCGGTTGGCGTCACTCGCCACTCTGCCATATTTGAAACTCGGGTTTGAGAGAGCTTCATCCCATCCACAATGCGTCCTGCATTTCGACGCAACCACCAACCAAGGCGCTTGGTGTTGATGGTTCGACCCTCCCCCGCAATATCGTGTAGAACCTCCGCCAAGGCGGAATCATCCTCCTCGCTGGCCCTGACGATCTCCTTCACGGTCCTGGAAGTGCGGCCAAACCGCTCCACCCAGGCGGCGATAAAGGTTTTGAGCATGGCGGCTTCGGGATCATCTTCCATGACGGCCTCGCGGCTCTCGCAAGGATCGACCGCACCCAACCAAACCAAGGCCGAACGGACCAACCCAGACCAGCGCTCGAAACTGCCAAAGGGGTGAAGGTCGAGACCAGGACGGCCGGCGACGTGATACGCCCGCAGCACGGTCAAGGCTGCGCTAACGTATTCGGCGCGGTGCTCCTTGGCCCTGTTGACAGGATCGAAGGCAAAGACTCGCTCCTCGGGACGTTCCATGCCGGGATCGAGCCGGCACAGGAGTGTGCGGCGGGCGAGATCCGACGCAACAGTGATGTTGTTGCCGTTGCAAGCCCAAAGCGCGGAATTGGGTATCTCAGCTTGGTCGCTGGCCCCCAAAGGGCGCACCTTCACCGCCTCGGCCGTCGTAGCTTGGCACAAGAGGTCGGATTGGAGGACGCCGTTCACATTATCCAAATTGATGATGCAGTCACCAGAGAGGAGACAGCCCACCAACCGCTTTTCAAGTTCGTTCCGATCGGCGGTCGCAGACAAGACGGCAGAGCGCCGGCCCGTGACGATGACAGCCGCGATGTCCATCAAGGTCGATTTACCCGATCCACGAACGGGGGCCGTGGTGCTGTACAGCGGCGCAGCATCCAGAGCAGGCCGGGCAACGGCGGTCAGGATCAATGCCAGGGCTACGGAACAGTCTACCGGCTCGACAAAGGCGAACCCGGACAGCAGGTCCGCCAGGCTATCAAGGGCTGCAAGGGCTTCCTCCCTGGTGGGCATCTCCGGGACGCGGATCGTCAGCCCGTGATTCAGATAGAAGCCGCTCGCGACGTCGAATCCTGGGGCCAACATCAGGGAACCGTCAGCACGCAGTGTCGGGCAGGCCACAACCCCGCGCAGGACCGGGAACGGCCAACGTCCTGGCCGCGACATGATGGCCTCTGCCACGGCCTTGGGCGGATCGACAGTGCGCCACGCCTTGGCCCGGCCGTCGTACTTCTTGAAGTGGCCATGCCTGGATAGCACAGTCAGCAAGAAGGGTTTTTCCACGGGGAGGATGACCACAGCCCCCTGAGGGCGGGTAATGCCATCTATGTGGCCAGGGACCGGCAACACGCCCACCCGAACCAGTCGGCCGGCACGTTGAAACACGCGGTCAGCTATGGGCAGATCGGGCCGCGCCAGGATCGCCTCGGCAGCGTCCACGGCTTCGGCAAGCGCTCCCTCGCGGATGAGGATAGCGTCTTCATCACCCTGGTGGCGTCCTTCGTGGTCCTCGGTGTCCTGGAGTTCGGCCGTTGGCTCCCAGGCCGGCGCAGCCTTCACCATCTCCAAGAGGCTTTCCCGCTCTCCCCCGGCGGCCAACCAGTCGGACACGTCGCCTTTGGGTGGTAGGCCGGGCAGTTCGAGCACCTTAACCACCTCGGCCCACCCATGGAGTTGCCGAGCCACGTCGATGGCGTGCTTGCGGCCGGGCTCGTCGTTGTCAGACAGGATGTACACGCGCTTACTGGCAAACCAGCGGTTATACTCGGCTCTCCATTTCCCCGCACCCTGAGCGTTACAGGTCGCAGCCAAACCAAGGGCGACCAAGGCGTCGACGTCCTTCTCCCCTTCGACAATGAACACGGCCTTTGCCTGAAGAATGCTCGGCAGCCGGTAGGGTACAAGTTCGATGCCCTTGACCGAGTTTATCCACCCGCCGTTGCCGTCCGGGCGGCGCTGCGTGAAGGTCTTGGGCTCCCAGCGCGTCACCTGGAAGACCATCTTGCCGTCTGCCCCCAGGTAGTCATAGGCGGTGACAATGCGGCGGCGGTCTTTCTTGGCCGGTTTATCAACCTCAAGGCCGAGGTCCCGGGCAAGTTCACGGGCAGCCTCGCCTTGCTTGATGCCCCTGATAGCGGCCCACAGGGAAATGGGGTCTGCGCCTCCATCGTTGCAGGCGAAATCGCGCCAGACTCCAGTTGCCCTGTTGATTGACAATGACCGGCCCGAAACACCAGAGACGTCCCCGGCTACATATTCCTGGCCCTCAATGCGCCCCCCGGGAAGCCAGTTGGACAGAAGGGCATCAAAGCGGGAGAGAGCGGCCGTGTTGATGGACTTGAAGTCAATCATGCCCGCACCCCCTGTCGATTCCGCAGGGCCTCAGAGCGGGAGTCGAGCCAATCAACCCATAAACTTAGGTGACGACTCCAGGGCCAGCCGAGACAGGCCAGCCCCGCGAGCAGAAGGTCTCGGCCAAACAGAAGGCCGGAAACACGGGGTTCATTGACTTGGTGGCGGGAAAGTGCCACCAATGAAGCGCAACAATATTTTTTGTCTTTCGCGCCCTGGGGTTCTCGCAAAACCTCGGGGCGCTTTTCGTTGGTGTTCACGCAGCCGCCCTCCGTCCCTGCCGGCCTTCGTCAGCCCTCAGAGTTGTTTTCCACCAACTCAGGAAGGGGTCGCGGCGAATCAGAACCTTTCGGCCAGCGTAAACGAAACACTCAGCCGGGATTTCTCCTCGGCACCGAGCATTCTGGGTGGTCCGCCAGTTGATGGAATTCCCGGTCAACTCGTCCAGGGATTGGCCGGCGAAGACCGGCGGCAGCGCCGATTGTAATTCGGCAACGATAAGCTCAACTGTGTCCATCGTATCTCCTTTGGTGACATTGCTTGTTCACCTGGGGGACACGATGGGCGAATGACGGGAAAGCGTGTTCGGAGTTTTAGAAAATCAAAACTCCGACAAGATGGTCTAGGCTAGGGTTTTGAGCCGAAGGGGAGGACTTCGCGTTCTTTTATGCAGGCGGCAGCGTGCGTCTTGCGTTCGGAATATGCCGTTCGGGAGCGGCCATATCCACGATGTTCAAGGTCGCGGATTACATCGCCCATCTTTTCTCCGTCACACTCGACCTTGTCCCAAAGATAAAGCCCAATCGCACGGGCAACCATTTCTTTTTCAGTAGTATGAAATTTTGGATTCGCTACGTGTAGCATTTGAAGGTTGCAAATGGCGTCGTGAAGGTGGCGATGTTTCGTGCGGTCGTAGCCGCCTTGAATTCTTTTCCAGGCACGCATAACACTATTTTCAGCCGCGCATATTTTGTCGTCAAAATCATTGCCAACAGGTTCATTTGTATAAAAGTCCGTTTGATAATTCGGGACCACCGAGAGGGCTGACCGAGATAAATCGTAGTTGTCACTTTTTGCCATAGCTAAAAGTTCTTCAACTTCTGGACCATTTTCGTAGTGGAAAGGGAAAACATGGAAGCGATGGGCAAAGACGTTTATTTTATTCAACGCCTCTGGAAACGCAACAAAGTCATTAAGAATACGAGACCATAGCCATTCGGTTGGCGGCCTAGAGCTATTCATTATTAAAATTACGTCACGGTCCCAAAGAAATTTCAACAAAGCATCGTAATGTCTTTGATATAATTTGTTACGCCGAAGGTATTCCCACCTCCAAAATGAGTACAAATCCGCCTTTCTCGAATCAGGCATGACAAGCTCCTGTACTTGCTCCTGAAAGAATCCCCCGGCAGGCGTCCAGGAAAACGCTTTTCGGCCCCGATGATCAGTCGTGGCCTAGCCGGGGAAAATTTGTTGATCCTAACGGCTACACAGCCAGCAACCGCCTCGGGTCGATTTTCAGGGCCTCGGCCAGAAGACGGGCGTTCTTTTTCCCGATGGGTCGGCGGCTGTTTTCCATTTCGCTGATATGGCGGCGGGGGGTGCCGGTTGCCTCGGCAAGGGCGGCCTGGGTCATGCCCTCCCGATAGCGCGCCCCGGCCAGGAACACGCCGGGCAATTCCTCATCCTTGAAGGCCAGCACTTCCCGCCAGGGCTTGGACGGCTCGTCCTTGGCCTCAAAGCCGAGGCTCCGCAGGTAGTCCACGGCTTCCTGACGTTTGGACGCCGGGTCGGTGAAACAAAGCTCCACAGCGTCAGTTGGGGGCTTTTTTGTGTCCGACTCCATGGCCGTTATTTACCGCGCCAGGAAGTCCAGGGTTATCCCGGCCTGTTTCAACCCGGCAAGGGCGCGGCAGAGAGCTTCTGTTTCGGTGTCTGTCTCTTCGGATGCGGAGCGTGTGGCCTTCAGCACGTCATGGATCGCGACGGCCAGGGCATGAGGGTCGCCTTCCTCCATGGCGGCGCGAAGATATTGCACCGCTTGTTCCGGGTCGTGGAGAAGCTCTTTAAGCGTCTCGTCGAAATCACGGATGGGAGTCATGCTTTTCCCTCCTGTAAGCCTGCCAAAGGCTGCGAGCCCTCTAGATGTCCTTGCCCTGGCTCGATTTGTCGCCGCCACAGAGCAGGACCACCACCGCCTGCCCCTCCAGGCCGAGGTTGACCCGATATCCCGGGCCGAAGTCAACACGTAGTTCATACAGGCCGCCATCAAGGGATTTGGCGTCTCCCAGGCTACCGGCCCGAACGGTGGCGAGGCGGGCCAATATCTTGGCTACGGCCCTTTTGTCTTTGAGGGCAGAAAGCCATTTCCGAAAGGGCCAAGTTCCGCCGGGGGATTGGTATTCAATGGTGCGCTGAGGCGTTGCTTCCTGCATATCTACCTCGTGCTGTCGATGGCCACAACTTTGCCCTTTGCCCGGCCCTTCGCCATACCAGCCTCCAGGGTCTTGACCGCCCGGCGCAGCTTGTCCGGTGAAAGGTGGCTGTAGCGCTCGGTCATAGTCAGCGTGCCGTGGCCCATAAGCTCCTTGACCGTGTAGAGGTCCACTCCTTGCTCAACCAGCCAGGATGTGAAGGTGTGGCGCAGGGTGTGGAAGACGACTTTCTGGCGAGGATCAGTGACGCCGTTGTTGAGGCCCAGGGCGGCAACGACGCGGTTGAACGTCTCGGATATCTGGACAATGCGGCCGCCTTTGGCGGACGGGAAAACAAGGTCGTTGGGGCCTCCACGTTCCATCGCCGAGAACATGGCGGCTAAGGCCTCGGTCATGAAGGCCGCCCGGCTTTTGCCGCTCTTGGTGTCCCGTAGGATCAAGACGCCACGGTCCATGTCCACATCGCCCCAGGTGAGGGAGAAGACCTCACCGGCTCTCAGCCCGCAGTGCAAAGCGAGCAGGGCCATGTCATGGACATTGGATTCCCGCTCGGCCAGGGCGGCAAGTAGTCGGTCTGCCTCCTCATGGGTCAGAAAGCGAAGCCGCCGAGCATCCGCCGCAGGCTTTTTGATCAGGGAAACGGGATTGTCACCGGCATAGAGGCAATGGCGCTTGGCGAAGTTGTAGACTTGTCGCAGGGCCGCCAGCACATGCCGAATCGTCTGGGCTGATCGGCCGGCCTCGGTCATGGTCTTTTTGATGCGCTCCAGATGGATAGGCTTAATGGATCGGAGTGGTTTATCCGCGAGGGCAGGGGAGAGCCAGAGGCGGTAGGCGGCCTCTTCAGCGTAGGCGGTATGGGCGGCTTTATTGGCCTTGGCAATGGGCAGATACTTTTCCCAGGCTTGAGCAAGGGTGATATTGTCGCGTTCCTCTTGGGCCTGAGCCTCGGCCTCGGCATGACGGGCAGCGGCAGCCTGCATACGTTTTTCTGCAAGCGTTATGGCACCTTCGCCAGTTCGCTGTGCCTCCTTGAGCTTCGCCAACTTCTCAGACGCCTTCTGAGCGGTCCAGCCCTGGCTTGACCAGCCCAGGCCTTCTTCCTTGTCCTTGCCGTTCAGTTTGTATCTGACAAAAAAATAGCGGTCAGGACGGACGCCGTGCTTCCGGGTCTCGTGCTCCCGATAGCGCACGCCTACGAAGGACGTCTTGATATACTTCCGCGCCATGACGTACCCCTCCAGTTTGGCCCCGCTCTGGCCCCGCTTTTTTTGATGATGGGGGATGTTCTTGCGTGATGGCCAGTGAAGAGATTCTAGGGATTACCATATGAAAATGCAAGGCTTTTTATGTGTTCAAGTGAAACCTGGTGAAAGCCTTCGGATTCGCCTCCTAAGCGATAGGCCGTGCGTTCGAATCGCGCCGGGAGCACCATATTTGCCAAGAGGCCGGGCCGAACGGGTCCGGCCTCTTTTGCGTTTGCGAAAGATACGGTCTCCCATCTGTTCCCGAAGTCAAAGTCTCCCCTCCATGGTGTAGACGGCGCGCGATCTGGCACTGATTTGCGGCCAGTGCGGCACGCCGCCGTTTGTTCTCCGCTACCACGTGAACGACGCTTCAGCGACGCGGCTGCGCTCGGCGGCGATGACCGCATCGTCGGGCGACGGTACGAGAGGCCTCTGCTGTTTCCCTTTATGTGAAGCAGGCCGGCGGGAAATGGTCCTGCCCGGCAGAGAGACCGGCATTGCCTGTGCCGGCGTCGTCTGGGCGGCGGAGCATCCGTGCGACAACGGCCCTTATAGGCAGCGCCGACGTTGCCCGTGCCGTGCCAGGCCGGATAGCGTCCAGGGGGTAACGTCGGGAGCGGCACAGGCCAACGCCCGCCGCCTTTTTCCGATACCCGGGGCGGCGCCACCCTCGGACCCGGCATGGCCGTGGCCGGGGATGCCATGAAAACACCCCCCGGCGGCCGGGGGGTGTAAACTTTCAAAAAGGGGCTGTTGGGAGGCCTTACACGGGCTGCCGCTTCGCGCGCTTGCGCAAAAGTCCCATGCCCGAAAGGCCAAGGCCCACCAGCAACATGGTTCCCGGCTCCGGGGTCACGAGTTGGGGGGCGTTCACTTCGGAAAGGGGAACCGTGAAGGAGGTGCTGACATACATGGTTTCCGCACTGCCGGGGTATTTGCCGAGGCCTATCCAGGAGGCTTCGGTGGAAATGCCGGAGACGGCCTTGCCGAAGTTCTTGGTCCAGATGTTCGCGGCGCCGTTGAAGCCGTAGTCCACGGCGCCAAAGAGCGAGGTGAGGCTGGTCCCGGCCAGCCAGGATGCGTCGGAATGGGAGATTGGAGAGTCATCGATGGCGTATTCTCCCAAAAAGGCCATGGGATTGCTCGATGTGGTTTTCCCCTGGTAATTTTCAAGTCCCCAGGCCAGCCGGTACGTCTGGCCGGCAACCAGGGCAACCTCCAGGCTGGCGGTCGTGGCCACGGTCCACTTGCCGTTATCCGGTCCCAGAATCGAAAAAAAATCATATACCAGGTTTCCGGAGCTGTCATAAAGGCCAAAGGAAGTAATATTGTTGTCCCCGGTATAGCTGAGGTTGAGGAGGGTGGCGTTGGCGTACGAATAAGAAATCGAACAGAGAACGATGATAAGGATAGCGACTTTTTTGAGCATTGCTTTTCTCCTTTTCTTCTGAAGAGCGTTAAGCAACATTCGTTCCAGAGTGTGTCAGACCGTCTTGTTGGCAACAGAAAACCGGTACAGGCCGAGGGGGGGCGGAAGGCGATCGCGCAGGCCGTCCGTACAGGGAAAAAGGCGGTCCGGCCGCCGGGTCCGCGGACCGGAAGCGGGAGGAGCGTTGTTGGAAACAACCCAAATGGAAAACTGGCTGGCGTAGCGGCAGGAGCAGTACGCGCTGCCGGCCCAGGAGGGTCAGCCGGTGGAGAGGGCCAGGACAAGCACCTGGCCGGCCACGATGCGCAGGATCATGGTCAGGGGATAGACCGTGGCGTAGACCGAGGCCGGGGCGTCGCTGCCGAGCATCTGCGTGGCAAAGGCCAGGGCCGGCGGGTCGGTCATGCTGCCGGCCAGGAGGCCGCAGGTGGAGGCGTAGTTGCAGCCGAGGACCAGCCGGCCGAAGATTCCGGCGGCCAGAAGCGGCAGGAGGGTGACGGCCGCGCCGGCCAAAAGCCAGGAGAGTCCCTGGCCGGACAGGACGGTCGGGAGGAACCGGTCGCCGGCGGCCAGGCCCACGCAGGCCAGAAACAGGCAGATGCCGATTTCGCGCAGGGTCAGATTGGCGCTTTCGGGCAGGTACCAGACCAGTCCCCGGACATGGTGCAGCCGGGACAGCAGGATGGAGACCAGAAGCGGACCGCCGGCCACGCCCAGGCGCACGCCCGTGGGCAGACCCGGCACCGGCAGGGGGAGACTGCCAAGAATTGCGCCGCAGACGATGCCGAGAAAAAGGGGCAGGACGTGGGGGTGGGCCAGGTCCCGGGCCGAATTGCCGATGAGCCGCTCGACCTCGGCCAGGCGGGCCGGGACGCCCACGCACCGCAGGACGTCGCCGAAGTGCAGGGGGACGTCCGGTCCGGGCGTGAACTCCGTGCCTGCCCGGCGGATGCGCGTCACCCGCACCTCGTGGGCCTGGGCCAGGGCCAGTTCGGGCACGGACTTGCCGAGCACCCCCGGCCGGGTGACGGTCAGCCGGCGCACTTCCAGGGGACCGGGCAGTCGCGGCAGGTCGGTCTCGCTTTGCCGGCCGAGGCGGCGGCGCAGGGCGTCCAGGGCCTCCTGGCGGCCCACGGCGTGGAGGAGCAGGCCCGGGGCGAGCACGGTGTCGTCCGTGGCAGGGCGGGTTTGGCCGCCGGACATGATCCGGGAAACCACCACCCCGCCGTCCGCCACCCCGGGCAGACGGCCAAGCGGCAGACCGGCCGCGTCCGGGGCCGTGACCTCGATGGTCATGGCGGCAAGGGGCGGGAACCGGCTCTGGAGCTGGGCCTCGAACTGGCGCAGTTCCTTGGCCGGGTCGATCCGAAACAGCCTGCGCAGGACCAGCATGGCCATGATGATGCCGCAGATGCCGAACGGATAGGCCACGGCGTAGCCCAGGCCGGCCTCGGCCGTGGCCGCCTGGCCGAGGGCCGGGGCCGCTTCCCGAAAGGCCTGGGAGGCGGCGGCCAGGGACGGCGTGTTGGTGGTCGCGCCGCTGAAGATGCCGACGGCCGCCGGCAGGGACAGGCCGCCCCAGCGGTGCAGCCCGGCGGCCAGGCCCGCGCCGGCGAGCACGATGGCCGCGGCCATCAGATTGAGGCGCAGCCCCCGGCGGCGCAGGGAATCGACAAATCCGGGACCGACCTGCATGCCGATGGTGTAGACGAACAGGATCAGCCCGAACTCCTGGGCGAAGTCCAGAACCTGGTGGTTGACGGTCAGGCCCGCGTGGCCGGCGGCCAGGCCGCTGAAAAGCACGCCGCCGACCCCGAGCCGGATGCCGCCCGCGCGGATCTGGCCCAGAGCCAGTCCCAGGGTGACGACCAGGCCCAGGACCACCACCGCCTGCACGGCCGTGGGGTGGAAAAAAAGCGGTTGCAGCCAGCTCATGGCGCAAGTCCCCTTTGGCGCGGCATGGCCGGCCGTGGCCTGGTCTGGACCGGAGGCGGCCCGGCCGGGCGGGTGGAGGCAGCGGTCGTCCTGGGGACGCGAGGCCGCGTCCGCCCCGGCCAAAGTGTGCGGACAACGGGTCCGGACGTCAAGCCCGCGCCGTTGGGGCGTTTTTTCCTTGCCGTCTCCCCCTTGCCTTTGCCGGCCCCGTCACCATACTGTCATCGCGGCCCGGGCATTTCTTTCACGCCGCCCAGACGCCAAGGAGACCGCATGCCCTTTGACGCCTCGAAGGCCGAACGCCTTCTCGAAAAAAAACTTGCCGACATGTCGCGGCAGACAGTCCTTCCGGCCGCCATGCTGGCCCTGGTGGCCGGCGCCTCCCGGATCCAGCTCAAGGCCCGGGCCGGGGAACAGCCCGTTGTTCCGGCCGAGATGGTGGAGGATGCCGAACGGGTCTTGCGCGGCGCGCCCCTGCTCTCCCGGGAAGCCTTTCCGGTGGAGAAGGAAAGGGCCGGCGCCCTGTTCACGGAACTTTCCTCCCTGGTCAGGGACAGCGAACCGCACCTGGCCGAGGCCCTGGCCGTCATCGAGGAGGCCCGGTCGGCCGGCGCACTGGACCTCTTCGAGGCCTTCTCAAGGCATATTGCCGGGGATGACGCCTTTTTCGCGGCTTTCGGCGAAAAGACGCCCCACGCCCCGCGTCTGCTCGGCTTTCTGGTCCAGGCGGCCCTGACGCCCCAGCTGGCGGCCATCGGCGAGGCGGCCTTCGCCCACTTCCCCCAAAACCGGGTCTGGAACTTCGGCCAGTGCCCGGTCTGCGCCAGCCCGCCCTACATGGCCCGTCTGGTGGACAAGGTCGGCGCCAGGCACCTGTCCTGCTCGTTTTGCCAGCTCGAATACCGGGCCAAGCGGCTCATGTGCCCGTACTGCGGCGAAGAGGACCACACCAAGCTCGAGGTCTTCACCGCCCCGGACGTGCCGGGCTACGCCGTGCATGTCTGCCTGCGGTGCAAAAGCTACATCAAGACGACGGATTTCCGGGAACTCGACCGGCCGAGCGTTCCGGCCCTGGACGACCTGGAATCCCTGACCCTGGATCTGGCGGCCAAGGGCCAGGGGTACGGCCGGCCGGTCCTTTCAGCCTGGGGGTTTTGACGTGGACCAGGGGCTTATCCGAACCGTTCCCTGCCGCCGGTTCAAAAACGGCCGCTTCGCCGCCATCGACGACGAGATGGCTTCCGAGATCCGGGTCCGGGTCCGGGTGGCCGGCGTGGGGGAGAAGGAGCTTTTCGCCGCGCCCCTGCCCGCCGAACCCCTGGCCCTGGGCCATGCCGCCCTGGACATGCTTGGTCCGGGCAAAATTCCGGTCCTGACCCGGGCCGACGGCTTTTCCTTCGACCTGGACGTGGCCGCGGACGACCGGGAGCCGGCCGATCCGGACCTGCCAGGCCAAGTCGCGGCCGCAACGCTGCTGTCCCTGGTCACCCGGTTCATTGCCGCGCCCGGCCTGTGGGACGGGACCGGCTGCTTCCACCGGGCCGGGCTCTACGACGGCCGCACCGGGGAATTCGTGGCCACGGCCGAGGACATCGGCCGGCACAATTGCCTGGACCGGCTGGCTGGGCAGGGGCTCGCCAAGGGCCTCGTCCTGCCGGAGCTGCTCCTTTTCCTGTCGTGCCGGGTGACGGCCTCCATGATGGAAAAGGCCCTGCGGGCCGGCATCCGCATGGTCGTCAGCCGGTCGGCCGTGACCGGCGCGGCCTACGACGCGGCCGTGGCCGCCGGCGTCACCCTGGTCGGCTTCGCCCGGGACGCGGAGGCGCGGTTCACGGTTTTTGCCGACCCCGCCGGCAGGATCGCGGCGTGAGCGCCGCGCCGGTGTTGCCCCTGGGCGTGATCCTGGCCGGCGGCAAGTCCAGCCGCATGGGCCGGGACAAGGCCTGGCTCACCTTTTTCGGCCAGCCCCTGCTGAGCCGGGTGGCCGACGTGCTGGCCCGGGTGACCGGCGAGATTTTCGTTTCCGGCCGCGATCCGGCCGCCTTTGGCTTCGACGCGCCGTGGCTGCCGGACGAGACCCCGGACCTGGGGCCGGCCGGCGGCGTGCTGACCGTGCTGGAGGCGGTGGGGCGGCCCTGTCTGGTCGTGTCCTGCGACCTGCCGTTTCTGGACGAGGCCACGCTCTCGCGCCTGATCGAGGCCTGGCGGACGCGGCCGGCTACGGCGCTCATGACCACGTACCGGATCGTGGAGACCGGATTCATCGAATCCCTGGTCGCGGTCTACGAGCCGGACAGCGTGCCGCTTGTGCGCCGGCGGCTGGCGGAAGGGGAGCGGCGGCTTTCCGCCATCTTCCCACCGGACCGGCGCTGGCACCTGGAGTACAGCAAAAACGACCCGGCCACGGCCCGGGCCTTTTTCAACGTCAATTCGCCCCCGGACCTGACCCGGGCCCGAGGCATGGAGTCCCGGACATGACTGTGGCCAATGCTGCCCTGCGCGACGGCCGGGGCCGGGAGGTCAGCTACCTGCGCCTTTCGGTCACGGACCGCTGCAACCTTTCCTGCATGTACTGCCGGCCGAAAAACCGGATCTCGTTCATTCCCCACGCCAACATCCTGCGCTACGAGGAACTGCTTGACCTGGTGTCGCTGGGCCGGGACATGGGCATCACCAAGGTCCGGCTGACCGGTGGCGAGCCGTTCGCCCGAAAGGACTTCATGGTCCTGGTGGAGTCGATCCGGCGACGGTTTCCGGAGATGGACCTGCGCCTGACCACCAACGCCACCTTGCTGGCCGGCAAGCCTGCCCTCCTGGCCGATCTTGGCGTGACCGCGGTCAACATCTCCTGCGACACCCTGGACAGGGAGAAATACGCCCGTATCACCGGCTCCGACCGCCTGGCCGCCGTGCGCCGGGCCATTGACGAGAGCCTGGCCGCCGGGCTTCGGGTCAAGATCAACGCCGTGGCCCTTCGCGGCATCAACACCGACGAGATTCCCGCCTTCGTCCGCCTGGCCGCCGAGGCTCCCCTGGACGTCCGGTTCATCGAATTCATGCCCGTGGGCGACGGCAACCTGTGGAAGCCGGAAAACTACATCGCGGCCAGGGACGTGTTGGCCCTGGCCATGCGAGCGGCCGACATGGCCGTCGAGGCAAACGGCCACCTGACCGGCGGGCCGGCCAGGATGCACCGCATCGTCGGCGGCCTTGGCCGCTTCGGCGTCATATCCCCCTTGAGCGAGCACTTTTGCGACGCCTGCAACCGGCTGCGGATCACCTCGGACGGCAAGCTGCGGACCTGCCTTTTTTCCGACCGGGAATACCGGCTGCTGCCGCTGCTTAGAAACCCGAAGCTCGGCCTGCGCAAGGTCCGGGACGTGATCGCCATCGCCCTGCGGACCAAGCCCCTGGGCTATGAGGTCCTCAATCCCGGCGCGGTCCCCGAGGCCAGGGACATGTCGGCCATTGGCGGCTGAGGCGGCCCGTCCCGTCCATGGCCCTTGACCTGGAGCGGCACGCCCGGACCGACGAGACCGCCCGCCGCCTGATCGAACGGTTCTGTTGGCCGGACGGCCGGCCCCGGTGCCCGCGCTGCGGCGCGCAAAAGGCCTATGTCCTGGCCGAGGGGCGGCTGCGGTGCGCCGGCTGCCGCTACACCTTCCACGCCCTGACCGGCCGGTTCGCCGGCCTGGCCGGCCTGTCCCCGCGCCAGTGGCTGCGGCTCGTCCGCCTGTTCGCGGCCGAGGAGACGGCCCACGCCATGGCCGCGTCCCTGGCCGTGGCCTACAACACCGCCTACAAGGCCGCGACCGTCACGCGTCTGGCCGTCCTGGCCGACAGCCTCGACGGCCTGGCCGTCCTGCGCGGACCGCTCGGCCGGGAACTCGGTTTTTCCGGACGGTCCCTGCGCCCAAGGCCCGCCGACGCGCCCCTGGCCGCGATCCCGGTCTTCGGCATCCTGGAGCGGGAAGGGGTGGTGTTTGTCGACTACCTGCCCGACATGACCCCCGAGGACCTCCTCCACTTCAACCTCCATTTCTCCCTGCCCCTGTCCCGCCTGGGGGCCATTGTCTACTCCGACCGGTATCTCCGCTACCAGACCCTCGTGACCTGCGGGTCGGACCTGCTGGCGCGGCGGTTCGTGGAGGTGGCGGGCCGGGTTCCGGCCGTGGAGCCGCGCCAGGAGGGCTTCTGGGCCTACGCCCGGGAACGCCTGATCCGGTTCCATGGCGTCACGGCCCGGAAATTCCCCCTCTATCTCAAGGAACTGGAGTTCCGCTACAACCACCGCCAAGAAGATATCCTGCCGATTTTACTTCAGGATATCTGTTCCATTGTGCCAGATCTTGACTAATTGGTTTTTCTTTGACCCCCGCTCACCCGTTTCTTACGTAAACAGTGACCCTGCGCTCCAATGTCTATGTTATTTTAAACTTATGCTAACTTTAGCATAGAGTAAGCGGAGACCAGCCCTGACGCCCTGTCGGCCACGGGCAAAGCAGCAACGCCAAGCGGCAAGGAGACGGATCATGGAATGGAACCGGCGGGAGTTCCTCAAAATCGCGGGCGCGTCAACGGCCCTGGCCGCGTTCGGCGGTCTCGGCTTTGACCTGCGTCCGGCCCAGGCCCAGGCCCAGGACCAGGCGCCGAAACTCAAATTCACCAAGCAGACCACCTCGGTGTGCTGCTACTGCTCGGTCGGCTGCGGCCTGATCGCCAGCACGGACAAGAACGGCGAGGGCAAGGTCGTCAACATCGAGGGCGACCCGGACCATCCGATCAACGAAGGCTCGCTGTGTCCCAAGGGCGCGTCCCACTACCAGCTCGGGAAAAACGACCGCCGCATCCTCAAGGTCCTCTACCGCGCTCCCTACAGCGAGAACTGGGAAGAAAAAAGCTGGGACTTCGCCCTGGACCGCATCGCCCGTCGCGTCAAGGAAGCCCGTGACGCCACCTTTGTGACCAAGGACGCCAAGGGCCGCACCGTCAACCGGTGCGAGGGCATCGTCTCTGTCGGCTCGGCCGCCATGGACAACGAGGAGTGCTGGATCTACCAGGCCATGCTCAGGGCCATGGGATTGACATTCATCGAGCATCAGGCCCGTATCTGACACAGCGCCACTGTAGCGGCTCTGGCAGAGTCGTTCGGACGCGGCGCGATGACGAACCACTGGATCGACATCGCGAATTCGGATTGCATCCTGATCATGGGCAGCAACGCTGCCGAGAACCATCCCATCTCCTTCAAGTGGGCCCTGCGCGCCAAGGACAAGGGCGGCAAGATCATCCACGTCGACCCGCGCTTCACCAGGACGTCGGCCCATGCCGACGTGTTCGCCAGGCTGCGGTCCGGATCGGACATCGCCTTCCTCGGCGGCATGGTCCGGTACATCCTGGCCAACAACCTGTACTTCAAGGATTACGTCGTCAATTACACCAACGCGTCGTTTATCCTTTCCGACAAGTACGACTTCAAGGACGGCCTTTTCAGCGGCTACGACGCCGAGAAAAAGGCCTATGACAAATCGGCCTGGAGCTTTGCCAGGGACGATTCCGGCATCGTCAAGAAGGACCCGACCTTAAACGATCCCCGGTGCGTCTTCCAGATCCTCAAGAAGCACTATGACCGTTACGACATGAAGACGGTCTCCAGCATCACCGGCACGCCGGTGGCCGACCTGCAGTGCGTCTACCAGACCTACGCCGCCACGGGCAAGCCGGAGAAGTCCGGCACCATGCTCTACGCCATGGGCCAGACCCAGCACACGGTCGGCGTGCAGAACATCCGCACCATGTCCATCGTCCAGCTGCTGCTCGGCAACATGGGCGTGGCCGGCGGCGGCATCAACGCCCTGCGCGGCGAGGCCAACGTCCAGGGATCCACGGACCAGGGCCTGCTCTTCCACATCCTGCCCGGCTACATCCCGACCCCGACCGCGGCCATGGCCACGCTCAAGGAATACAACGAGAAGAACACGCCGGTCACCAAGGACCCGCAGAGCATGAACTGGTGGGGCAACCGGCCCAAGTACATGGCCAGCTTCATCAAGTCCATGTACCCCAACCAGGACCTGGACACGGGCTACGAGTACCTGCCCAAGCTCGAGCCGGGCAAGGACTACTCCTGGCTGACCCTGTTCGACACCATGCACAAGGGGGCCTTCAAGGGCTTTTTCGCCTGGGGCCAGAACCCGGCCGCCAGCACGGCCAATGCCAACAAGACCCGTGACGCCATGACCAAGCTCGACTGGATGGTCACGGTCAACATGTTCGAGACCGAGACCGGCTCCTTCTGGAAGGGCCCGGGCATGGACCCGAAAAAGATCAAGACAGAGGTCTTTTACCTGCCCTGCGCCGTGGCCTTTGAAAAGGAAGGCTCCATCTCCAACTCCGGCCGCTGGATGCAGTGGCGCTACGCCGCCCAGAAACCGTCCGGGGACTCCAAGCCCGACGGCGACATCATCTACGAACTGTTCGAGAAGATCCGCGAGCTCTACGCCAAGGAGGGCGGGGCCTACCCCGATCCGATCAAAAACCTCAACTGGGACGTGGCCACCAACCACGTCTTCGACCCGCACAAGGTGGCCAGGCGCATCAACGGCACCTTCCTGACCGAGAAGACCCTCAAGGTCGGCGACGCGGACAAGACCTTCAAGCCCGGCGATCCGGTGCCGAGCTTCGCCCTGCTCCAGAACGACGGTTCCACCTGCTCGGGCACCTGGGTCTACTGCGGCTCCTACACGGACAAGAACATGGCCGCCCGGCGCGACAAGACCCAGACCGCCATGCAGGCCAACATCGGCCTGTTCCCGGGCTGGACCTGGGCTTGGCCGGTCAACCGCCGCATCCTCTACAACCGCGCCTCGGTCGATCCCCAGGGCAAGCCCTATCAGCCGCAAAAAGCGGTCATCGCCTGGGAGGACGGCAAGTGGGTGGGCGACGTGCCCGACGGCCCCTGGCCGCCCATGGCCGACAAGGAGAAGGGCAAGTACCCCTTCATCATGACCACCGACGGCATGGGCCAGATCTTCGGCCCCGGCCGCAACGACGGGCCGCTGCCGGAATACTACGAGCCCCTGGAGTGCCCGGTGGGAGCCCATCCGTTCTCCAAGCAGCTCCACAACCCCACGGCCCTGACCTTCACCGGTCCGACCGAGGTCCACGCCTCCTGCGACCCGCGCTACCCGTTCGTCTGCTCCACCTACCGAGTGACCGAGCACTGGCAGACCGGCGTCATGACCCGCAACTCCCCCTGGCTCCTGGAGGCAGAACCGCAGATGTTCTGCGAGATGAGCCCCGAGCTGGCGTCCATGCGCGGCATCAAAAACGGCGACAAGGTCATCCTGGAGAGCACTCGCGGCTCCCTGTGGGCCAAGGCCATCGTCACCGAGCGGATCAAGCCCTTCACCGTGCTCGGCAATACGGTCCACCAGGTGGGCGTTCCCTGGCACTTCGGCTGGACCTGGCCCAAAAACGGCGGCGATTCGGCCAACATCCTGTGTCCGTCGGTCGGCGATCCCAATACGGGCATCCCCGAAAGCAAGGCCTTCATGGTCAATGTGAAAAAGGCCTAGACGCCCGGGCCCGGCCGCGGTCCTTCCCCGGACCGCGGCCACTATGGGCCGACAATCAGCGCGGGCCGGCGCGGGATGTTCGCGCCGGCCCGATGCCTGGGGCCGGAAACGGCCTTCCAGGCGCCCGCGAGGAGAAAAGCTGCCATGAACGGAAAGACGTTTTTCATCGACTTGTCGCGCTGCACAGGCTGCCGGGGCTGCCAGGTCGCTTGCAAGCAGTGGAAGAATAAACCCGTGGAACCCACGGAAAACACCGGTTCCCACCAGAACCCGCCCGACCTGTCCTGGCAGACGCTCAAGGTCGTGCGTTTCAACGAAACCACCATTGACGGGAAGTTCCATTGGCTCTTTTTCCCGGACCAGTGCCGCCACTGCCTGGACGCGCCCTGCAAGATGGTCGGGGATTCGGAAATCCCCGAGGCCATCACCCAGGATGCCGCCACCGGAGCGGTGCTTTTCACGGACAAGACCAAGGGGCTCAATGCCGAGGCCGTGCGCGAGGCCTGTCCCTACGACATCCCCCGGCACGATCCGGCGACCAAGCTCATGTTCAAATGCGACATGTGCAACGACCGGGTCCAGGCCGGCATGCTGCCCTCGTGCGTCAAGACCTGCCCCACCGGCACCATGAACTTCGGCGACCGCGACGAGATGCTGGCCCTGGCCCGGGAGCGCCTGGCCAGGCTCAAGCCCAACCACCCCCGCGCCGAACTGGTGGACGCCAATTCGGTGCGCGCCGTCTTCCTGGTGACCCAGGCGCCGACCGCCTACTACAAACACGTGCAGTACGGCGAGGCCGGCCCCCGACCCTTGAGCCGCAAGGCCTTTCTGGCCACGGTATTCCGGCCGCTTCGCGCGTTCGGTTAGGCCACGTCCGTCCGTTGCGGAAGGTCGCTGCCACGGCCTTTCGCAACGTTTGCGGCGTCCCGCATCCCTGGCGGCCGGCCGTTGTCCGTGGCGGACGGCGGCTGGCCCCGTTTGCATAACCCTCGGTTGACCGCCGGGCCTGATCTGGTATCTCCCCTGCATGGGCACAGCCGGTCCGCACACCACTTTTTTCCCCCTCCTGCGGGCATTGCTCCTGTCCGTGCTGCTCGCGGCCTGCTCCGGTGCGCCGGCCCCGGAGGCGGACGAGTCGGGCATCCCCGGCGTGACCGACGACACGGTCACCGTCGGCTCGTCCCTGCCGCTGACCGGCCACGCCAGTTACCTCGGCAAGCAGACCCTCTACGGCGCCCTGGCCTATCTCCATTCCGTCAACGACGCCGGTGGCGTGGCCGGCCGCCGGATCAAGGTCCTGGCCCTGGACGACGGCTACGATCCCCCCCGGTGCGTGGCCAATACCCAGCAGCTGATCGTCGAGGACCGGGTCTTTTGCCTGTTCAATTACGTGGGCACGCCGACCACGGTCAAAATCATCCCGCTCCTGGAAGAGGCCAGGGTCCCGCTGATCGGCAGCTTCACCGGAGCCGACGCCCTGCGTTCGCCGTTTCGCCGCTACATCGTCAACATCCGGGCCTCCTACTACCAGGAGACCGCCGCCGCCGTGGACCACATGGTCCGCGACCTCGGCATCGACCGGGTCGCCGTCTTCTACCAGTACGACGCCTACGGCTTCGACGGCCTCAAGGGCACGGAAATGGCCCTGCGGTCCCACGGGCTGGCTCCGGTCGCGCGCGGTTCCTACATCCGGGGCACCATGGAGGTGGAGGAGGGCATGGGACGGATCCTGGAAGCCGATCCCAGGGCCATCGTCATGATCGGCACCTACGGCCCCTGCGCCAAGGCCATCAAGCTGGCCAGGGCCAGGGGGTACAAGGGGCTTTTCTACGCCGTCTCCTTTGTCGGGGCCGACGAGATCGCCCGCATCCTCGGACCCGGCGACGACACGCCGCTTTTGGTCTCCCAGGTCGTGCCCCTGCCGGGCCTGCCGGAGTCCGGTCCGGTCCTGCCGGGGGTGGTGGAATACGCCGGGCTTTTGGCCCGGTACTTCCCGGACGAGCGTCCGAACCTGGTGGGGCTCGAGGGATTTATCAACGCCAAGGTCCTGGTCGAGGGCCTGCGCCGGGCCGGCCGGGAACTGACCCGCGAGGGGTTCCTGGACGCCGTGGAGAGCATCGCCGATTTTTCCGTGGGCATCGCCAGTCCCGTCAGCTTCGACAAGACCCGACACCAGGGCCTGGAACGGGTCTATTTCACCCGTTTCGACCGCGGCGGCTTTCACATGGTCACGGACTGGGGCCGGATCAAGGCCGATCTGGCCGCCCGCGCCCGGGCCACGGCCGCGCCGGCGGCCCCGGAAGTCCCGGTCGACATGCCCACGGCCCCGGCGGCCGAACCAGGTCGGTAGGCCCCATGTTCGTCAAGCGCCACATCAGCCTCAAGCTCAAGATGTTCGGCGGCGCCATGGCCGTGGTGCTCCTGGTCAGCGCCGTCATCGCGCTATTGGCCCGCTGGATCCTGGTCACGAGCCTCAACCGGGAGCTCGAGCAGCGCGGCGTGGCCATCGGCCAGAGCATTGCCGAGCGGGCCAGCAGCTACATCCTGGACAAGGACCGGCCCAACTTGGTCAGCCTGGTCTTCGACGCCGCCCAGCTCGGGGAACGCAAGATCCTCGTTTCCTACATCTTCATCGAGGACACGGACAACAAGATACTTGCCAACACCTTCATCCGCCCGTTCCCCAAGGCCCTGATCAAGGCCAACCCCCTGGAGGAGAACCGGGAGTACAGCATCCGGCTGGCCGATTTCGAAGGCAACCAGGCCATCGACATCGCCGTGCCCGTGCGCGAGGGCATCTCCACCCTGGGCGCGGTCCATGTCGGACTGTCCAAAAACCACATCGACTCCCTGGTCGGCACCCTGCGCACCACCTTTCTGGGGTTCATCGCGGCCGTGACCGTGGTCATGTTCCTGATCGTCCTGCGCCTGTCCAATGCCGTGGCCGGGCCCATCGCCCGGCTCACCCAGGCCGCCGACGCCGTCAGCCGGGGCAGCCTCGAAGCCCCGGCGGCGCTGCTCGGCCTGCGCGACGCCGCGCCCAAGGACTGTCCGGCCTATGCCGACACGGACCTGCCCTGCTGGCACTTCGACCAGAGCCGGACCGACATCGGTCCGGAAAGCCAGCAGACCAACACCCCCAGCTGCCGGGAGTGCCGGTTCTACCGCAAGGGCGGCGGCGGAGACGAGGTGGCCCAGCTGGCCGAGTCCTTCGGCAACATGATCTGGAGCATCCGGCTCTACCGGCGGCGGCTGCGCGAATCCGAGGAAAAGTACCGGTCCCTTTTCGACAGCAATCCGGACCCGGTCTTCGTGGCCGACGCCGTTTCCGGACGGATCCTGGACGCCAACTCCCAGGCCGAGGACGTGTACGGCTATGCCCGCAAGGAACTGGCCGGCCGGTTCGTCGGCGACCTGGAGGCCGAGGCCGGGGCCGGGGCCGGGGGCGTGGCCGGCTACCTGAAGGACCGCGACGGGCCTGGCCGGGTGTTTTTCCCGAAGCTGCGCCACGTGAAAAAAAACGGCGAGCCCCTCTACGTCAACCTCCACGCCTGCCGTATCGCCTACCGGGGCCGGGACGCGGTCATCTTCTCCGCCACGGACATCACCGAACTGGTGGAAAAGGACGCCCAACTCATCCAGGCGAGCAAGATGAAGACCCTTGGCGAAATGTCGGCCGGCATCGCCCATGAACTCAACCAGCCGCTCAACGCCATCAAGATGGGCAGCGATTATCTGCGGATGCTGGCCGAAACCGGCCGGACGCCCCCGGCCGGACATCTGGCCTCGGTCACGCAGCAGGTCAGCGAACAGGTGGACCGGGCGGCGGCCATCATCGGCCACCTGCGGGACTTTGGCCGCAAATCCGAACCCATGCCCGAGAACATCGACATCAACGAGCCGATCCGGGGGGTGTTCGCCATCATCGGCCACGAACTGGCCCTGCAGGACATCGAGCTGGCCCTGGACCTGCAGCCCGTGGCCCCCATCAAGGCCCACGCCAACCGCCTGGAGCAGGTGTTTTTCAACCTCGTGGCCAACGCCCGCGACGCCATGAACGGCGGCCGAGGCCGCGCCGGCTCCGACAGGCCCCGCCGCATCGACATCCGGTCCCGGACCGAGGAAGGCCGGGTGACCGTGGCCGTGGCCGATTCCGGGTGCGGCATTCCCGTCGGAGAGCGCCACAAGATTTTCGAACCCTTTTACACAACCAAGGCTACCGGACAGGGAATGGGCCTTGGGCTCTCCATAACCTATGGCATTGTCAAGGACTACGGCGGCGACATCGAGGTCGCCGACGCTCCGGGCGGAGGCAGCGTCTTCCGTCTGACCTTTCCGGTGGCCCGGGAGAGCCGGGTCGGGATGTGACGGTTTTTTCAGGGACGCCACAAGGACCATAACCGTGACCCTCCGGGAGCATGGCATGCGCACGATTCTGGTGATCGACGACGAGCGGCCCACGCTGACGATGTTCGAACTGTACCTGGGGGCCTACGGCTACCCCGTGCTGACGGCCGCCAGCGGGGAAGAGGGGTTGGCGGTTTTCGAGGACAGGCGTCCGCCCATCGTCCTGACCGACATCAAGATGCCCGGCATGGACGGCTTGGCCGTCCTGGCCGCCATCAAGGAGATGCGCCCCGAAACCGAGGTGATCGTCATCACCGGCCACGGCGACACCGATCTGGCCCTTTCCGCCCTGGCCTTGCGGGCCACGGACTTCATCGACAAGCCGATCCGGCGCGAAGCCCTGGAAGCGGCCCTGAACCGGGCCACCTCCCGGCTGGACCTGGCCGCCGCCACGGACGGCAGGGGCGGCGACATCGTGGTGGAGCGGGAAGGGGAGGTCGGCGTCCTCGCCATCCGGGGGAGTCTTTCCGCCGAGACCGAGCCGTACCTGCGGCGGGCCATGAAAGAGGCCGACGGCGCGAAAAAGGTCCTTTTCGCCTTCAGTCCGAACGCGTCCATCAACGGGGCCGGGCTGGACCTGCTCCTGCAGGCGGCCGGGCAGTGCCAGGAAACGGGGCGGCCGGCGGCCGTGTGCGGGCTTGCGGAAAATTTCGCCAGGGTCCTTGACCGGTTCGGCGTGAGCGCCAAGGCGCCCCGGTTTTGCGAACGGCAACAGGCCCTGGCCTTTCTCGCCACCCAGCCGGCCCAGTGACGGCCGGCACGCGGCAAGAAAGCCCGTTCCAGGCGTTTACAGCCGGGCCAGCCCCCAGTATACTCCCGTGACCGCGCAAAGGCGGCCTGAAACGGGCGGTTTCATGACAACCCGACGCGACGTCCTTGGCCGGGGCTGCCTCTGGAGCAGCCTGGCGGCGCTCTACATCCTGCTTGGCATGAAGCTTTTCGTGGCGTTCCGGGAGGGCCTCTGGCTCGCCTGGCCGCTCGGCAATTTCCTGCCCGACGCCATGGTCCGCTGGGTGTTCGCCCTGCCGCGCCCGACGGTCCGGGCGGTTCTGGCCTGGCTCCTCGGCCAGGACGTGCTTTATTATGTGGCCGGGGTTTGCCTGGCCCTCTGGTGCCTGAACCTTTGGGGCGGAACGTCTTCCGCCGAAAGCCCAGACCGTTCCCCCGCCGACGGTCCGTCCGCGTGACGCGCGCAGGAGGTTTTTTGATGCGCAGTGTGTTCCCGCTTCTTGTCCTGACGGCGCTGCTCTGGTGCGGCCCGGTCCTGGCCGCCGAGAACGTGGCCCTGACCGGCCGGGTCACGGGCGTGTTCCAGTATCCCAAGACCGAAACCATCTGCCTGCAGTTCGAAAGCAAGGACAAGAAGACCTTCCTCATCTGCGACGACGTCACGGCCAAGGAGACCATTGAGAAGCTCTTCGCCCTGGGCAAGAAGGACGCCGACTGCCGCATCGAAGGCACGGTGGCCAAAAAGGCCGGAGACGAGGTCTATCTCGCCGTCGTCACGGTGGCCGAGGGAAGCTGACCCTTTCCGGCAGACCCGGCCGGCCCCGCCGGCAAACCCCCAACCCCGGTTTCTCCATGCACACCAGTTTCACGGCTCCTCACCGGCGTCCGAGCCGGACCGTCCGCATCGGTTCGGTGGGTGTCGGCGGCGACAATCCTGTCCGCGTCCAGAGCATGACCAACACCGACACCCGGGACGCGGAAGCGACCCTTGTCCAGATCAAGGCCCTGGCCGACGCTGGCTGCGAAATCGTGCGCCTGGCCGTCCTGGACGAGGCCGCGGCCAAGGCCCTGGCCGCCATCCGGGCCGGCACGGCCGTGCCGCTGGTGGCCGACATCCACTTCGACCACCGCCTGGCCGTGGCCGCCCTTGAAGCCGGCATCGACGCCCTGCGCATCAACCCCGGCAACATCGGCTCAGAGGCGGCCGTGGACACGGTGGTGGCCGCGGCCAAGGCCCACCGCGCCCCCATCCGCATCGGCGTCAATTCCGGATCCGTGCACAAGGACCTGCTCAAGAAATACGGCGGCCCCACCCCCGAGGCCATGGTCGAAAGCGCGCTCACCCACATCGGTTTTCTCGAAAAGCGCGGCTTTCACGACATCAAGGTGTCGCTCAAGTCCTCCTCGGTCACGCGCACCATTGCCGCCTACAGGCTCTTGGCCCAACAAGTCGACTATCCGCTGCACATCGGCGTGACCGAGGCCGGTACGCCCCTTCGCGGGGCGGTCAAGTCCGCCGTCGGGCTCGGCATCCTCCTGGCCGAGGGAATCGGCGACACCCTGCGCGTCTCCCTGACCGGCGATCCGGTCACCGAGATCGGCGTGGCCTACGAGATCCTGCGCGCCCTGGACCTGCGCGCCCGGGGACCGGAGATCATCTCCTGCCCGACCTGCGGCCGCACCGAGATCGACCTGGTCGGCCTGGCCGAGGCCGTGGAGGAGCGCCTGCGGGGCGTGTCCGAAGTCTTCACCGTGGCCGTCATGGGCTGCGTGGTCAACGGCCCGGGCGAGGCCCGCGAGGCCGATATCGGCATCGCCGGCGGCCGCGACTGCGGCATCATTTTCCGGAAAGGGGAAGTCCTCGGCAAGGTGCGCGGGTCCGAGAACCTGATCCCGGCCTTCATGGACGCCCTGGAACGCTACCTTACCGAAAAAAAGGAAACCCCATGCGACTGAGCCGCTACTACGCCCCCACCCTCAAGGAATCCCCGGCCGAGGCCGAAGTCATAAGCCACAAGCTGCTCCTGCGCGCCGGCCTGATCCGCAAGCTCACGGCCGGCGTCTACACCTATCTGCCGCTGGGGCTTCGGGCCCTCAACAACGTGGCCCGCATCGTGCGCGAGGAGATGGACCGGGCCGGGGCCCTGGAAATCCTCATGCCCTCGGTCCAGCCCGCCGACCTGTGGAAGGAGTCCGGCCGCTGGGACGTCTACGGCCGGGAGCTTTTGCGCTTCGTGGACCGCCACGACCGGGAGTCCTGCCTCGGTCCCACCCACGAGGAGGTGGTGACCGACCTGGTGCGCCACGAGATCCGGTCCTACCGCCAGCTGCCGGTCAACCTCTACCAGGTCCAGACCAAGTTCCGCGACGAGATCCGCCCCCGGTTCGGGCTCATGCGCGGCCGCGAGTTCGTCATGAAGGACGCCTATTCCTTCGACAAGGACGACGCCGGGGCCGATAGCAGCTACCAGTCCATGTACGACGCCTATGCCCGCATCTTCACGCGGCTCGGCCTCAAGTTCCGGGCCGTGTCCGCCGACTCCGGGGCCATCGGCGGTTCGTTCTCCCACGAATTCATGGTCCTGGCCGAAACCGGCGAGGATACCATCGTCGCCTGTCCGGCCTGCGACTACGGGGCCAACCTGGAAAAGGCCGAGTCTGTGGTCCCGCCCCGTGGCGACATCCCTCCCTGTCCGCCGTCGGTCTCGGTCCCCACCCCGGGCGTGCACACCGTGGAGGAGGTGTCCCTGTTCCTCGGCGTCGCTCCGGCCCGCATCGTCAAGACGCTCCTTTATATGGCCGACGGCGCGCCCGTGGCCGGGCTCGTGCGCGGCGACCGGGAACTCAACGAGATCAAGCTCAAAAACCTCCTGGCCGCCGCCGACATCCGTCTGGCCACGCCCGAGGAGGTCACGGCCCTCACCGGCGCGCCCGTGGGGTTCGCCGGTCCCATTGGCCTCTCCCAGGACGTCAAAATTTACGCCGATCAGGAGTTGGCCTGCGGCACGGACTGGATCGTCGGGGCCAATGCCGCCGATCTCCACCTGCGCCAGGTGGACCTGGAACGCGACGCGCGCATCGCCGCCTTCGCCGACCTGCGCCAGGTCGCGCCGGGCGACGTCTGTCCCAAATGCGGCGCGCTCCTTGATTTCACCAAGGGCATCGAAGTCGGCCACGTCTTCAAGCTCGGCCTCAAGTATTCCAAGGCCTTGAACGCCACGTTCCTCGACGAGGCCGGCAAGGAGCAGTACATGATCATGGGCTGCTACGGCATTGGCGTTTCGCGCATCGTGGCCGCCTGCATCGAACAGAATAACGACGCCTCCGGCATCGTCTTCCCGCCGCCCATCGCCCCCTTCGAGGCTGTGATCATCAATTTGAGCCCCAAGGACGAAACCGCCGTCGCCAAGGCCGACGAACTCTACGCCGCCCTGACCAAGACCGGGGTCGAAACCTTGCTCGACGACCGCGACGAGCGGCCCGGCGTCAAGTTCAAGGACGCCGACCTGATCGGCCTGCCCATCCAGCTCACCCTCGGCGGCAAGGGCCTGGCGCGCGGCATCGTCGAGACCAAGGACCGCCGCACCGGCGAAAAAGGCGAGCTGCCGCTTGAAGGGTTCATGGAGGCGTTCATGGGCTGGCGGGAAACGGTGCGCAAGGGCTGGGGGCTGGAGGAAGAGTAGGGGGAAGAGGAAGATGCCTCCGGCGGCCGGGAGGGGCTAAGCCCCTCCCGGACCCTCCCTGCCT
>CAZIJE010000011.1:0-36476 GCA_964539435.1 uncultured Desulfovibrio sp.
GGTACAGGGCGTCCCGGTCGGCCGGGGACACGAACCCGGGCAGGCGCAGCCGGCCGGCCATGCCCAGCTCCCGGGCCAGGGCCGCGAACCGCTCCCTGGCCCGTTCCTGGAGCCCGGCCACCACGAAGTCCACCCGCGTCGTCTCGCGGCCGACCAGGGCGAAGGCCCGCATGGCGCCGTCGGTATTTTTCCAGGCGCTTTCCGCGCCCAGGGCCAGGACATAGGGCCGCGCCGCCAGTCCCGTGGCCCGCAGATGGGCCTGGGCCGCGGCCCGGTCCGGAAAGCGCCGGCGCGGCGGGCTCGCGCCGTTGGGGATCACCCGCACCGTCTCCCGCGGGCAGCCGAAAACCGCCTCGATGCGCCGGGCGGAAAAGGCGCTCACGGTCACGATCCGGTCGGCGAAGCGCCGTACCCACCACGGCGAGACGCACCGGTGGTAGACGCGGTCGGTCAGGCGGCCGTGGCGGACCCTCTCCTGGAGCAGGGTGTCGTGGATGGTCACGGCCTGGGGCACCCCGGCCACGGGCGCGGCGGTGTTGGCCGGGCTCCAGAGGAGGTCCGGGGCGAAGGCCCGCACGGCCCGGGGCAGGGACCACCACTGCCAGACGTAAAACCGGCTGCCGCGCGGTTCCGGCGTCACCTGGACGGCGACGTCGGCCGGGCTCGCGACCCGGTCGGCCGGAATGGGACGGGGCGTCAGGAGCAGAAAAGCATCGCTTGGCTCCGGCCAGGCCGCCAGCACCTCGCGCAGGTACGAGCCGATGCCCCGCAGTTCGGGCAGGCCGAGCACCCGGGCGTCCACGGCGATGCGCATCAGGCGTCCTCCGGGAAAAACCGTTCCAGGATGTCCGCGACCTGTCCGGCCCGGGCCTCCCAGGAATGGGCCAAAGCCGCCTCGCGCCGGCGCGCGGCCGCGTCTTCGGGTTCGGCCAGGGCCGCCTCCACCGCCCGGATGAAGGCCGCCGCGCCGCTGGCGATCCGCACCTGCCCGGCCAGATCCGGGTGCATGGCCACGTCCGTGGACACGATGGGCCGGCCCGTGGCCAGGTAGTCGTAGAGCTTGATGGGGTCGAGGGTCCGGGTCAGGGGGTCTTCCTTGTGGGGCAGCAGGCAGACGTCGGCCTGGGCCACCAGCTCTGCCGCCTCTTCGTAGGGCAGCGGCCCGGCCAGGACCACGTTGCCGCGCCCGGCCAGGGGCGCGACCCGTTCCGGCGGGCAGGCCAGGGGGCCGGCCAGGACCACGGTCCAGCCGGGCCGGGCCGTTGCCACGTCCCGGACCAGATCCACGTCCAGGCGCTCGGTGATCTGGGACAGGTAGACCAGGACCGGCCGGCGGGCGGCCAGGGGGTGTTCGGGCCGCGACGGGTCCCGGGGCCGGAAGACCGCCGGGTCCGTGGCGTTTGGCAGGTGGTGGACCTCGGGGCACAGTTCCCGGGCCCGCCCGGCCAGGGCCGCCGAGACCGCCAGGACCACGTCGGCCCGGCACAAAAGCTCCTGCTGGCGCGCTTCGAGGCGCTTCCGGGCTTCGGGGCCGCACCCCTCCGGCAGGGCGGCCGCCCAGTCGTCGGTCCAGTCGTAGACCACCAGTTCGGCCTCGTCGCCGAGGAGGTCCAGGGCGTCGAGCTGGGACGGGTGGTAGAGCCACAGGACATAGCCCTCCGGAAAGCCGACGTCCCGGACGCTCCGCCGCACCTGGTTGCGCCAGGCCTGGCGGTTGGCCCGGTCCAGGCGGGCGAAGGTCCGCCGCCCCGGCCAGGGCCACAGCGGCGAGGCCAGGTGGAACCCGTGCCCCATGTGGCGCGGCCGGGAGCGCAGGCAGCGGCGCAAGCGCTCGCCTTCGGCCGTAAACAGCCGGCCCGCACCCTCGACCACGTCCGTAAGCGGCGTCGGCGGCTCCACGTACAGGGTCCGGGGCGAGCGGCCCTGGCGCGACAGTTCGTAAAGGAGCCGCTGCTTGCGCTTCCACAGACCGGACCAGGGATCCCAGCTGAGGCAGACGATGCCGGGCAGGCGGCCGCCGCCCTGTTCCGGCCGGCCTGGCCCCTGGCGCAGCCGCCACCCCGAAACGGTGCGCCGTCCCGCGCCGGCGGCCGCCAGGATCCGCGTCTCGTCCCAGGCGGCGGCCACGGTTTCGGCTTCGGCCAAAACGCCGTCGCCCCAGGTCCGAAGCACGGCCCCGGAATCGCGGTCCCTGACAAAGGCGGGACCGACCTCCCGGGCCCGGCCGGCAGCCCAGGCGAAATTGCGGGACCGGATGGCGACCTGTCCGTCGCCGGACGGAACCTCGGTCAGGTCCAGCACGTCCCTGGCCTCCAGGAACCGGCGGCCGAGCACCAGCTCCCGTTCCCAGACCGCGCCGTCACGGGCCAGCCGCATCCGCCACCGGCGCGGCCCAGGCCCCGGCGCCAGGCTTCCCTCGGCCCCCCACGGGGCCTGCCAGACTCCGGTTCCGGCCCGCCACAGGGGGGCCCAGCAGTTGGCCTCGTGGTTTCGGTCCCGGGCCAGGTCGCCGTATTTGCCGGCCCCGGGGCCCAGGGGGTAGCGGAAGAGGTCATGGCCTTCCCAGACGAGCTGGTGCGGGGTGATGCCGGCTTCGGCGGCGTAGCCGGCCCCGTCGCGGCCGGCGGCGAACAGGGCGAACCACTGCTTGCGCCGCACGGCCAGAAGGCCGGAATCCTTGAGCCAGACCACGTCCGGCTCCGGCGGCTCCTGGGGGCCCGGCGGCAGGGGGATGCCGGCGGCCAGGGTCAGCCAGAGGGCGGCAAAGGCGTTGTACACGGTCAGGTGGTGGTAGTCGTACCACCCGGCCCGGCCCGCGACGGGCAGGTGGTTGAGGACCAGGGGCCACCAGCCCTCCGGGGACTGGAACCGGGCCAGCCGCTCCAAGACCTTGGCCTCGGCCCACCGGCACCGGGGAGCCAGGACCGGATCCAGGACGGCGGCGGCCCGAAAGAGATAGACCGCGCAGGCGTAGCCGAAGATCTGCCCCTGCCCCCGGCCCAGGGCGTTTATTTCCCCGTCCGGGCCGGTGACGGCCAAAAGCCACTGGGCGGCGCTGCCCACGGTCCGGGGCACGGCCGGATGGCGCGGCAGCATCCGGTGGAGCAGGCAGGCCGTATAGGCGTGGTACTGGCTCGGCAGGCTCCTGCCTTTGACGTCCTCCAGGCCGCCGTCCGGGAGCTGGGCGAAAAGGACGTACTCCAGCCACTTCCGAGCGGCCAGCAGGTCCCGCCGCCGGCCGAACAGGTCGTGACGCCGGAAATGGGCCAGGGCCCGCATGGCCACCCAGTTGACGGCCCAGTGGACGTTGGTCTTCCAGATCTGCAGGCTGCCGCGCCACTCCTCGTCCAGCCGCCCCCCCTGCTCCGTCCCGTCCCCGCGCAGCAGGGCGTAGGTTTCGATGGAGGCCAGGTTGTTGAAGTCCCAGTGGTAGGACCAGGAACCCGGCCCGTACTCGTCCCGGGAGGTCCGGACGTGGAAGGCCATGGCGTCGAGCGCCGCCCGGCGCAGTTCCGGATCGGGCCGGGCGGCGTGGCGCAGGGCGCAGCACCAGGCGAAATGGCTGGCCGCGTAGTGGTCGCCGACCACCCGGCCGTCCAGGGGGTCGCGGATGCCGCCCTGGTCGTAGCCCGGCTCCCGGACCTGGCATTGGCCAAGCCAGGCCAGGACCGGATCGACCAGAACCAGGGGATCGGCCACGGCCGGCGCGGCCGCGGGCGGCCTCACAGGCCCCCTCCCGCGGCCAGCGCGTCCCGGTAGACCGTGCCGTAGCGCTCCAGCATGCCCCGCTGGTCGTAACGCCGGTCCACGAAGTCCCGGGCCGCGCCGCCGAAACGCAGGCGAAGCCTGGGGTCCCCCAGCAGGGACTCCAGGGCCCCGGCCAGGGCCGCCACGTCGTCCGGCGGGACGAGCAGCCCGTTTGGCGGCTCCTCGGACGGCGCAACCAGGCTCGGCACCCGGCCCACGGCCGTGGCCACCACGGCCCGGCCGGCGGCCATGCCCTCCAGCAGGGCAAACGGCAGGCCCTCGGACCGGGACGGCAGGGCCAGGACGTCGAGGCCGGCCATGATGTCCGGGACGTCCGGGCGCGACCCCAGGAACCGGACCCGGTCCGACAGGCCAAGGGCCTCGGTCCGGTCGCGCAGGACCGCCTCCTGGCCGCCCTTGCCGGCATAGACCAGCCAGGCGCCGGGAAACCGGGCCGCGAGCCCGGCAAAGGCCTCCAGCAGGACATCCGGCCCCTTGATCGTTTCCAGCCGGCCGACCATGCCGACCAGGAGCGCGTCGTCCGGCAGGCCGAGCTCCCGCCGCAGGGCGCCGCGCCAGGCGCAGGCGAAGCGGCGGGAATCGACGCCGTTTTCAATCACCGTGACCTTGCCGGCGGCAAGGCCGTCGCGATCGACGCTGGCCAGGGCCAGCTCCGGCGAGACCGACACCCACCGACTGACGCCAAGGCTCAGCAGCCGCTTTTCCAGCCGCCTGAGCCGGCGGCCGTCGATGTAGTGCCGGCTGTGCTCGGTCATGACCACGGGAATGCGCAGGGCCAGGCCGGCGGCCACGGCATAGGCCAGGCTCGAAAGGTCGTGGGCGTGGACCAGCCGCGTCCCCAATTGCTTGAGCCGGCGGATGACGCGGAGCCCGGCCCGGAAATCGAAGGCGGTCTGTCGCCGCCGGATCAGCTCCAGGCCGATGCCGCGCTCCTCAAGGGGGCGCGTGTTGGCGTTGATGGCGTCCAGACAGATGATATTGCTTTCCAGGTCCAGGGAATGGAAATAAATGGCCACATCCTGCACCAGCTTTTCGGCTCCGCCAAACCCCATGTCCAGGATGATATGGGAGATCGGACCGGCCACGGAGGCCTTGTCAAAACAACCAAGCGCCATGCAGCCTTGCTTGTCCATGTTATCCCTGCGTCTTGCCGTTTTCCGGCCTTGGTATGAAATTTCCCATTGTCCACCGCATCTGCTGGTATTTGACGGCCATCCATCCCTTCCAGGTCAAGGGAACCAGGACCCGCCACAAGGCGTGGCGCTCGCAACACAGTTTCTGTTTGTGGTCCGTATCGCCGACGCCCAGGTCGAGGAGGAGCGGTCCGGCTTCCAGGGCCCTTTTGATCAGCTCCAACCGCAGGACCGAGCCCGGCCTGTACTTCCCGAAGGACGCGTCGTATTCGGAGCAGTAGACGAAAACCCGGCCGTCCTTTTCCATGGAGACCGCCACGGCCGCGAGGCGCGTCCCAATATGGCAAAAGTGGAAGCGGACAGACATGCCGTTGGCCACCAGCGCCCGGACAAGCGCCTTTGGTCGTTCCTGCACCAGCACGGACAGGCCCTCTTTCCCTTTCCAGGAATGGGGCGCTATGGTTTTCGCCTTCTCCCAGACCGCGTCAAAATTCGAGGGACGAAGCGCCACCGCCTCCACCCGGACGGCGTCGGCCCCGAAATCCTTTTCGATCCTGTTTCTTGCATTCTGAAATTCCTTGCGCGTTCCCTTTGACAAGGATTTCAGGAATGCCTCGGGACTGCCTTCCAGCCGGCGCTGGAACTGCGCGATGTCAAAGCGCGCGAGACGTTGCCGGTTGTCCGGCCAGACGGCGTCGACCCACTGCTGCGGCACCCGGCGCAGGTCCACGACATCCGCGCCCTCGCCCACGGCCCGGGTTTCCAGGGGGGGCCTGTCGCCGCCATTTTCCCCTACCGGCCCGCACCGCGAACGGTGCGCCTGGCCCATGTTCTCGATGACCACCAGGCCCGAGCGCCGTCGCACGGACAGGGGCCAAAAGAGGTCGCCCGAACGCAGCACCAGCGGCCGGCCGCCGTCCACGGCGGCGCAGGCCTCGAGCCACGCCACGTCGCCCGACAGGGCGTCGGCGGAGCGGATGTCGTCCAGGACGGCGCGGGTCCAGGCCATCTCAAGCCCCCTTGGTCCCGTGGACCCAGTCCAGGCATCCGGAACAGACCGCCAGGAAGTATGACGGATCAAACGCCCGGCCCGCCAGGCACAGCCGGGCATCCACCCGCCGCAGCCGCAGGGGGTCGGTGCCGGCGTCGTTGCCGCCGAACCGGGTGGTGACGGCCAGGCCGATGCCCGCCCGGGCCAGCATGTCCCGGTGGTAGGCCGGGACCCGGCCGGATGGATAGGCAAACGACGTCACCGGACGCCCGGTCTCCTCCTCGATGCGCCGCTTGGACACGGCCACCTCCTCCAGGGCCGGGGCCGCGTCCACCTCGTCGAGGAGCGGATGGGTGACGCCGTGGGCGCCGAAATCCACCAGGCCCGAAGCCGCCAGGTCCCGGACCTGGTCCCAGTCGAGCATGGGCGGCCGCTTCGCGCGCGGGGCCGGGAGCATGTCCACGAACCGCGCCCTGGCCTCGGGCTCCAGACGGCGCAGGGGGCCCCGGATGAACGCCCGCACCTTGTCCGGCCACGGGTCCAGGGCCAGGGCGAACACGTCGCCAACGAACGCCTCGGGCAGGTCCGCGGCCTTGAGCGCGTCCTTTGGCGGCAGGTCGGCGAAAAAGGCCTCCACCGCGTCCCACCAGAAGAAGCGGTCCGTGTCGTCGAGAAAGCCGGTGGGCAGGTACATGGTGGCCGGGAGACCGTAGCGGCGCAGGACGGGGAAGGCCTTGTCCCAAAAGTCGCCGTACCCGTCGTCAAAGGTGATGGCCACCACGGGCCGCGACGACCGCCCGTCGGCCACGGCCCAGGCCACGGCCTCGTCCAGGGGCAGGCAGCGGCACCGTTCGGCCACGGTGGCGGCCATGTCCCGAAACGCCCCCTCCTCCACCATGAGCGGGGCATTGGCGCTGGCCCTGGCCGTGTCCGCGTCCACGACCCGGTGAAACATCAGGACCGTGAACCGTCCATGGGAAAACCGGTCCGCGAGCCGGGCAATCCCCAGCCCGGCGCACCCCCTGCCGAACATCCGCTTCAAGGCCGTTCTCACGATCCGCACCGTCCCGTGGCCAGCCTGGCGAGCCGGCGTTTGAAGGTCCAAAGTTCTCCGGCTCCGGTCAGGGCCGCCATCTGTTCCCGAAGCCCGTCGGCCAGGTCCGGCCGGCAGTGGCCGGCCAGGGCGAGGTAGTCGAGCATGTTCTGGCCCTCGCGCAGGGCGAAAAGCCGCAACGACGGCAGGGCTCCCTGGACGCCGAAAAACATCCCCGGCCAGACCAGGTCCCTGGCCCCGGCGGCGTGGGAATAAAAAAGCGGCTCGGCCTCGCGCGGCAGCCCGGGCCGGGGCCTGGCCCGCCACCGGTCCACCTGCCACTGGGCGTAGCCGTCCATGCCCAGGGCCGCATACCGGGCCAAAAGCGACGGGAAACGCCACCAGGGCGTGGCCCGGCCGTCCACGGCAAACCCCGGCAGCTCGCCGTAGGCCGTCAGTCGCTCCCCGCCCAGTTGCCGGAAAAACGCCACGGCCTCCGGGTCGAGGTAAGTCGGAACGGCGGAAACCGACCAGTCCGTGACCCGGCCGGCCAGCCGGCCAAGCCCGGCGCGAAGCGGCCGCCAGTCCGAGATGTCGATCCGGTAGCGCACCGGCGCGTCGGGGCCGAAGTCCCGGCCCAGGGCGTCGTGAAAGCCCAGGAACAGGGCGTGGCCGGCCAGGTCGGCGGCGGTTGCCGGTTCGTCCAGCCGCCAGGGTACGCGGGCCCCCTGCTCCGGATTCTCGTTGTGAAATTCCTGGAACCGGGTGGACGCCCAGCCCCTGTCCCGGATGTGCCGGGCCAGGGCCAGGCGCAGCCGGATGTTTCGGGCCGCGTACGCCTCCGGGGCGGCCTCCCGGGCGGCGGGCCAGCCGGCCCGAAGCGGCAGGACGAACAGGTCGAGGGGCTGGCCGTCGGCAAAGGCCGAACCGTCGAACAGGCCGGCCAGGGCGGCGTCGAAGCCGGCGAAATCCGCCGCGCCCGCGTCCGACACGGCAGGCGCCAGGAAGTCGAGGACAGGGCCGTTGTCCTGGCGATACGGCACCAGGGTGAAGGTGCAGCGAAACCGCCGAAACAGGCGATGGAGATCGAGAAAGGTGGCGCGGTCGGCCGGCAACAGCCGCAGGTAGTCGCCGTAGGAGTTCATCTCCAGACCGAAGGACGGCCGGCGCGGCAGGTCCAAGGGCAATACGTCCAGGACCAGCGGCAGGGTCGCGCCGCCGCCGTCCCAGGCGATGCGGACTTGGCCCGAGACCTCCGAGGCGGTCGCGTTCCGCGGCGCGACAACCTCCACCACCGTGGCAAAGGCCGCATAATCCCGGGTGACCTCCCGTTCGGCCAACGACGCGGCCGGGATGGCAAAGGGCGTTCCGGGCGCGCCAAGCGGCACGGCCACTTCGGGTGCGTCCCAGATGTGCCAGGCCCGGAAGGCCTGCCAGGAAATCGATTCAGGCAGGTCCACGGCAATGCGGATGTTGTCCAGGCGCTCGCCCGGGTCCGGGAAAAAGACCAGCTGGAAGGCCGCGGTCTCGCCCCGGGCCGCCGCCACCCGGACCGTCCGGCCGTTCCACACGGCATTGCTCTCCCGCCATCCGGCCGCCGCGCCGGCTGCGTCAAGGCCGGTGCGGGGATCGACCATGGTCAGGATGTCCACCGGGAAAACCCGGGCCGCCAGGGCCGGGGAGCACAGGAACAGGCCGGCCAGGAGCGCGGCCAGGGCCAGCCGGTAGGCCTTTTCGATGCGCCCGGCCACGTGCTTCCAGGCGAATTCCCGCTCGGCCTTCTCCCGGCCGGCCTGCCCCATGGCCAGACTCTCCCGGGGGTGGCGGACCAGCCACCGGACCGCTTCGGCCAGGGCTGCGGCATCCCGCGGGGGGACCAGGAGGCCGGTCTCGCCGTGGTCGATGATGTCCGGCGTGCCGCCGACGTCCGATCCCACGCAGGGCAGACCGCTGGCCATGGCCTCGAGCAGGACCGTGGAAAAGGCCTCCATGCGCGACGGGGCGGCCACGGCCCGGACGCTTCGGTAGAGCGCCGGCATTTCCGAACGGCCCACCCGGCCGAGAAACGTGACCACGCCTTCCGCCCCGCTCTCCCTGGCCGCCCGCCTGGCCTCCTCCAGGTCCGGCCCGTCCCCGGCCAGGAGCCAGCGGACCCCGGGCAGGGACTCCCGGAGGCGGGAAGCGGCCGCGACCAGTTCGAAGACGCCCTTGTTGGCCTCCATGGCCCCGACGAAGAGCACGGGAAACGCGTCCTCGCCGCCTCCGGTCCCGGAAGCGGCCGTGTCCATGGGGCGTGGCGGGTCGTCCGGAGACGGCGGACGAAACAGGTCCACGTCCACGGCGTTGGGGATGCGGACCACCTTTGCGGCCGGCACGCCGGCGGCCAGGGCGTCCCGGGCCTCCAGGGCGTTGAGGGCGATGACCGCGCCGGCGCGGCGCAAAAGCCTCGGCCACAGGACGCGCCGACGCCACAGGTTCCAGCGCAGCCGTTCCGGCCAGGAGGCCCAGGCCAGGGAGCCGGCGAAAAACTGCCAGGTGCCGTGGGTGGTGACCGCATAGGGCCGGCGCAGGCGACGGGCGACCCGGACCGCCATGTGGGTGACGTCCCAGATGGAGTGGACGTGGACGATGTCGGGTGCGAAGTCCCGTATGAGCCTGGACAGCACGTCCGGGTCCGCCGCCCGCAGCACCGTCATTCCCTGGGGCGCGTGGTCCCCGCCCAGCTCGCAGGCCAGCCGCGGGGCCGCCACCGCGACTTCGTGGCCGGCCGTCCGCTGCTCCAGGGCCAGGTGCTCCACATGGGCCGTGACCCCGGTCACCCGGGGATAAAAGTGCTTGCAGGCGTGCAGGATCCTCACGCCGCCTCCGCCAGGGCCAGTCGGGCCAGGAGCTCCAGGGCCCCGGCATAGGCGCAGACCACGGGCCGATTCCGGAAATAGATGATGCAGCCTTCGCTGGAGGCGTCGACCGGCAGGCCGGCCAGTTCCGGGGGCACGGCTTCCGGCCGGCGGCAGGTTTCGAGATAGGCCAGCGCCCGGGAAACGGCCGGGAGCGGACCGGTGTCGCCGGAAACCCTGGCCCATTCGGCCAGGGCCAGGGCCAGGGCGGCGGTGGTCTTGGCGCAGGCCCCAAGTCCGGGCTGGTTCTGGCTGTAGCGCCAGGAACCGTCGTCTTGCTGCACGGACAGGGCAAAGGCCGCCAGCCGGCGCGCCCCGTCAACGAGGCGGCCGTCCGCCCCGAGCCGCGCCGCCCCGGTCAGGCCCATGAGGACCCAGGCCTGGCCGCGCAGGAAAATCTTGGCCACCAGCCGGTGGGGGTGCTTTTTCCACTCCGGGAACAGCGGCTCCCCGGGCGGGTGGGCTCCGGCCGGATCCCACCAGGCCCGGCCGATGTGGCCGTCCGGCCTCCCTGCCCGGGCCAGGAGGTAGTTCCCGGCCCGGGCGGCGGCCGGGCCGGCCCAGGGCGCGTCCGGAAAAAGGGCCAGTCCCCGGCCGAGGACGCCGGAGTCGTTGATCTGGCCCAGATAGCGCCACTGGCGGGATTCTTGGAAATAGTAGCCGGAAACGCCGCCTGCGGGCGTGAGGCCGGCTCCGGCCGCCAGGCGCAGGCTGTCCCGGGCGGCCAGGCGGTAGGCCGCATCCCCGGTCGCCTCCGCCAGCCGGACAAGGCCGGCGGCGATGAAGGCGGCGTTAAACGGCGCGACCCACTGGCCGGTCCGCCTGGGCGAGGAAAAATACCGCAGGTCCGCCCATTCAGGAAACCCGCCCGGACAGTCCGGGCCATCGAGCTGCACGGCCAGCAGCCGGTCGGCCACGGCCCTGGTTGTGGGGCCGAGGTCGGGACGGACGCCGGCCCCGAGGGCGGCGGCCAGGGCTTCCAGCACGATGCCCGTGTCCCACCGCCAGCCGTCCAGACGGAAGGTGGCCCCGGCCGGATCGTAAAACGACCAGACATCCCCGCTTGGCGCGACCATGGCCGCCAGGCCGCTGGCCAGGCCGTCGAGGACGCCGCCGGTCCGGACCGGCGCGAAGGCCGTGCCCGGCACCGGTCCCAGGTCCGCGCCGTCCAGGGTCTGCATGCGCCAGAACGTGCCCGGCCACAGCCCCAGGTCGCGGACCTTGCCGGCGTCGGCCACCACCGGGGCAAGGACCGGGTCCCCGGCCCCCTGCCCCACGGACAGGACGTTTTCGTGGCGGCGAAAGGGCTGCGGCGCGAGCAGCGTCCGGTTGCCGCGCCGCCACAGGGGCCTTGCCGGCCGGCCGTTGACCGTGACGGTCCCGGGACGGCCCGGACTGATCAGCAGCACGCCGGCCAGTCCGGCCGGCTCCGCGCCAAGGGCCGGAAACACCTGCCGCTCCCGGCCGGCCCAGCCGGCCAGCCGGTCGGTCAGGCCCGGCTTTCGGAACCGGCCCGCGTCCTCGGGCACCAGGGCCACGTAGTCGGCCATGCTCACCTGCCTCCTCCGGCCGCCAGGGCTTCGCGGCAGGCCAGAATCTCGCGTTCCACCAGCCTGGCGTTGCCACGCCAGGTGGGCCCGGCCTCGGCCCGGCGCCGGGCTTCGGCCCCGAGTCGCGCCCGCAGGTCCGGGTCGCGGCACAGGCCGGCCAGGACCCTGGGCCAGGCCTCGGGATCCTCCTGGTCCACAAGCACCCCACTCACCCCGTCTTCCACCGGACCGTCCGCCTGCCCGGTCCGGCCGACGGCCACGGCCAGGCCGCAGGCCAGGTATTCGGCCACCTTCATGGGCGAAAAATAAAAATCCTGGCGCGCGGGATAGCAGGCCACGGCGATGTCCAGATCCACGAGCAGGTCCGGCACCCGGTCGTGGGCCACGGACCCGACGAAGTGGACGCGGCCGTCAAGGCCCAATTCCCGGGCCAGTTCCCGGCATGGGACGTCCAGGGGGCCGCCGCCGATGACCACGCCTTGGGCCTCCGGGACCAGCGGCAGCGTGCGGCCGAGCAGGCGCACGAACTCTTCCGCCCCCCGGCCGGGACTGAGCGCGCCGACCCAGCCGATCAGCACCGCGTCCTCGGCCGCGCCGACCATCCGGCGAAGCGTCCCTTGCGGCCGCTCGGGGCTAAACGTCTCAATATCCACGCCGTTTCGCACCACCCTGACCCGGTCCGGATCGGCTCCAACGGCCACGGCTTGCCGGGAAAGGGCGTCGGAGACGCACAGCACCCGGTCCGCGTCCCGCCACAACCGGGCTTCCCGGCGGCCGGCCAACCAGCCCAGGGGCGCGGGCAGGCCGTCCTGATCGGCCCGCTCCCGGGCCAGGGAGGCGTTGACCTCCAGGAGGTGGGGCACGCGGCCACCTCGGGCCCGGCCCACGGCCCGGGCCGCGCCGGTCTGGCACAGGGCGTATCGTTCGTACACGGCCTGGGGCGAAAAGGCGGCCAGGGCCAGGGCCACGGCCCGGCCGTAGGCAACGGGATGGACGCAGCACTCCTCCACCCGGTCGGCCAGTTCGGGCAGGGTTTCGTAATAAAGTCGCGTCTTCCAGGACGGCCGGGCCGCCTCCCGGGTGTCCGGCGCGCCGGATGCCCGGACGACGCCGGCCGTTTCCTGCGCGCCGGCAGGCCGCGCCCCTGCTTCCCGGCGGCCGGCGCGGCCCCGGAGCCGCTCGGCCAGGCCGTGGCAGGCCGGCCACAGCCGCCGCCTGGGGACCGTGTCCACGGGCAGGTCCGGCCGGTTCGGTCCGTCGCCGTTGCTGACGAGCAGGCGAATTTCGTGGCCAAGCCCGGCCAGGGCCGTGGCCAGGGACCGCAGGTGGACCGAAGAGCCGGCGCTGCCGCCCACGGGCACGCCCCAGTCGGCGCAGCAGACGAGAATCCTCATGCCCGGCCCTCCAGGCCCCGGCCGGCGGCCAGGCCCACGATCCGCCTGGCCTGGCCTTCCAAGGTGAACTCCTCCTCCACCCGCTGCCGGCCGGCCTGGGCTAGACGGCCGGCCAGGGCACGGTCGGTCAGGAGCTGGCGGAGCTTGCCGGCCAGGGACTCCGGGTCCCCGGGCTGGGCCAGCAGGCCGCAGCCGCCGGCCACCAGTTCCGGAATGCCGCTTAGGCGCGTGGACACCACCGGCCGGCCAAGGGCCATGGCCTCCATGAGGACCACGGGGATGCCGTCCATGTCCCCGTCCGGAGCCCGCCGGCAGGCCAGGACGCAGACATGGGCCCGACGCAGGCGCGCGGCCGCTTCCGGCGGCTCCAGCGCGCCCGTGAACCGGACCGCGCCCGACAGGTCCAGCTCCCCGGCCAGGCGCTCCAGGTCGCCGCGCAGCGGCCCGTCGCCGACCAGTTCGGCCGTGAAGTCCAGTCCCTGGCCCCGCAGCCGATGCAGGGCCCGCAGCAGGATGTCGAACCCCTTTTTGGGCACCATCCGGCCGATGGAAATCAGCCGGATCGGCGAGTCCCCGGGCGGAGGGTCGAAGGGAAACAGGCCCAGGTCCACGCCGCAGTGGACCACGTGGATCCGCTCGCCGGGCAGGCCCAGGCGGTCCATGAGCAGGGCCTTGTTGTATTCGCTGATGGTGGCGACGAAGGCGGCGTCCGCGATCCGGCTCTGCAGGCGGTCCGGGGCGACGAAGATGTCGGCCGCGTGCAGCGTCAGGCTAAACGGCAGTCCGGTCAGCCGGTGCAGGTAGGCCAGCATCTCGGCCTGCTCCCAGCCGAAATGGCTGTGCAGGTGCGAAACCCCGTGCCCCAGGAAAAAGGCGGCCAGGGCCGGGGCCTTGATCCTGTCCGCCAGCGTCAGGCTCCGGTCCCCGGGCCGCACCAGGCAGTCCAGGCTGCGCAGCGGCGCGGCGGCCAGGCATTGGGCGTGGGCCCGGGCGATTTCGCCAAGCCGCCGCTTGTCGATGTCCTTCCAGTAGCGCAGGGCGTCCGCGGGCTGTGGGGTCCAGCCGCCGCCCTGGCCCGGCCCCGGCCGATACAGGGCGGCGACCACGGGCGCGCGGCCGGTCAGGGCGGCCACGCTGCGGATCTCGCCGGCCACAAAGGTTTCAGAGAGGACCGGGAAGGTCCGCAGCAGATAGCCCAGACGGGGGGCGGCAGGCAGGGCTTGACCGTTCATGCTGCGCTCCCGTTGGCCGACGCGGGGCGGATCTTGGAGCGAACCCTGCGGCCGGGTCCGCCCCCTGTGGCCACCTGGGCATAAAAATGCAGAAAATCCTTGCTCCGGCCTGCCACGGAAAACCGGGCCGCGGTATGGTGCGACGCGGCCGCGCCCATCCGCTCGCGCAAGTCCGGAGCATCATGGAGTCGGCACAGGAAGGCGACGATCCCCTCATGGTCGTGCGGATCGACCAGGAAACCGGTTTTTCCATGGACCACCACCTCGCCGACGCCGCCGTTGGCCGAAGCGACCACGGGCAGGCCGCAGGCCTGGGCCTCGACAACCGTGTAGCCGAAGGTTTCATAGGCCGAGAGGTACAGGCCCACGGTGGCGGCCCGCAGTTCCGCAACGATCTCCCGCTCGCCCAGGTGGCCGAGAAACGCCACCCGTTCCCGCAGCGCCGGGTCCAGAGCGTTCTCGAGCCAGGTCCGCATGGAGGTCCCCTCCGGGGCCGTGGCCGTGTCGGTGCCGATCAAACGGACCCTGAAGTCCACGCCCCTGGCCGCCAGACGGGTCAGGATGGCCGGAAAGTGGAGCAGCCCCTTGAGCTTTTCCAACCGGCCGCAGTAGAGGATGGTGAACGTCCCGGTCCGGCTCCCGTTGTCGGCGGGCGAAAAAATTGCGCTGTCAAACAGGTTGGAGAGGACCATGGGCTCTGTTGCGGCCAGCTTCCATTCGGTCCGGGCCAAGGAGGCCGCCGAGCGGCTCGGGGCGGAGACATGATCTGTGCTTCGGGCAGCCAGACGCTCCAGACGGACCAGCAGGCGCTTGCCCCAAGCCACCTGATTGCGGTTCGTGCTGTTTAAAAGCTGGGTCGGGCAATGGATGCGGACCACGCAGGGCGGCCGGTTCCGGCGCAGGAGATAGAACAGGCCTTCGGCCCCGCATTCCGCAAATTCCACCACATCGTAGGGGGCCTCGGCCATCCGTTCCAGACGCGGCAGATAACGGTTGACCAGCACCGCCCGCTGGATTTTGTTCGAAAGGTCGGCCCATAATTCCCGGCCAACACGCAGTTGCAGGACCTTTTCCTCGAAACGCCGCAGCCTCCAGGACAAGGCCGTCTGGTTTTCCCATTTTGGGAGCCAGGCCAGGCGCACGCCGTTTTGTTCCTCAAGGCGCAACGTCGCATCCCGGCTCTGGCCGACCAGCGTCACCCGCGCGCCCAGACGCGCCAGGGCCGCCGACATGGTGGCGACGTACCGGCCGATGCCGCCGGCCTGGCCCTGCCTGTCCAGGCCATGGGACTCCCTGGCCACATATGCGATGTGCATCGCCATCTGTCGCGTTCCTCACTTCCTGGGACGGATGAAGGGCGCAGACTCCGAAAGCACCCCGCTAGGCCAGTTGCTGCCATTTGGCGTCGAGCAGGATGAGCCCTTCCGAGCCGGCCACGTTGCGGTACCGATCCTCGCCCACCACCTGGAAGTTGAGGAGGTTTTCCCCGTAAAAGATGGTCTTTTCCACGCCCCCGGTGCTGACCCCCAGGCGCAGGGAATAGACACCCGGGGTGAAGGGAAGCCGGCTGATGCGGCAGACCGCCTCGTGTTCGCCAGGCTCCACGGTGTCCATCTGGATCTCGTGGCGGCTGTCGTAGGTGGTCAGGTAGAGAAAATCCGACGTGTGCACGCCGATGCCGAACTTGGGCTGGTCCAGGGTGTCGCTGTTGCGGTAGCGGATATGGATGTCCACGGGCTCGTTGACCCGCACCCGTGTTAACGGCCGGCCGTCCGGCGCGGCCATGGCCAGGGAGAGCAGCTGGAACCCGTTGACCGGCGCGAGCCCACGGGCGGCGGCGGCCTCGCGTTCATAGATCTCCTGGTCGCTTTTCTCGAAAAACTTCTGGCAGACCTCCTGGGTCGGCCCGTCGGCCACGATCCGGCCGTGCTCGAAGAGCAGGACCCGGGTGCAGATCCGCTGGACCTGGCGGATGTTGTGGCTGACCAGGAGCACGGTCTTTTTCTGGTTGAGGATCAGGTCCTCCATCTTGTCGAAGCACTTGCGCTGGAAGGCGATGTCCCCCACGGCCAGGACCTCGTCCACGATCAGGATGTCGGCCTCGATGTTGGTGGCAATGGCGAACCCCAGGCGGACCTTCATGCCGGAGCTGTATTTTTTCACGGGCGTGTCCGCGAAGGACCGGATCTCGGCAAAGTCCAGGATCGGGTCCACGAGCCGGGCGATCTGGCGGTGGGAGACCCCGAGGATGGAGGCGTTCAAAAAGATGTTCTCCCGGCCGCTCAGTTCGTGGTGCAGGCCCGCGCCGACCTCGATCAGCGGGGCCACCCGGCCCCTGACCCTGACCCTGCCCCGGGTCGGTCTGGTGATGCCGGAGAGGATTTTGAGCAGCGTGGACTTGCCCGCGCCGTTGGAGCCGATGACGCCCACCACCTCGCCCGGCTCCACCGCGAAGTCGATGTCGCGCAGGGCCTGGAAGGGGCGCGGCCTGTCCACGGGCCGCCGCGCGATCCGCCGCCCGAGGTTTTGCAGGCTGTTTTTGAACGTATGGAGCTGGCCCAGCCGGAACTCTTTCGTCATATCCGTCACTTCGATCATCGCCATGACCTGTTCCCCCTTGCCGGGCTGTTAGATGACGTCCGCGAAGGAATCTTCCGCGCGTTTGAAAAACCCGTAACTCAGGGGCAGGACCAGGGCCACGAGCATGGCGCCGGGCCAGATGACGGCCATGTCCGGCGGCCGGCCGTGGAGCAGGACGTTTTGAAAGGCGTCCACGATGCCGACCAGGGGATTGAGCGTATAGAGGAAAAACAGGAACTTGGAGTGGACCCCGGCCGTTGGCGATTCCAGCAGCACCCGCTTGACCAGGGACAGGGGGTAGATGATCGGCGAGGCGTACATGAAAAGCGAAATGGCCACCGGCAGGAACTGGGCCACGTCCCGGTAGAAGACGTTGAGCGCCGCGCCGACCAGGTTCACGGCCAGGGCCGCCAGGATCAGATAGAGGAGCAGCAGCGGCAGCCAGACGACCTGATAGGTCGGGTACATCCCGTACCAGGCCATGAGTCCGAACAGCACGGCCACGTCCACGAAAAATTCCACCACCTTGGTCAGGACCGCCACCACCGGGAAGACCTCCCTCGGAAAGTAGATTTTTTTGACCAGAGAGGCGTTGAGGACGATGCTGACCACGCCGAGGGCCACGCCTTCCTGGAAGAAGACCCAGGGGATGAGCGCCGCGAAGGTCAGCACCGGGTACGGGACCGACCCGCTGTCAATGCCGATGAAATTGCGCATGAGCGTAAAGACCAGCATCAGCATGACCGGCTTGAGCACTGTCCAGATGACGCCGAGGTAGGCCTGTTTGTAGCGGACCACGACCTCCTTCCAGACCAGGGTCCAGAGCAGTTCGCGGTAGTCCCAGAGGCGAAGGGCCGATTTCAATTGCAGCATGCGATTTTTCCTTTCTTACAAGGAGATGTACCGACGCACCGCGCCGCCGACAGTGTTGGCCACGCCCACGGGCAGACGACGCCAGCAGGCGGCGATGAGCTGGCGCGCCCGCCCCGACCCGCCGGCCGCCAGGGCCGGACGCTCGCGCCGGGTGCCCGCGTCGAAACGGCGCCAGGTCAGCCCGATCTCCCGGGCCCCCCACTGGCTCTTGAACCGGTGCGTGCCCTCGCCCGGGGTCGATCGCCCCATGTCGAACTCCGCCATCCCGGCGTCGGCCGCGTCGGCCAGAAGTGACCAGTACAACAGCATGTTGGGGCAGTGGCGGTTGTATTCCCGGAGCGAGGAGGCCCAGGGGCCGAAAACCTTGCTCCCCTGGACCAGACAGACGGCCCCGGCCACGGGCTTGCCATCGGGCAGGGACACGACGGTGACCCGGGCCCGGGCGCCGAAACCGGCGACAATGGCCCGAAACCAGGCCAGGGCGTGGGTTGGCGAGCCCAGGTCGCGCATGTTTCTGGAAAAGACCCGGTAGAAGGCGGGCAGGAGTTCCGCGCCTCCGCTTGCGACCGTGAGCCCCTCGCGCCGGGGCTTTTTGATCTGGCTGCGCAGCTTGGAGGGAAACGATTCCATGAGCCGGCCGGCTCCTTCGGGCAGGGCCAGGCGCATGAGGACCTTGGCCGCGCCGGCGGTCTCGCCGCCGAACTGGCGGACTTCCAGGCCCGCCGCCCCCGAGGCCCGGGCCAGGTCCAGGGCGCGGCCGAGGAGTTCCTGGCGCGCCTGCGGCTCGTCGGCCAGCGGCCCGCCGCAGTCGCAGTACGGCAGGGAGACCAGCCAGCCCCGGCCGCCGGGCGGCCGCAGCCGGACCAGGGGCAGCACGCCCACGCCCTGGCCGTCGCGCAGGGCCAGAAGCGGCAGGACCGCAAAGCCGTAGGCTCGGCGCACGGCCTCGAGCCAGGCCCAGTCGTGGTACGGCGTGGCGGCGGGCTGGCCGGCCACGGCCGCGTCCCAGGCCTCCCGTCGGGAAGCGTCGGCCACGATCACGCGCACAACGGGTCTCCCAGCAGGGCGTCCAGGGGTTCAAGCCGGCGGTTCCAGGCGTAGCGCCGCTCCATGCGCAGCCTGGCCCGGCCGCCCATGGCCGCGGCCGCGTCCGGATCGGCCAGCAGGGTAAGGGCGGCCGCGGCAAAGGCCTCGGGGGCGTCCGGAGCCACGGCCGCGTCCTCCCCGGCCACGGCCTCGATGCCCTCGAAGGCCTGGGGCGTGGCCAGGACCGGCCGGCCCATGGCCATGGCCTCGAGCACCTTGTTCTGCACCCCCCGGGCCAGGCGCAGGGGCGCGACGGACAGGGCCGCCCCGGCCACATGGGGCCGCACGTCCGGCACGGCCCCGGTCACGTCCACGCCCGGCAGTCCGGCCAGGGCCCGGACCCGGGAGGTGGGATTGGCCCCGACCACGCGGAACCGCGCCTCGGGAAGCCGGTCCCGCAGGCGCGGCAGCACGGCCTCGGCGAACCAGACGGCGGCGTCGACATTGGGGGGGTAGTCCATGGCCCCGCAAAAGACGGCCGTCCGGTCGGCGGACCGTGGGCCCGAGGCCGACGGAGAAAAATAGTCGAGGTCCACGCCGTTGGTGACGCCCCGCACCTTGTGGCGCGGCCCGCCGAGCGAACGGAAAAGCGCGGCCTCGGCCTCGGACACCAACAGCACGGCCTCAAAGAGGTCCGTTGCCCGCAATTCGTACCGGCCGAGGAGCCGGGCCTCCAGGCCGTAGATTTGGCTGGCCGGCCAGGGGCTCCTGGCGGCATAGGCCCGCCACTTCTCGGAATCCACGTCCACCAGATCGAGGATCCGCCGCTTTGGCAGGGGACCGGGGGTCCGGCGCAGGTATTCGGCCATGGGCGCGCTCACGGCCAGGACGGCGTCCACGGATCCCTTGGCCAATACCCGGTCCACATAGGCCTGGAGCCGGCCGTGGCGGAAGTACTCCACGGACAGGGACGTCCCCCTGGCCGCCCCGAGGGGCGAAAGGAACCTGCGCCACCGGGGCAGGGGCTCGACCGCCAGACTGGCGCACAACGGGCGCAGGCTGTCCCGGTGCACCATGTCCGCCGGATCGTCGGCCAGGGCGGCCAGGTGGACCCGCCAGCCCCGCGCGGCGAGGTGGCGCACCAGGTTGAAGGACCGCAGCTTGTCCCCCTTATTGGGGGGATAGGGGATGCGGTGGCACAGCACCAGGATCTCCCGGCCCTGGCCGGATGCCGGACCGGAGCCGCCGGCCCGGGCATCGCAGGCGCGGTCCCCTCCGGTTGCGGCCGCCCGGGTCGCGCCTGTCCCGTCGCCCCGTATCGCCATGTCCATCAAGATTCGCTCCGGCCGTTATAGGGCGCGGGATAATAAATCCCGTTTCGCCCGATCGTTGCAACACAGTCCCCTGTCCCAGGGGACTCCCTGGAAATACCGCATCTTCCCTGTCGCTGCCCGTTGCTCGTTCCCGGTTTTGCCAACAACACCCGATGCGAAAAAACATCCTGGTTTTCACATACTATGTGCATACCACGGTCTGAAGAAAAAGCAACGGCTTTTCTCGAATCCATCGAAGGGTCGTCCTCAAGGCGCGAAACCGCCCCGCCCCCAGGCGCGCGCCACGGTGCAGGACAGCCGCCCCTCCCGGACTGGTTGTTGTAAGGATTCCCGACAAGGTTTGTCGGCGAAGGCTACGCGGTTGCACGGACCGTGTCCCATAGTCCGTATTTCATCCATAGATTATACAGTGTTATGAAGAGCATTTCGAGGCACGCCCCTTGCTTACCATGCCTGGCCGCCGGCTGCGGCCGGCCGGGCGGCCCGTGCTGGCCGCCCGGCCAAGGGGACGGGAATGCGGCTTCAGGGCTCCCCATGCGCCGGCAGCCAAGAAGCCGGCACGTCCGACGCGCCGCCTGCGCTCATGCGGAACACTCTTGCCACTGGAGGAAGTATGGCCCGGAAGAAGACGTCCACGTGCCTTGTGACCGGTTGTGCGGGAAACGTCGGCTCCCAGCTGACCCTGGCCCTTCTGGAAAAGGGCTTCGCCGTGATCGGCGTGGACAATTTCTTTTCAGGACTGCCGGAAAACATGCGGGACTTCGTGGACCACCCCTCGTTCTCCTTTCACGAGCGCTCCATCACGGACAAGCCGTTCATGGCCGCCCTGCTGGCGGACAACGCCCCCCTGGCCGCGACCTTCCACCTGGCCGCCATCATCAGCGTGCCCTACTCCATGGACCACGCCGAAGAGACCATGGAGATCAACTACGACGCCTCGATCCACCTGCACGCCCTGGCCCGGGCTAACGAGTGCGGCGCATTCGTTTTCGCAGGCTCGGCCGCGGAATACGGCAAGCCCCTGTCCCGGCCGGCCACGGAAGAGGACGCCGGCGATCCCCTAAGCCCTTACGGCCTGTCCAAGCACCTGGTCTCCCTGGCCATCCAGAACTCCGGCTACGGATGTTCGCTGCGGTTTTTCAACATCTACGGCCCGACCCGGGCCAAGCCCGGCCCGTACGACGGCGTGGTGCGCCGGTTCCTGGAACGGACCCAGGAGGGGCTTTCGCCGGTCATCCACGGCGACGGTTCCCAGATGCGGGACTTCCTGTTCCTGGGCGACGCGGTCCGGGCCCTGCAGACGGCCGCCGGCTTCCTGCCGGGCGGGCCCCTGACCGGGGTCTACAACGTGGGGACCGGCCGGGGATCGAGCATCCGGGATCTGGCGGACATCAGCCTGCGCCTGGCCCGGCTTCCCGGCGAGCCCGAGTTCGGGCCGACGCGCCAGGGCGACATCCACTTTTCGGTGGCCGAAAACTCCAAGCTCAAGCGCCATGCCGGCTGGATTCCGGACACGCCCCTGGAGAAGGGGCTGGCCATGACCCTGGAGGGGATGCGCCGGCTCAACGCCACGGCGCATCATTAAGGAAAGGTTTTTTCGAAACGCGCGACAGGAGCGGGGCCGGGCGGCCCCGCTTTTTTTCAGGCCCGGGCGTCGGCGAGAAGGGCCACGACCCGGGAGGCGTTTTCCCGCCAGGTCCGCCTGTTGACGGCCATGGACCGGCGGCCGGCCTGGCCGATGCGCCGGCGCAGCTCTGGATCGCGGGCCAGTTCCCCGACCTTGCGGGCGAAGTCGGCCCAGTCGCCGGGAGCGAACAGCAGGGCCTCGACCCCGTCCCGGACCACCTCGCGGATGTTGTCCTGGTCCGGGGCCACCACGGCCTTGCCGGCGGCCAGGTATTCGAAGAGCTTCATGGGCGAGGCGTAGGACGTGGCCGCCGGCTGGACCGCGATGTCCACGCGCGCCAGGCTCCGGGCCAGGGCCTCCCGGCCGAGCGCCCCGGTGATGGCCACCCGCCCTTCCAGGGACCGCTCCCGGACCAGCCGCTCCAGGTCCGGCCGCACCGGCCCGTCTCCGACCAGGAGCACCTCCAGCCCGGCCGCGAAGAGTCCTGCCTCGTCAAGGGCCGTGACCATCTCCACCAGCCCGTGCCACGGCCGAAACCAGCCCGCAAATCCCACCCGCACCCGGTCCGGGGCCGCCTGGTCCAGGGCGGCCGGGACCTCGAAGTCCTCGGGATTGACGCCGTTGTGCATGACCACGATCCTGGCCGGATCGGCCCCCTTTTCCACGAGCATGCGCCGCAGCACGGCCGAAACGGCCACGGTCCGGGTGGCCTGGTTGACGATCCAGGTCTCCAGGGCCTGGGCCAGGCGCGGCAGGGCAAGGCCGCCGTGGGCCGCCTTTTCCCGGGCCAGGGGCGCATTGACCTCCAGGACCAGGGGCACGCCGGTCAGGCGCGACACCACCACCCCGCTCGCGTTGGACAGCGAATACCGCTCGTAGATGAAATCGGGCCGCTCGCGCCGCACGGTTTGGTAGAGCCGCGGCATGCCGACCAGGTTGTAGCCCAGTTCCAGCAGCTCGTAGGCCAGGGGCGGGAGCCGGGACACGACCGCCTGCAAGAGCCCGGGCCGGGAAACCCGGCCCACCTGCTCCTCGGCGTGCAGCGCCACCTTGACCACCCTGCAGCCCACGGCCCCGAAGGCCCGGCACATCTCGTGGACGTGGATGCCCTGGGCGTCCACCCCCTGGGTCCGGTGGTGGTAGACAACGGTTTTCGTCGCGGCGTCAGCGCGCATCCTTGCCCATCTCCCGCCACTCCTTGAGGTTGTAGCCGCGCCCGTCGCCGGCTTTGCACACCGGCTGCCCGGGGGCGTACGCATTGCCCGAGGCCGTGACCGACCCGACGATGCCCGGCGCGAGCTGGAGCGGGATGGCGCCCGCCTCCTTGAAGACGTTGTGCGTCAGCCGCAGGTCCTTGCCCCCGGCCAGACCCAGAATGCCGCTCCAGGCGCAGGCCTCGAACGTGTTGTCCGCAATGGCCGCGTTTGGCGCGTCCAGGGTGACGCACTGGCCGTGGATGCGGCTGAACCGGTTGCGTTCGACCACGGGCGCGGTGGTCCCGCCGATCAGGGTCAGGCCCGCGCCCCCTTCCTTGGTCGGAAAGGAGCCGGTCCGCTCGAGGCGGTTGTCCGTGACCACCGGCCCGACCACGGGGCCGTTGATGTGGATGCCGTTGACATGGGTGTCGCGGATCCGGTTGTTGGCGATCACCACGCCCTTGGCCGCGCCGCTGATGTATATCCCGTGCTCGTTGTGGGACCGCTCGATGGTGTTGTCCAGGATCTTCACGCCGTCGCTGCGGTAGGACATGATCCCGTAGTTGCCCACGTCCGTGATGGCGCAGCCGGTGATGGTCACGTTCTGGCAGTTGCCGAGGGTCACGCCCCGGGCGTAGCCGGCGATGGACAGGCCCTCGATGACCACATGGCTCGATTTTTCGAGCAGGATGCCGGAATTGCGGCTGAAGTCCGCGGTTTTCTTGTCCTGCCGCCCCTCCATGCCCTCCCCGGAGCCGGTTCCGGCCGTAATGCGGATGGGGGCCTGGGGCGTGCCGCGCAGGTCCGTGAGCCGCAGGCCCTGGGGATAGGCGCCAGGGGCCACCCGGATGACCGTGCCCGGCGGCGCGGACCGCAGCCGGGCCTGGAGCGACGCCGCGTCCGAGGGCCCGACCAGGATGTCGGCGAACGCGGCCTCAATGAGCAGGAGCGGCCCCAGGGCCGCAAGGGCGAGGGCGCGGATTATCATGGGAGAAAACCTCCTCCTGGCCTGTTGGAGATAGGGACGGCCGGCCGAGGACCGCCTCGTACAGGGCCAGGTGCCGGCGGGCCACGGCCGTCCAGTCGTGGGCCTCGGACGCGCGGCGCAGCGCCTGCCGGTCCCAGGACCGGGAAAGGGCCTGGCCGATGCCGGCGGCCAGGACGTCCGGCGCGGCCGACGGCAAAAGGAGCCCGAGTCCGGGCCGGGCCAGGGCTTCGGGGATGCCGCCCACGGCCGGGGCCACCACCGGCGCGCCGCAGGCCAGGGCCTCGTGGATGACGGTGGGCCAGCCCTCGCTGCGGCTGGAAAGGACCAGGGCGTCGGCGGCCTGGTAATAGGGGGCCAGTTCCTCGTGGGCCACGCTGCCGGCGAACCGGACCCGGCCGGACAGGCCCAGTTCCCCGGCCAGGCGGGAAAGGGCCTGCCGCTGGCTCCCGTCCCCGGCCAGGACCAGGCGCACGCCGGCCAGGGCGGCCAGGGCCCGCAGCAGCCGGTCGTAGCCCTTGACCGGCTCCAGACGGCCGACCGCCACCAGGAGGGGGCCGTCCTCCTCCAGGCCGAGGCGACGGCGGGCCTCTTCCCTGCTCCCCAGGGAAAAGCGGGACAGGTCCACGCCGTTGGGAATGTGGTGAATGCGGCCGGGGGCGACGCCAAGGGCGGCGATGTTGTCCGCCAGGTCCCGGGACACGGCCACCACGGCCGCTGCCCGGCCGAGGGCCCGGGCGATCAGCCGGCCCCGGGACGGGTCCTTGGCCAGGACATGGATGTCGGACCCGTGGCAGGTGACCACCAGCGGCAGCCCGGCCCGGCCGGCCAAGAGGGACGCGGCCGCGGCGTCGGGATAGGCGTAGTGGGCGTGGACCAGGTCCGGGCCGAAGCCCAGGGCCCGGTCGAAGGCCCGACGACTCCAGGCGGCCAGGAGCCCGGCGTCCAGGGTTTTGAGGACTTTCGGCACGGTCCAGAACCGCTCCACCCGGGCGTCCCGGGTCGCGGCGGGCCAGTTCCGTGGCCGGCGGCCCAGCAGCCGGCGCAGGCCGTTTTCCGGGACCACGGCCCGGACCTCGGCCAGCCGGGCCAGCCCGGCCGCCAGCTCGCGCACGAAGATCCCGTGCGCGGGACTGCGGTCCGAGGGGAACAGCGTGGTGAAAAAAAGGATCCGCATGGCCGCGATCAGGCCTGCCCCGCCGGTTTGACCGGGCCGCGCATGTCCATGAACACGAACCACGCATACGGGCCGAGCCGGGGGAAGGCGCGAAACAGCCAGCCGTCGAGCCGGTCGCACAGGGAAAAGACCAGGTCGAACAGGCGCGCGTTGCGGACGGCCAGGGCGGCCAGGGTGGTCAGATTGAAGTAGGTGAAGTCCACGGCGCAAAACCGGGCGCGGACCTTGTCCAGGTCCCGGGCCAGAAGCGGCTTCTCGTCCGGCGTCCGGGCCTCGGGCGTGCGCCGCCGGTACCAGTTGATGCCCGGGTTGTGGCCCAGCGGCTCGATGAAGGCGGCCCGGCCGTCCGGGGCCAGGACCCGGGTGATCTCGGCCAGGGCCCGGTCGAGGTCCAGGTGGTGGAGGATGCCCTTGCCGGACACGGCCGCGAAGCTGTTGTCCGGAAAGTCCAGGGCCTCGGCGTCCATGACCTCGAAACGGGTCGGCAGCCCGACCCGGGCGGCCTCGGCCCGGGCGTGGTCCACCCCGCTCTGGGAGATGTCGATGCCGGTGATGTCCAGCCCCCGCCGGGCGAAGACCAGGGTGTTCTCCCCGTTGCCGCAGCCGTATTCCAGGACCCGGCCAAGGGGCCGGAAGTCCTCCATGGCCTGGTGGTAGCGCCGGTTGGCCGGCAGCATGAGCCGGTAGGCCGTCTCCAGGACCTGGCGCGGGTCGGCTGCGGCCGCGAACCGCTGGTCGTGAAATGTTTTTTCCCGGAACTTTCTCTCCGTGGCGACGATCATGCCAGGCTCTCCTTTTTTCCCGGCCGCGCCAGGGGGACGAAGTTCCGGACCGGACGTCCGGCCGGTCGGGTCGCGGCCGCGGCCTGTTCCTGGGGAGCCAGTCGGGCCAGGGCGGCGGCCATGGCGATGTAGATAAAGAGCAATTCGGAATTCTCGCGGCTGAGAAACGTGCCGCCCACGCAAAAGGCCACCAGCCCGCAGACGATGATCCGGGCCTGCCACTCCCGCCAGGTGTCCTTTTCCCGCCGGGCCTTGCGCCAGGTCCGAAAGGCCGAGCCCATGGCCGCAAGGAGCATCAGGACATAGAGGGCAAGGGCCACCGCGCCGGCCTCGGCCCCGACCTGGAACCAGGTGCTGTGGGCCACGAGGCCTTCCTTCAGGTTTTCCCGGCGCTTGAATTCCTGAATGAAGTTGCCCCACCCCACCCCGTGCAGCGGATAGTCACGCATGACTTCGTAGGCGATGCGCCAGTAGTAGACCCGTTCCGCGCCGGTATACTCCTGGCTCTGGTCCACCTGCTTCTCCCAGGCCGATTCGGCCGTCCCCTGGAGGCCGAAAATGGTCTCCATCTTATCGAGGTAGGAACGGGGCATGTACACGGCCACCACCACGGCGATCAGCAGCCCGACCAGCACGGACCGCGAGGGCTTGCGGTCCATGAGCAGGAAGACGGCCCCGGACGCGGCCGCGGCCAGGAACCCGCCCCGGGAATAGGTGAGCGTCAGGGTCAGGAGCGCGCCGATGGCGGCCAGGCCGCACACGGTCCGGATCTTCCAGCCCTTGCCCCAGTTGAGGATCAGGGCGGTGTAGAAAAGCGGCAGGCCCATGGCCAGGGCCAGGGCCCAGTCGTTGGAGTCGCCGATCCAGCCGGCCACGCCGCTGATGCCGACCCAGACCGATTTGGTCTGGGTCTCCACCAGGTTTTTGAGGACATTGTAGCTCAGGCTGCCGAGGATGCCCCAGAAAAAGAAGGCGTAATCCTCCCGCGTGCGCACGGCCCAGACCGTCAGCGTCGCCATCAGCCCGACCTTGAGGAACTCCTCCAGGCGCTTGTCCGCCAGATCCGGACGCAGGGCTCCGGTGGCGCTGGCCACGACCATGACCAGGAAAAGGGCCATGGGCAGGAGCATGATCGGGAACCGCACCGTGATCTTGCGCAGGTTGAGCAGGCAGACGAGCAGTCCCAGGCCGGCCACGATCTTGGCCAGGGGGATGTCCATGAGGATCGGATAACTGGCCTGGGGGTTCATGATGGAGGTGCCGAAGTACAGAACCATGGCCGCCACGGGCCGGGACAGGGCCATCAGGCCGAGGGTCAGGTAGAAGGCCAGAAACAGCGCGGTCATGACCCAGGGTTGGCTGAAGGTGAGGGCTCCGAAAAGACCGAGGAGGGTGTTGATGCCCATGCGGATGTTCCTGGCGCGACGGCGGGTCGGAGCGGATCAACGCTCCATGGGGGTGGCGGTTGGGGATGGATCCAGGGAGACGACGGGAAGGGGTCCGAGTCCGTCCAGAACCCGGCCCATGGGCGCGAAGCGCAGGCCGGCCAGCAGGCTGCGCAGCCTGCCTTCGGTCCTGTCCAGGTTGAGGTAGTGGCGCAGCCGGGATTTCAGGCAGGCGGCGATCCGGGGCTGCTCCGGATCCATCTCCCAGGGGTGGAAATAGAGGACGCACGGCTGGCGTTCGCAGCGGTTGACCCGGCCAAGGCCCCACCGCAGGAACCAGGCCGGGAAAAGCCGGAGATAGCCGCCGCCGGCAATGGGCAGGGCCAGGGACCGGCCAAGAAGGCGCAGCCGCATGGTGGTGGGCGGAAACTCCAGGATTTCCCCGGCCGGACGCCGGATGCGGCAGGGATGGGGCGAGGCCCCGGGAAAGCCGTACAGGTCGTGGACGATGGGGAAGACGCTCGAATCGTAGGCAAACCCCTCCTCGATCAGGACGTCCAGGGCCCAGGCCGTCTGGGGCGTGATGGAATAGCTCGGGGCCCGGTAGCCGAGGACCGGCCGGCCGGTGATGTCCTCGAGCAGGGCCTTGGCCTCGGCCACGTCGCGGCGGAAGGCGTCGGGGGTCTGGAACCGGATGCGCTGGTGGCCGAAACCGTGGCAGGCGATTTCGTGGCCCGCCGCCTGGATGTCCCGCACCAGGTCCGGGTGGCGCCTGGCCACCCAGCCGAGGATGAAAAACGTGGCCGAAAGCCCGAAGTCGTCGAAAAGCCGCAGCACCTTTCGGGTGTTGGCTTCCACCCGGGACTCGAACCCGTCCCACTGGTCCGGCCGGACCACGCCCTCGAAGGCGCTGACATGGAAGTAGTCTTCCACATCCACGGTCAAGGCGTTCCGGCGCGGTCCATCCATGGCTGCCTCAAAAGGACTTGGTGAGCTGCAGGCCCACGATGTTGACGTGGTAGGACGCTTCCCCGGCGCTGATGGCGTCGTTGATTTTCAGCATGTGGTACAGCTTGAGCGAGGTGTCCCTGGGCATCTGGTACTGGAGCGCGGCCGTGGTGTAGAACCGGTCGCTGTCGCCGGTGTTGTCCAGGGCCACGATCCGGCTGGCGGAAAGCTGGGCGTCCAGGCGCGGCGTGAGGTCGTACCGGAGCCGGATCGAATAGGTCAGGTTCTTGGTGGTTTCCGTGTCCTGGCCGGAATAGTCGGAATAGCCGACATAGCCCGAGACCGCGCCGCGCTCGAAGGTCCGGGTGACGGTGACGGAATAGAGGGTGCGGAAGGAGTTGTAGACCGAGGACGGGTTGTCCATATAGTCGGCCTGGGCCGACAGCTGGAACACGGTCCGGCCCAGGGTGTGGGTCAGGCCGGCCGAGGCCAGGGGCATGAGGCTGCTGGACCCGACATCGTAGACCGACTGCACCGCGCCCACCCGGGCGAAGAGGTAGCAGCCGTCGCCGTAGGTGTAGCGGCCCACGGCCGAGGCCCTGTACCGGGACAGGTCGCCCTGGTCGGTGGTCTGGCGCTGGTACTGCAGGTCGGCCCCGATCTCCAGTTTCTCCGTCAGGGCGTGCAGGACATCCACGAACCCGGTCTGGGTGTGTTTGTTGATCGCCTCGTTGCTGTCGTAAAGCGCGCCGGTGGCGCGGTAGCCCATCGTGAGCTGGGTCCTGTCGGTGATCCGGGGCGTGACGGTCAGTCCGCCGGTCAGGATGTTCTGGTTGACCTGATGGGCGGTGGAGTCGGCCGGCTCGGTCTCGCCCCGGGTGGCGTTGTAGTAGACCATGTGGTTGCTGTCGGCCACGTCCAGGACCAGGAAATCCTTGACAAGCTGCAGGGTGGCCTTGGCTTCGAGGTCGTTGATGAGCTCGTCCTGGCGCTGGCCCGTGTCGTAGATGCGCAGCTTCCCGTGGTAGTCCACGGCCGCGTCGAGACGACTGCCCACGTAGCCGGCCAGGACCGAGGCGCTCATGACCGTGATGCAATCGCCCTTGGGGTCGGCGGATTCATTGACGTTGTCGTTGTATTCCTGGCTCGCCGAGACCGAGGCCCGGTACTGGAAATCGGCCTGGCACGGCGCGGCAGGGGCAAGGAAAAGGACAAGGGAAAGGACGAGGACCTGGATGAGGTGGCTTGAGCACTGTCGCATGAGGGCCTTTCCGTACGGTTTGGTTCGTGTGGCCTGAAATGCATGAAGATCGCACCCGGGACGACGGCCGCACACTACACGCAACACAGGCCGAACAAAAGCCGTTTCAGCCAGGATTCCTGCTTCGGAGCGGACGGCGGGGCCGGCAACGCGTCGGTTGCGTCGGCCGGCCCGGCCTCCTCGGCCTCTTCCGTCGCCTCCCGTGGTTCCGCCAGGGCGGCATAGGCCGCGTGGGACGGCAGGGACGCCGGAGATGGCGGGGGCGCGGTCCGCACCAGGTCGCCGAGGGCCTCCAGGGCCTGGCCGAAGTCGTCCATGCGCTGGCTGAGGACGTGAAACATCTGGCGCAGTTCGGCGCTGGCGTCCTGACCCCGGGTCGCGGCTGCGGTCTCCAGGTTCTGCAGCCGGGTGTTGAAATTGAGCAGCACGCCGTGGAGCTTGCTGCGGGCCGGCCGGCCGTTGTCCCGGCGCGCCGTCTTGGCCTGGGCCTCGGACAGGTCGGCCGGCGTGCTCTCCCAGTACTGGGCGTTGAAGCTCAGGTCCTGGGCGATTTCCTGGATGGCCGCCGGGGCGACGGCGCGGGTCTCGTTGGCGAAGGCGTCGAGAAGGATGTAGTCGCACAGGATGTTGATGAGCCTCGGAATGCCCCGGCTGTAGCCGTGGATGAGGGGAAAGCATTCGGGCGCCATGTCCAGGGCGTCCCGGTTGCCGGCCGCCTCCAGGCGGAAGCGGATGTAGGGCTCCACCTCGTCCACGGTCAGCGGCTCGATGTTGCACACGATCTGGATGCGCTGGCGGAACTGCAGCAGCTCGGGCGAGGCCAGGACCCGGCGCAGCTCGGGCTGGCCGACCAGAATGATGTGCAGCAGCTTGTTGTTTTCCGTCTCCAGGTTGGAGAGCATCCGGACCTCTTCCAGCACCTCGGCGGACAGGTTCTGGGCCTCGTCGATGATCAGCACCACCGGCCGCCCCTTGGCGTACTGGGCGATGAGGAAGTCCTGGAGCTCGCGCAGGAGCGTGGGCTTGTCCTTGTCCACGGTCTCGAGCCCCAGGTCCGCGTTGACCATGGCCAGCAGGTGGAGGGAGTCCACCTTGGTGTGGAAGACCCGGGCCAGGAGGACGTCGCGCAGGTGCTTCTGGATCAGCTGCCGGATGAGTGTGGTCTTGCCGGTGCCGACCTCGCCGGTCAGCAGGATGAATCCCGAGTGCTCCCGGATGCCGTAATCCAGGTAGGCCAGGACCTTCCGGTGGGACCGGCTGGGATAGAGGAATTCCGGATTGGGCAACAGTTCGAAGGGCTTTCGCCGGAAGTTGAAAAAGGCTTCGTACAAGTCGGCTCCCCTTGCGCTCAGCCCTTGGCCGCGGCCTGGACGTTGCTGTAGTAGCCGCTGCACGGCTTGACATAGTCCGTGGCGTTGTAGACCAGGCCAAGGACCTTGTTGTTGAGCAGCGCCAGGCTCTCCTCGATATCCTCAAGGGAAGTCTTGCCTTCGCGGACCACCAGCACGGCCCCGTCGGCCACGTCGGCCAGGGTACGCGTCTCGGCGAAAAGGAGCACCGGCGGCGTGTCGATCAGGATGATCCGGTCGCGGTAGCGGTCCTTGATCTCCCCGATCAGCCGCCGCATGGAGTTGGACGACAGGAGCTCCAGGGGATTTTTCACCGTCCGTCCCGCCGGCAGGAGCACCAGCTTGCCGATGCCGGTGTTGACCAGGGCTTGGCCCACGTCGCCGCCGTCCAGGAGGCAGTCGGCCAGGCCCCTTTGCGGCGTCACGTCCAGGTAGCGGTGGCAGGCCGGAGCCCGCAGGTCCGCGTCCACGATGAGCACCGTGTGGTCGTATTCCTGGGCCAGGCTGATGGCCAGGTTGACGGTGAGCAGGGATTTCCCCTCCCCGTGGTTGGCGCTGGTGACCAGGACGACGTTGTTGAAGGCCTCGGGGCTGCGGATGGACTTGACCAGGGACTCCTTGAGCTTGCGGAACTCCTCGGCCTCGGGCGAGGCCGGGGCCTTGAGCACGACCAGCTTTTCCTCGGACAGGCGGTCCGGGTCCAGGGGATGGGGGGGAGGCGGCAGGGTGGCTTCCTGCCGGAAAAAGAGACGGGCCTCGGGCCGGGGCATGCCGGCATGCCGTTGGGCCGCCTTGCCCAGGGCTTCCTCGATTCTGCTCATGACCTGGTCCACCTCGCAAGGCCCGCTCGTTGCCGGCCGCATCGGTTAGTGACCGCTCCCGGCCCGTTGGCCGGGACGTCCCCGGTGTATGGCGACGCCGCTAGCGCCGCCGGGCAGACGCGCCCTAGAGGATCGACTGGGCGATTTTTTGCAGCCAGCCCGCGCCGATGCCCTTGGCCCGCAAGGCCTCGAGGGCCAGCACCCCGAGAATGAGGGCGAAATAGCCGCCGGCCAGGGCCAGCACCAGATGGTCGCGCCGGGCCTGCCGCCGGGCCTCCTTTTTGCTCGAGATCCTGGGGATCACCGCGAAGACCGGAAGGCCCAGGGTCTTGAGATCCTGCAGGGACCGGACCGAATGGTTGAACCGGTCCACCAGGTAGGTGGCCGCGGCGCCGGCGCAGATCCCGAGGGCAATGCCGATCAGGATGATGCCCGGCCGGTTGGGGCTGACCGGGACGGCGGGAATGACGGCCGGGTCCACGATCCGGAAGATGATGGACTTGTCCTTGAGCTCCATCTCCTTGGAAATCTCGGACTGGCCGTAGCGGTTGACCAGCTGGCCGTAAATGATGGCTTCCTGGTCCTTCTTGGCCGTCAGGTCGGCCAGGGCCGCCCGGACATGGGGCAGCTCCCGCAACTGATTTTTGCTGTCCTCGATGAGCTTTTTCTGGTGGTCCTCCATGGCCTTGAGGGAATCGAGCTGGAGCTGGAGGATCTGGGCGTTTTTGGTTGACTCGGAGACGCCCTCGCCCGGTGCGCCCCCCCCTCCCCCGCTCCGGCCGGACCGCGAGGCCTGGAGGGCGGCCCGGGCCCTGATGACCTTGGGATTTTTCTCCGTGTACACGGCCAGCAGCCGCTTGAGCTCGGCTTCCCGCGGATTGCCGACCGGGCCGGAGGCGGCCTTGGCCCGGGTCGGGCCCTTCACCTCGCGCTGGGCCTCCAGCTGGGACCGGCGGATGGCCAGTTCCTCGAGCTTCTGCTCGGCGGCCTTGATCTCGCCGCGCAGAAACGTGGGGTCGCTGCTTAAAATCAGGCCTTTTTCGCTCTTGAAGGCGTTTATGGCCTCGTCGGCCGCGTCCAGCCGCTTCTTGAAGGCATCGATCTGTTCGGCCAGGAACTTGGTGGCTTCCGTGGACTCCTCGCGCTTGGTCGAGGTGTTGCGCTCGATGTAGACCCGGGCCATGGTGTTGACGAAATCCCGGGCGAAACGCGGATCAGGGTCGGAGAAGGACAGGACGATGACCCCCTGCCTCTCGTTGAGGTTGACCATGACGCGGCGTTGCAGGTCCTTGATGTAGGCTTCCTGGTCGTAGGCGTTTCGCAGCAGGATGTCCTTGTCCAACTGCTTGATGATCTGGAGCAGCAGGTTGCGGCTGGTCAGGCTGACGGCCAGGTTCTGGATCTTGACCTGCATGGACGGCGAGATGGCGATGCCCTTGACCAGGTCCGTGATGACGTTTTGTTCGATAAAAATCGTGGATTTGGCCTCGTACTTCTTGGGAGCCAGATAACTGACCACAATGGAGCCCGTCATGACCAGAAGGGCCACGATCAGGAAGAGCTCCTTGTTGAGGTAGATCAGTTTCTTGTACCGGTGGTACTCTTTGAGCAGCGCGGACATGGCAACCTCCCCGGGGCCCTAGAACAGGCTCTCTTCCACGATGATGAGGTCGCCGCCCTGCAGGACCACGTTCTGCTGCAGGTCGCCGTCGCGGATCAGCTTCTTGGCCTTGACCTTGATGACCTGCTCCTGGCCTTCCAGCCGGCGCACGATCCGGGTGTCGTTGGGGCTGGCGAACTTGGAGAAGCCGCCGGCGTCGAGGATGGCTTCGAGCAGGGTCATGCCTTCGCGGTAGACCACGAGCTTGGGCGCGTTGACCGCGCCGACCACGTAGACGCCCCGGTTGGAGGCGGTGGGAGGCAAGAGGATGGTGTCGCCGGCGAGCAACGGAATGTCCTGGGAAACGTCGCTGCCCACGAGCAGGTCGTGGAAGTCCTTTTTGATCTCCTTGCCCTCGCGCACCACGGTGGCGTTGCGCAGGTCCGCGCCGCTGGTGTCGCCGAGGCTGGTCAGGACGTTGAGCAGGGTGGCGTGCCTGGAGATGTCGACCAAGGTGGGCTTGACCCCGCCGCCCATGACAAAGACCTTGCTGTTGGCCCCGCCGAGCAGGGTGACGGTCACCACGGGACGGCGGATGTATTCCTTGAGTTTTTCCGTGACCGCGGCCTGCAGTTCGGCCGCGGTCAGGCCCACGGCCTGGACATCCCCGCCGCCCGGCACGGCCACCTTGCCGTCCGGACGGACCAGGACGTCGGCCGAGTAGTCGGGTTCTTCGGCCACGCCGATGTGGATCTTGTCGCCCGTGGCAAAGGTGTATTCCTTGGCCTGGACCGAAAACGGCATGAGGGCGGCGAGGGCGAGAAACAACATGGTTTTAAGCATCGCTTTCTCCGTGAAGGCTGAAGGACTGCACCATAGGCTTCCACAGCACAGGGGCTGCCCGATTTCCACAGACCGGACGGCTCCCTTGCGGGCCTGGAGGGATGCAACCGGGCAGGGAAAAGCACGAACCATGCCAGCGGTTGCGGATCCCCGGAGGCGGGCCGCAAGCGGCCGACGCGCCCAACTGGGGAGGAAGGCCTGCGCCGGTGACGGGCGGGAGCCCGGACGGGACGGGCCTTGCGGCGGCCTTCCTGTTAAGGAGTTTGAACCGGCCCTTTTCACTTAATGAACCGGCGCCGGCGCGGCGCCGGTCCCTGGCGGGGCCGCGCCGGGCTGTTGCACAGGCGGCCGTCACCGGGCGCCCTTGCGCAGCAGCACCACGCCTATTGTCCGGAAAATGATCCGCAAATCAAAGAACATGGAGATGTTTTTGATGTAGTAGAGATCGTAGCGCAGCTTTTCCAGGGCGTCCTCCACGGACGCGCCGTAGGGGTAGCGGACCTGCGCCCAGCCCGTGACCCCGGGCTTCACGAAATGCCGCTCCGAATAATAGGGGATGATCTCCTTGAGCTTTTGCACGAATTCCGGACGTTCCGGCCGGGGGCCGACCAGGCTCATTTCGCCCCGCAGCACATTGATGAGCTGGGGGATCTCGTCCACGCGGGTCTTGCGCAAGAACCGGCCGAGCCGGGTCACCCGGGGATCGGCCTTCACCGCCCAGACCGCGCCCGTGCCCTGCTCCGCGTCCTGGCGCATGGTGCGCAGCTTGTAGAGGACAAAGGGCCGGTCCCCCTGCCCCACCCGCTCCTGGCGGAAAAAGATCGGGCCGGGCGAATCCAGCCGGATGGCCAGCATGACCAGGGGGGCGAACGGCAGGCACAGGAGCAGTCCGAAGACGGCGCAGCCGATGTCCACCAGCCGCTTGACGGCCCGCAGCGCCATGGTGATCCGAAATCCGCTGCAGAAGATGAACCAGCTGGGGTTGATGTTCTCCAGCAGCAGCCGGCCCGTGATCCGTTCGTAGATCCCGGGCGCGTCCAGGACCTCGATGCCGCTCAGCTTGCAGTTGAGCATCTCCTGCAGGGGAAAGACCCCGCGCCGCTCGGCCAGGGAGATGACTACCTTGTCGGCCCGCAGGGTCTTGGCCGTCTCGAAGATGTCCTCCATCTGGCGGGTCGGGCTCTCCTGGCGCGGCCCGGGAAACGGATAGGTCCCGGCCAGCCGGAAACGGTGGCCGGCCGTCCCGATCAGCCCCTCCATCTCCTTCATGAAGCCGTCGTTGCCGACCACCAGCACCCGGCTGACCAGGCCCGGCAGGGCCAGGGGGATGTTTCGCGCAATGTCCCGGGCCAGCATGATGCAGGTGAAAACGGCCAGGGAATACAACACCACGTCCAGGTCCTGCCGGAATAGCGGCCTGACGTCGCTGGCCAGGCCGATGAGCGTCAGGGACAGACCGCAGGAAACCGTCACCTTGAGCAGAATGTTGGTCAGGTTCATTTTGAGCTGGGCCAGCGAGTAGATGAGGTTGACGAGGATGTAGGGCAGGGAAATGGTGACAATGTAGCTCCCCATGCGGTCATAGCGAAGCGGTCCGCCGATGCCCTTCTCGACGAGGTATTCGGCCATCACCCCACCGGTGGTCGCTATGACGGCGAAGACCAGGTAGGATCCGAACCACCGTGAAAAGGATTCGTACTCCGGCTCCCTCAAGCAGCTTGACGTCATCATGGCTCCCTCCCCCGGAATCCCTGTTGGCGCGTTAGCCTATTTCTTGGTGGAATCCGCCATTTCCAGATGCTGGGCGATCTCCCTGTTTTGCGGCGCAAGAATGGCGGCCCGTTGCAGCACGGCCTTGGCGTCCTTGTGACGCCCGTTTTTGAGCAAGGCGTACCCCAGGGTGTCGAGCACGAAGGGGTTGTTTTCGGCCAGGGCATTGGCGGCCAGGGCGTACTGCAGGCCCTTGCCGGCCTGGGCCGGCCGGTCGGCGTAGAGCATGGACAGGTTGTTGAGGACCATGGGCATGTTGGCCTGCAGCTTGAGCGCGGCCTCGTAATCCTTGATCGCGGCCTCGTGCTTTCCGGCCGTCTGCCAGGCCAGGCCCCGGGCGGCGTAGGCCTCGGCCGGATTCGCGGACTTGGCGATGGCCTCCTCGTAGAGCCTGCCCGCCTCCTCGGCCTTGCCGGCCTGCATCAGAAGGCCGGCCAGCTCCAGCCGGACGCGCAGGGCAGACGGCTCCGCCGCCAGGGCCTGGCGCAGGACCCGCTCGGCTCCCGGCAGGTCGCCCCGCTGCGTCTTGATCGAGGCCAGGACCATCTGGCCGCCGGCCGAACCGGCATTCAGTTCGATCAGCCGGCCCGCCTCGGCCTCGGCCTGATCCCACTGCTTGAGTGCCACCTGCCGGCGGATCCGCTCGGATACGGCCGCCTTGGGATCGATGGCCTCCACGTCTCCGAGGGCGGCCAGGCTCTTGGCCTCGTCGCCGGCGGCCAGCTGGACCCGCGACAGGGCGAGCAGCGCCGGCAGGGCGTTCTGGTGTTCCCGCAGGCACTGGCCCAGAACCTCCGCGGCTGCGGCGGCCTGGTCCCTGCGGGCGAGAAAGTCGGCCAGGCGCAGATACGTCTCGAGCTGCTTGGAGGCCGCCGCCAGCGCGAACAGCATGGCGCCATCATTCAACAGGTCGCGCCAGCC
>CAZIJE010000011.1:36486-62242 GCA_964539435.1 uncultured Desulfovibrio sp.
GCTGTCGGCCGTGGCCACGGTCCGCCAGGGCGTGGGGCCGCGGACTGGGGCTGCTGGACCAGGAGTTGCCGGTACTGGTCCATGGCCTTTTCGGGTTCCATTTTCTGGGCGTAAATCTTGGCCAGGGTGTAATAGGCCGGCGCCAGCGCAGGACTCATGGCCTTGGCCTTTTCGAGCAGGGCCACGGCCTCGTCCTCGCGCCCCTGCTGAAAAAACAGGGCGCCTCGGACCGTCATGGCCTGGGCCGCGTCGGTCTGGCGCAGTCCCGGCGCCTCGAGGACCGCCGCGGCCTCGTCGAGGCGCTGCTGCTGCTTGAGCAGGGCGACCAGGGCCAGGCGGGCTTCGAGAAAGGCCGGCGACAGGCGCATGGTGGTCCGCATTTCCGCCTCGGCCTGGTCCGGCTTGCCCGAGGCGCCGAGCACGATCGCCTTCTTGAGGTGGGCGGCCGCGGCCTGGGGCACGTCGTCGGGAATGGACTGGTATGACGTCAGGCTCTTGGCGTAATCCTTGCGGGACAGAAAGATGTCGCCCAGGGTGAGCATGCTTTCGTAGTTGTCGGGATCGTACTGCAAGAGCTTTTCCAACTCGGCGATGGCCTCGTCGGTCCTGTTCGTACGCAGGTTGAGGCTGGCCAGCATCTGCCTGGCCCGGGCGTGGCGCGGGTGGTTCTCCAGGACCTTGCGCAGTTCGCTGACCGCCATCTCCAGGTTGCCGTTGCGCTCGTAGGCCTGGGCCAGGAAAAACCGCGTCTCCGGCTCCGGGCGCAGGCGCAGGGCCCGCTCGAGGTTCTCGACGGCCTGGGCCGCGTTGTTTTGCGCCAGTCCCACGAGGCCGAGGAGCTTGTAGCCTTCCGGCTGTTCGGGAAAGTCCCGGACCATGGCCTGGCTGGCCTTTTCGACCTTGTCGGAAAGGCCCTTGGTGGCCAGGAGGATGAAGGCCTCGTTGTACCGGGCCTTGATGTCGCCGGGATGCTTGGCGCTGATCTTGGCAAAGGTGGCCTGGGCGGCGGCCATGTCGTTGTTCATGGTCTGGATCTGGGCCAGCAGGTGAAGCCCGGCTGGGTCGTCCGGATGGGTGGCCAGGAGCGCCTCCACCTGGGCCAGGGCCTCGGGAAGCTGCTTCTGGGCGATGCGCGTGGCCACGAGCTCCACCCAGACCCGGGTCCGGCCCGGATCGGCGGACAGGGAGTGTTCGTAGGCCTCGGCGGCCTCGGCCAGGTCCCTGGCCCGGACATGGGCGTGGCCCACGTATTCCCAGGCCTCGGCGGAGTCGGGATCCTTGGCCAGGTGGTCCGCCAGGGCCTTGAGGGCCTCGTCGGTCTTGCCCTGGGCCACCAGGACCTTGCCGCGCAGCAGGTGGAGGCCGGCCGGCGGCTCGGCCAGGGCGGCCAGCTGCTCGATCTCGCGACCGGCCTGGTCGGCCTTGCCGATGTCGAAATAGGCCTTGGCCAGTTCCATGCGGGCCTGGTTGTCCTTGGGGTCGCGCTCCAGGAGGGTCTTGTAGATCACGGCCGCGCCCTTGGCGTTGCCTTCGCTGCTCAGCCTGGCACCCTCGGCCATGGCGTCGGTCCGCGACTGTTCCCGGCACGAGGCCGTGGCCAGGACCAGCGCCGCCACAAGGATCATTCCCAGGGAAAAACGCGGCATCGATCGTTTCGTTTCCTCGGTCACAGGCTGCATCACCCACACTCCCCCAGCGGCCCGCGCCGCGCGACGGCCTGTCGCGGCATCGGCTTCCGGTTTTGAAAGATTCCCCAGGTTTTCCGTTTACTGGCCCCGTGCCGCAGCCGGTATGGGGGGTGCGCCCCATTTCCCCTGCGGGTCCTCCCCACCTTCGCCCCTGCCACCGCCGGCCGCGTCCCTGCCGTGTCCGCGACATGCGCGCATCCGACGCAGGCGGATAACGGTTCTGAATAATTTAGGCTTCAAAGGACGCCACCCTAGCCGGCGCAGACGGCCTTGGGGTCGATCTCGTGCTTGCGCAACAGATCGTAAAACGTCGGCCGGCTCACGCCCAAGGCTTCCGAGGCCTTGACGATGTTGCCCTCGAAACGCCGCAGGGCCTGGAGCATCATCTGCCGCTCGAGCTGGGTCCTGGCCTCGCGCAGGGTCTTGTCCGCAGGGGCCGCGCCGGGCGCGGGGGCCGCGCCGTCGAGTCCCAGGGAGGCCGGCGTGATGCGCGGCCCGTCGGCCAGGATGACCGCCCGGCGGACCTTGTTCTCCAGTTCCCGGACATTGCCGGGCCAGGCGTAGCCGCGGATGGCCTCCATGGCCTCGGGCGTGTAGCCCTGGATCTTTTTCGGCAGCTGCCGGCCGTGGATCTCCAGGAAGTGGTGGGCCAGAAGCGCCACGTCCTCGCCCCGCTCCCGAAGCGGCGGCAGGTGGATGGCCACGACCCCTATGCGGTAGTAGAGGTCCTCGCGGAACTGGCCCAGGCGCATGGCCTCCTGGATGTTCACGTTGGTGGCCGCCAGGACCCGGACGTTGACCTCGATGGTCTTGCGGCCGCCCACGCGCTGGAAGCGCATGTCCTGGAGGAACCGCAAGAGCTTCACCTGGAGGTTGACGGGCAGCTCCCCGATCTCGTCCAGGAAAAGCGTCCCGTTTTCCGCATACTCGACCTTGCCCTTGACCGTGCTGGTGGCCCCGGTGAAGGCCCCGCGCTCGTGGCCGAAGAACTCCGATTCCAGGAGGTTTTCCGGAATCGCGCCGCAGTTGATGGAAACGAGCGGCTGCTGCCGGCGCGGGCTGGCCTGGTGGATGGCCATGGCCACGAGCTCCTTGCCCGTGCCGGACTCGCCGTGCACGAGCACGGGCGCGTCTGAGGCGGCCACCTTGTCGATCATGGCGTAGACCTCGCGCATGGCCTGGCAGTCGCCGACAAAGCCGTGCCGCAGCCTGGGCGCGGCCGATCCGCCGGAGGCCCCTTCCGGGGCGGCGCGTTCGATCTCAAGAAGATGGAAGGCTCTGTTGATCATGACCTTGAGCTCGCCGAGATCCAGAGGTTTTCGGAAAAAGTCGTACGCGCCGAGTTCGATGGCCCGGCGGGCGTTGTCCTGGCCGTCGAATCCCGTGATGACGATGACCTTGGTCGCAGGCCGGGTGGCCATCATCCGCTCCAGGCAGGCCAGGCCCTGGGAGGCGTCCTCGGGCCGGGGCGGCAGGCCGAGGTCCAGGGTGACCACCCCGGGCCTGACCTCCTGAAACACCTTCAGGGCCTCCTCGGCGTCGGTGGCGAAGTGCAGGGTGTACGGGGCCTTGGACAGCCCCCATTTGAGCTGCCGCCGGATGTCGCCATTGTCGTCGACGATAAGCAGATCGGTCATGGGACGCGCCCTGGTGGTTAAGAGGGTTGGGCGTTGGGCAAAAGGACCGTGAAGGTCGATCCCCGGCCGGGCTGGCTTTCCACCATGAGCCGGCCTCCGTGGGCCTCGACGATCTGTTTGCTCTGGTACAGGCCGATCCCCATGCCGAGCCCCTGGTCCTTGGTGGTGGCGAAAGGAACGAAGAGCCGGGTGCGGATGAACTCCTCGTCCATGCCGCACCCGGCGTCGCTGACCCGCACGTAGGGCTGGCCCTGGCTCCCGACCTCCACCTCCACCGGAGACCTGCCCTGGCTGGCCTCCATGGCGTTGCGAAACAGGTTGACCAGCACCTTGGACATTTCCGTGCGGTCCACGGTGGCGGGAACCGAAGCCCCGCGCACCTGCAAGACGCCTTCGGGCACGGACCGCGAGGATTCCCGGGCCAGCTCCAGCAGGTCCGTGGCCTCGTAGCGCAGGGACTCGCTGCTCGGCACGCCGCGCAGCCGGTGAATAAGCCCCATCATCTTGGACATGGAGTTGTCGAGGGCCTCGAGCATGTCCTGCTGGAACTCGGGCATCTGGATGTAGTTCTTCGCGTTTTCCACGATGAGCGACAGGGTGTGGACCAGGTTTTTCAGGTCGTGGAGCACGAAGGCCGAGACCTTGCCCATGGCCTCCATCTCCCTGGCGGCGGACAGTTCCTCGGCCAGGCGCATGAGCAGGATGGCCGCGGCCGACTGGTGGGCCAGGGCCTCCATGAGCTCGAAGTCCTCCTCGTCGTAGGTTTCCCGGGAATTGAAGGGGTGGCCGAGGAGGATCAATCCCTCGACGGTCTGGCCGCGCATGAGCGGAACCGCGAAACTGGCCGGCGGCGTCAACGGCAGCGGGGGAAGCCGGCGCAGGTCCCTGACCGAGCCCGTGCCGGCCGGCGGCCGGCACAGGGGATGGTCCGGCGGCAGGGAGGCGTCGGCCCCGCCCATCTCCCAGGTGTGGACGGGATCGAAGTTCGCGGTGCGGGGATTGCGCAGATACAGGGCCGCCTGGCCCATGCCCAGGTTCTCGCAGAACCCGAGCAGCACGGCCTGGTAGAGCCCCTTCTGGTCGCCGACGTCGGCCAGGCGGCGGATGAAGTCCAGCCACTGCAGCCGGTAGTCGTATTTGTCCTTGTAGAAGTACTTGCACAGGTCCGTCTTGACCTTGCGGCGGACGGATTCGGACAGGAACAGCGTCAGGACGCCGACCCCGCCAAGGAGCGACAGGGACATGACGACCGTGGACTTGTTGAGGCCCTCGAACTGGCGCATGGCCTGGCCGGCCAGGCCGATGCTCACGAAGTAGACGCCCACGGCAAAAAGGACCAGGGACTTGTAGGCCAGGCGCCGCGAGAAGACGATCCGCTCCTCCCCTCCCCGGGTGGCCAGGGAGTAGCCCATGAGCAGGACGCCGAGCAAAAAGCCGATCTGCCGCGTCGGACTCAGGGCCAGGTCCAGCTCGCTGTAGAGCAGGACTTCGCTCAGGACCAGAAGCTGGGAGGCCAGCATGGCCATGAGCCCGAGCACGAAAAACTTGATGCGCCACCGCTTGACGTGGGTGGCGCTGGTCAGGGTCCCTTCCAGGTTGTACAGGCAAAAAAGGATGGCCAGAAGCAGGCCGAGCTGGTGGTAGAACCCCAGCCGCGTCAGGGGCACGATCCAGGCGGCCTGGCGGGTCGGGGCGAAAAACAGGGCCTGGGCCGGCAGGACCAGCGGGAGAAGCGGCAGGGCCGCGCCGGCCGCGAGCAGGGCGAACTGCGTCCGGGAGACGAAACGCGGCTGCGGCAGCCGGGCGTAGAGCAGGCTGAAGCCGGCCAGGGACCAGAAGGCCGCGCCCTGCACGGCCAGGCCCCACCGCTCCAGGGCCAGGATGTCGCCGGCCGCGTCCAGGGCCCGGACATTGAGCAGTTCGACGGCGCACAGCCCGAGCAGGCCGAGCAACAGCAGACCGTCGCTGGCGGCGAACTGGCTGCGAAACAGGAGCATGACGCAAAGGGCCAGGCCCAGGGTGACCGAGGAGGCGACGAGGATGGTGTGCATGGCAAGGCCTTCCCGGTTAGGACGCAAGAAAGGAATGGATCAGCGGATAGGCTTGCTTGATAAAGGATTCGGCGGTGGAGGCGGCCTCGGCCGGATTGTCCTCTGCGCCGAGGTTCAAGCGGACAAAGCTCGCGCCCCGCTGCCCGTGGCGCACGGAATTGAGGATTTCCGCGACCTTGAGCCCGATTTCCGAGGAAAGGATCTGCCCGCGGACCATGAACCAGTACACGAACAGCTCCTGCCGGTCGCCCTGGCGGTAGAGGGCCTGGGTCAGCCGGACCCTTTCCCCGTTGATCTCCAGTTCCACGGGCCGGGTGGCGACCTCGAACCAGCCGTTGCCGGGCAGGCAGTTTTTCGGGGAGTGGATCGGCCCCGACCCCTGGGCGCCGTCGTGGTAGCCGATGTAGAGGTTGACGGTCTTGCCGGCCGGTCCGAGATAGCGCCTGGACAGGTAGTCGCTCGGCCGCAGGACCGAAAGCAGGGCCTGGCTGAACTGGTCCTGGTGGACGGCCCGCCAGCCCCCCACCTGGGCCGGAAACTCCGACAGCGGGCGGGCCAGGACCTCGGCCTTCTCCCGGTGCAGCGCCATGTAGCCGGCCGTGGCCAGGAACAGACAGTAGACGGCGACGTAGCGTATCCAGGGCGTTTTCACCGCAACCTCCGGAGGACCTGGTGCAGGCCGGCCAGGATGGCCAGGGCCAGGGCGAACGTGGCCAGACCGGCGAATTCGTGGAAAAACCCCTCGGCGGCGGCGGCCCCGAAGTGGCGGGCCAGAAGGCCCGTGCCCACCACCCGCAGGACATTGGCCGCGACCGCGATGGGGATGGCGGCCGCGATCAGGACCAGGCGCTGCCACGGGGCGCTGACGAACACCAGGGCGTAGGACGTGGCCAGGGCCAGAAGCGAGGTCAGGGACCGCAGGCCGCTGCAGGCGTCGACCACCTCCAGCACGATGTTGGGAAACATGATGACGTTGCCTTCCCGCACCACCATCAGTCCCATGCCCTTGAGCACGCCCACGGAGAACCAGCTGACGAAGAGCTTGAGCGGAAAGGCGGCGGCGTCGTAGACGATGGCCGGAATCGGGATCATGAAGACCAGGAAGAGCAGCGGGGTCAGCAGGCGGGCGAAGACCGTCCGGCCCAGCCAGAACAGGATGCACCCGCCAAGGGCCGCCACCAGGGACAGCCGCATGGAGAAGAGTTCCGATGCCAGCCAGCCGGCCACCAGCATGCCGGCCGCGGCCACGGCCAGGACGAACCCGGCCGGGCTCGACCCCACGGGCGTGGCGGCCAGTTCCTGGCGGCGGTTCCAGACGATGTAGCCGGCGATGATCGGGATCAGGAATCCGTGGGAGGCGTTGTCGTCGGTGTACCAGTCGTGGACCATGCCGGCCACCACCTGGTGGTAGGCCAGGGCCAACACCGCCGCCCCCAGGAGCAGCGGCAGCCAGGAAACGCGCAGGACCGTCTCGAGGTCCAGGACGTCGGTCCGGCCGGCCCGGAGGGCGGCCGGACCGACGTCCGGTTCTTTGGAGAGCGGCGTCGGCCCCATGTGCATCATGCGTTTGCCCTTTTGTTGCCGGTGCGTTCGTTGCGCTTGGAAAATCCAACGGACAGCCTGCCGACATGTTGCGCGCCGTGGGATCGCTGGTGCTTCCCTGATGGCCGACGCAGTGCGGCAGCCGGGAATTTGCCACGACAGACCGCTTCACCGCCACGCTGCTGCATGTCTCTCCCGGCACGTCTCTTCCGCGCCGCCCGTGTCCGTTGGTTCGTCCTCTTCCCCTCATCCGTGTTTGCTGGGGTTTGCGCCGAAGCGGAATGGGGGCGTCCCCCCATTTGGAATGGGTGCATCGCCCATGCGGGCGCCGCTGTCTCGGCCCGGAAGAAAAACCCAGCTACGACGCGCCGTTGCGGGCGAGGCCGTGGGGTGGCGAGGTTGCGTCGGCCAGGCCGCGCCTGGCGAGGCGTTACGGCCGGCCGGCGGCGCGGTCTGGCGCAAAGGAGGAAGGCGGCAACCCGTTTAGGGTGCGGAAAGGCGGCGGGAAGAAAGCTACGATCCTGGCAATCACAGGATGTCGTTTTTCATGCAATAGATCGCCAGCTCCACATCGGTCTCGCACAACAGTTTCTTCTTGAGGCTGGCCTTGTGCTTTTCCACGGTCCTGTGGCTGATGAACAGTATTTCGCCGATCTCCTTGTTCCCCTTGCTCTCCATGACAAAGCGCAAGACCTCCCGCTCCCGGCGCGACAGATTCGGCTTGGCGTGGTTGGCGGCGCCGTCTGGATTGACGAACCCGTCCACGACATTGGCCGAGACGTCCGGACTCAGGTACTTCTTGCCCGTGGCCACGGCCATGATGGCGGTGGCCAGCTCGTCGGTGGAGGCGGACTTGAGGATGTAGCCGTCGGCCCCGGCCGACAGGGAGCTGTGGATGGCGAAGGCCTCCTCGTGGGCCGTGAAGGCCACGATCTTGACCCGGGGATGGTGGGCCTTGATGTCCTCGATCAGGCCCCGGCCGATCTCGAGCGACGGCAGCCCCAGGTCCACCAGGGCCACGTCCGGGTAGTAGCGCGCCACCAGCTGGAGGGCCTCGCCCGGAGTGGCGGCCATGCCGACCACCCTCACGTACGGCACGCCGCTCAGGAAATACCGCGTGCCTTCCCGAACGATTTCGTGATCATCGACGATAATCAGGCTGATCGTATTCATGTTTCCCAAGGCGTTGGCCATGTGCGTACTTCCGGTTGGGCGGCTGCTTCTTCCACAGAATTCTCCATCACAATACACGAAAATCCGATGCGAACAATACGAACCTGGCAGGTTGGGCAAAATTGCCAGCCAATGTTTTCCGGCCGGGCCGTCCACGGCCCTTGACGGGCTCGGCCGGCCTGGGCTAGCGTGTCGCCATGCAATGCCGCACGACCGCCACGCGCATCCTTTTTTCCGGCTCGTATTATTATTACGGCCTTCGCGCTCGCGGCCTGGCGGATGGCGCGGCCTGAGAGGCCGCTTCGGAACAACACCGCCGCCAAGGGCCGCGGGCGTAACGCCCGGCGGCCCTTTTTCATGAGCCGGCCGGGGTCCCGGGCTCCTTCGCGCCAACCCGCAAGGAGGACCACCATGACCATCGGCAAATCCATCCGCCTCGAACGCATCCTCAACCGCGACACCGGCCGCACCATCATCGTGCCGCTGGACCATGGCGTGTCCGTCGGCCCCATCGAGGGCATCGCCGACATGCGCGAGACCGTGACCAACATCGTGGCCGGCGGGGCCAACGCCGTGCTCATGCACAAGGGCGTGGTCCGGTGCGGCCACCGGGCCCGGGGCCGCGACGTGGGCCTCATCATCCACCTGTCGGCCTCGACCAACCTGTCGCCCTACCCCAACGCCAAGACCCTGGTCTGCACCGTGGAGGAGGCCATCCGGCTCGGGGCCGACGCCGTGTCCGTGCACGTCAACCTCGGCGACGAGACCGAGGCGCGGATGCTCGACGACATGGGGATGGTGACCGAGGCGGCGGCCTCGTGGAGCGTGCCCGTCCTGGCCATGGTCTACGCCCGGGGGCCCAAGGTGCGTAACGAGTTCGACGCCGACGTGGTCGCCCACTGCGCCCGGGTGGGCAACGAGCTCGGCGCGGACATGGTCAAGGTCCCCTACACCGGCGACCCGGACACCTTCGCCAGGGTCGTGGCCGGCTGCTGCGTGCCCGTGGTCATCGCCGGCGGCCCCAAGACCGACTCCACCCGGGAATTTCTGACCATGATCGCGGACAGCCTCATGGCCGGCGGCACAGGCCTTTCGGTCGGCCGCAACATCTTCCAGGACCCGGACCCGGCCAAACTGCTCCAGGCCGTGACGGCCATCGTGCACGAAAACGCGACCGTGGACGCGGCCATGGCTCTGTTGGGAAGAGAATAACCGGGGCGCCGCCCCGGACCGGGGGGAATGATTCCCCCCGGCCCCCCCCGACGGGGGAATGGGCTACGCTCGGCGATGCTCGCGGAGCAGGCGTTGGGAGGGGGGTCTGGGGGGAACCGCTTTCAAAGCGGTTCCCCCCAGGTCCGCAACGCCCGGCTATCGTAGCGCCAGGCCACCTTGTCCGGAAACTCCTCGTCGAGCACCGCCACGTTGCGGTCGGCGTGGCGCGGGGACTCGGCGAAGTGGTCGTTGACGGCGATGGCCGCCAGCGACAGCCTGTGGCGCAGGGCGAAGTGGCCGTAGACGATGGCGTCGGACAGGCAGCCGAGGCGGTTTGGCACGACCAGGATCGTTTCGAGCTTGAGCGCCAGGGCGAAGTGGTAGTTGTAGCGCCGGGTGCCGAGCGGCACGGCCAGGCCGCCGGCGGTCTCGACCAGAAGGACGTCCCGGTCCCTGGCCAGGGCCTCGATGCGGGCCAGGCAGGCCTCGAAGGGGAAGGGGTCGAACACGAAGCACGGCGCGGCCGGTTCGGCGGCGGTGTAGAGCGTGACCGCGTCCTCGGCGGCGAGCCCGGCCCGGCCGGCCACGAAGGCCGCGTCGTCGTCCTCGGGATAGCCCGTGGCCACGGGCTTGACGTAGCGGACCGTCTTCCCCTCTGCCCGCAGCCTTTGCGCGAACAAGGCGGAAAACCAGGACTTGCCGATGCCCGTCCCCGTGCCGGTGATGCAATACCGCTTCATTTGAGCACCGCCTCGACCGATTCCAGGGCGATATCGGTCAGTCTGTCGATTTCAGCCGCTGTGATGACATAGGGCGGCATGAAATAGAGGGTGTCGCCGAGGTTTCGCAGCCAGGCCCCGCGCTTTTTCGCCTCCTGGAAGATCCGGTAGCCGGTCCGGTCGCGCCCGTCGAAGGGGGTGAGGCTTTCGGGCGCGGCAAAGAGCTCCACCGCCGTGATCCAGCCCGTGGACCGGATGTCGCCGACATGGGCGCGCCCGGCGAACCGCTCCCGCACGGCCGCCTGCAAGTGCGCGATCTTCGGCCGGTTGGCGTTTATGACGTCGTCTTCCTCGAAGATACGCAAGGTCTCCACGGCCGCGGCGCAGGCCAGGGGATTGCCGGTGTAGCTGTGGGAGTGGAGAAAGGCCTTGTCGTCGGCGTAGTCGTGGTAAAAGGCGTCGAAGACCGCGTCCGTGGTCAACACGCAGGACAAGGGCAGCGTGCCGCTGGTGATGCCCTTGGACAGGCACAGGAAGTCCGGGGAGACGCCGGCCTGCTCGCAGGCGAACATGGTCCCGGTGCGGCCGAACCCCACCGCGATCTCGTCGGCGATGCAATGGATGCCGGCCGCGTCCGCCGCCCGCCGGAGTTTGGCGAGGTAGGCCGGCGGGTACATGCGGAAGTTGCCGGCGCACTGGACCAGCGGCTCGACAATGACCCCGGCCAGCGCGTCCTTGTGGGCGTCCATGGCCGCCTGCATGGGCGCGAAACAGGCCGCGTCGCAGGTCTCCCGCGCCTCTCCGTGGGGGCAGCGCAGGCAGTCCGGCCCCGCCACCTCGATCTGGGGCACGAACAGGGGCGCAAAGGGCGCGGCGTAGAGCCTGTCGCCGCAGACGCCGAGGGCCCCGGCCGTCTCGCCGTGGTAGCCGTTGGCCAGGAACAGGAACCGGCGCTTCTCCGGCCGGCCGTGGTTGCGCCAGAAGGCGTGGCTCATCTTGAGGGCCGCTTCCACGGCGCACGAGCCGTTGTCCGCGAAAAAGATCTTGGTCAGCCCGGGCGGGGCCACGGCCAGGAGCCGCTCGGCCAGCTCCTCGGCCGGCTGGTGGGTGCAACCGGCGAAAATGACGTGCTCCAGGCGGGAAAGCTGGTCGGTCACGGCCCGGATGATCCTCGGGTTGGCGTGGCCGAAAAGGTTGACCCACCACGAGGAGATGGCGTCGATATAGGCCCTGCCGTCGCGGTCATAGAGGTAAATCCCTTGACCGCGCTCCATAAAGACGGGAGGATACGTTTCGTGGTCCTTCATCTGGGTGCAGGGGTGCCAGATACGCATGGCCTCCCTCCCGGAACGCTGCGACATGAACACATCCTTTTTCGGCAAATACATCGTGCCCGAAGCGGCCGCGTTGCGCAATTCGGACAGCTACCGGACCATCCCGCCCGTGGACGACGGCGCGGCCCGGGAAATCCTCTATGGCGGCGCGCGGCTTCTGAACCTGGCCTCCAACAACTATCTGGGCTTGGCCAACCACCCGGACCTGATCAAGGCCTCGGCCAAGGCCCTGGCCCGGTACGGCTGCTCGTCCGGGGCCTCCCGGCTGGTCACGGGCAACTTCGCCCTGGCCGAGACCCTGGAGGCCGAGCTGGCCACCTTCAAATACCAGGAGGCGGCCCTGGTCACGGGCAGCGGCTACGCCGCCAACCTGGCCGTGTTTTCCGCCCTGGCCGACCGCCACACGGTCGTTTTCTCCGACCGGCTGAACCACGCCAGCATCCTCGACGGCATCGCCCTGTCGGGCGCGCGGCTCGTGCGCTACCGCCACCTGGACATGGATCATCTGGAACAGTTGCTGGAGCGGGAGCGGCGCGTCGCCAAGAAGATCATCGTCACGGACACCGTGTTCAGCATGGACGGCGACGTGGCACCCTTAGCGCGATTGGTGGAGCTTGGCAAAGCCCACGGGGCCCTGACCGTGGTGGACGAGGCCCACGCCACCGGCATTCTCGGCCGGGGCCGGGGCCTGGCCGCGGCGCTCGGGCTGTCCGAGGACGTGGACGTCCACGTGGGGACCCTCAGCAAGGCCCTGGGGTCCATGGGCGGCTTCGTGGCCGGCCGGCTGGAGACCATCGAACTGTTGCGCAACCGGGGCCGGTCGTTCGTCTTTTCCACGGCCCTGCCGCCGGCCGTGCTCGGGGCGTCCCTGGCCGCCCTGCGCCACCTCAAGGCCAATTCGGGGCTGGGCGCGCGGCTCATGCGCATGGCCACCACGGTCCGCGAACACCTGGCCGGCCTCGGCTTCGACACCATGGGCTCGACCACCCAGATCATTCCCGTGGCCTGCGGCCGCAACCGGGTGGCGCTCCACGCCCAGGCCCTGCTGCAGGCCGAGGGCCTGCTGGTCGCGGCCGTGCGCCCGCCCACCGTGCCCCAGGGCACGGCCCGGCTGCGCCTGTCGCTGCGGGCCGACCTGACCGACGACGACCTGCGCCGGCTGCGGCTCGGCTTCTCCAGGCTGCGGGTCTCCTTTTTCCCATGAGCGACGTCTTTTTCCTGTCCGGCTGGGCCGGCCCCGAAACGCTCTTTCCCGGCCTTTCGGGCCAATGGACGTTCGCTGTCCCGTTTCTGGACGGGGACGAATCCGCCCTCCTCGCCCGCATCGCGGCAAGCCCGGCCCGGGTCCTTGGCGGCTGGTCCACGGGCGCGCACATGCTCCTCAAGCAGGCGGCAGCCCTTTTTCCCCGCTTCGAGCGGGTGGTCCTTTTCGCGCCGTTTCTCCGGTTCGCCGACAGCCTGCCCGGCCGCGTCACCCGGGCCATGGCCGCCGGGCTGGAGGCGGCTCCCGAGGCCACGGTGCGCGGCTTCTGGAAAAACTGCGGCCTGCCGGACGAAACCGTCCGCGCCCTGCCCTGGGACCCGGCCTGGGCCCCGGCCCTGGCCGAAGGCCTGGCCTATCTCCTGTCCTCGGCCGCCCCGGACCGGCCCGCGCCGGCCGCGAACGTCACGGTCGTTTGCGGCGCGGCCGACCGGATCGTGCGGCCCCAGGCCGTGGCCAAGGTCCTGGCCGCGCTTCCCGGCGCGCGGACGGTGGAGCACGGCGGCGGCCACCGGCCGGACCCGGCGCTTTTGGCGGAGTTTCTTTTTTCATGAAAAACGCCATCCAGCGCCGCTTCGACCGGGCCGGGGCCACCTACGAGGCCGCGGCCCGGGTGCAACGCCTGGTCGCCGCCCGGCTGGCGGCCCTGTGTCCGGCCAGCATTGGCCAGGTCCTTGAAATCGGCGCGGGCAGCGGGTTTCTGACCCGCGCCCTGCTGCCCCGGGCCCGGGGAACGTATGTGGCCCTGGACCTGTCGCCGGGCATGCTGGCCCATGCGGCCATGCCCGGAGCCGTGAAGGTCGCGGCCGACGGCGAGCGCCCCCCCTTTCGGGACGGGACCTTCGATTTCCTGGCCTCGGCCTCGGCCATGCACTGGTACGCCGAACCGGCCGTGTCCATCCCGGCCGACTTGAAGCTGCTCGCGCCAGGCGGCGGTTTCGCCATTGCGGTCTATGTGGCGGGGACGCTTTCGGAACTGGCCGAGGCTGCGGCCGCCACGGGCTTCGGTTCGGTTTTTCCCATGCGGCCGGCGTCGTTTTACCGGGAGCTGTTCGAGGGAATGTCGAGCGTTCACGCGACGGTCACGGAGGAGCACCACGTGGTGCGACATGAAAACATAGAAGCTATGCTCAAAAGTCTCAAAGGGACAGGCGTAACGCAAACACCGGGAGAAAAAGTGGGGAGCCCGAAACGATACCGAGAGTTTATAAAGTATTATACTAAAAAATTCACAATTGGTTCAAAGATTTTCTCAACATACAGAAATGTCAACATAAGAGGAGTGTACGGACTAAGAAAAACTATTTAGGAGTTTCTTGTTCAGAAGAAACCTCTAAGACACTCTCGGCTTTTACTCTTTGTTCTTCTAGCAATTTATCAGCTCTAGCCGACAGCACACTTGCAATACGAGTAAATCCTGGCAGCCTTGACAACTTCTCGATAGAGTTTGATAACTTAATACTTTTATCCAACGCATCCATAAGAGGATGATCAGACTTGTTATAATCTGATATTAATTTTCCAGGATTTTCAGCACTAACTTCTAACATATTAAACAACAACTTCTCTTTTAAATGTTCAACGCTACACGTTTCTTCAAGACTTTTTATTTGCTTCGACAACCCCTCATATGTTTTACTTAATGCTTCTTTATGAGAATATTCTTCAACAAGTCTCTTTGATAAATTTAATTTTCTACTTGCAGAATAAGCAAACCAAAGAACTGGAATATACAAAGGAAGAATTCCAAAAACAAGTCTAGGCAATCTAATAATTGTATCTTCCAAGCTTATACCATTTAGCAAAGAATGCATACTAACTATTATCGGAAGGAATGAAATCACTACCATCGTCATAATAGAATATGTAAAAGCCTTAGCATGCTGTCTACCCTCATTAATCTCCTGATTCTTCTTTTCAGAAAACGCGTGACTAAGGCCAGCAGTCAATGCCCTTGGCAACAACTCTGTAATTCTTGAAACAATATCTTGATATTGGCCTTCCCAAAAATCAAAGAATTTTTTATATTCTTTTTCTTTTGATTCTTCGAATTTGTTCATCTGCTCATTCAACGCTTCATATTTATCGGCAATGTTAGTTTGACACAAAGAAAAGTCTGCCTTCAATTTGTCAAACGACTCCTCCAGCTCATCTTTCAAACCACCAACACTTGTTTCCGTACCCGCCTTCTCATCTTTTTCGACATATCCAAAAATAGAATAATAAACTTCATCAATTTCAGATTTTCTCTTAATTATCAATTGATGAGTACTTTTTATCTTTGACGAAACATCATCTAGCTCAATACAGTATTGATTAAATTGCTCTAGCTTTTTCGCAATATCAGGATTATTATCATAAATCTTTTTCAGGTTGTCGTATTTTTCACGAGTATCCACATCCAGCTTATCAATTTCTTCGAAGCAACCTTCAACCTTTCCTTTAATAGCATTAATTTCATTGTACAGTTCAGTTACATTAAGTAAATTTTTTGATATTTCACTATTCGCAGCCTCCGCCTCAGCTGCATCATTCTTAACTGAATCCTTAAGAGAAAAAATGCTATTATAAACTTCTTGAATTTGTGAAACATAATTCATCGACTTATTAAGATTTTCTAAGATTTCTGCCTCATTATCCGAGGTTTTTTCTTTAATTAACTTATCAAGTTCTTCAATTTTTAGCCACAGTTTTTTCCGCTCACTCTCCAACAACTCCTCAATCTCTTTAGCTTTTATCCACAACTTCTTGCGTTCATCATTCAAATAATCATATGTCATTTTTCGACCCCTATCGAATATCATATGGTACTATTCCCATGCCCAATAAGGCTAATCATTCAACCATTCTCGGGTGTACCGAGAATAACATATACAAACAAAATAACAAAACTCAAATATCCTGACAAAATCTAGCAATCGTAAAATATAAAAAAATATAAATACAATAGAATGTTAATGTAAAACACCCCGCTTGAGCAGCCGCCAACTGTACCAGACCACGGCTCCGAAAAGCGCGATGCCCACGGCCTGGGCGATCAGGCCGGTCGGCGCGATGACCGAGGCCGGATCGGTCCGGAACCAGACCACGGCCGTGGAAAACAGGTTCAGGGCGAAGGCCAGGGCCAGGACGTTGACCGCCTGCTTGCGCAGGGCAAACAGCAGCGCCACCCCGACCAGGGTCAGGCCGGCGTTCACATAGCCGATCACCCGGTCCCAGACCGTGAACTTGGCCAGATAGGCCTGCCCCTCGGGCGTCATCTCCACGCCGCCGGCGGTGACGAAAAAAAGCCCCACAATCACCTGGACCGAACTGATCAGGTAAAACAGAAAGATCACCCAGACCAGGATCGGGCGCTTGGGTTCGGGCGTGGTGTCTTCGGCCATGGCCGCCTCCTTGGATGCCGCCCCATCCTACGAGGCCCCCGGTCCGGCGTCAAACGCCCCGTCTCGACAAAAGGGCCTATCCGCCTTACACAAATCCCTTCAGGGGATACCAGGGAGGGGGGCATGGCGAAAATTCTCGTTATAGACGACGACGCCCATATTCGGGAGGTCTGCAAGCTGGTCATCGAGGCCATGGACCACGAGGTCGAGGCCCGGCCGAGCCTGACCAAGGGCCTGGAAGCCCTGGATAAGGACGCCTACGACGTGGTCTACCTGGACGTGGACCTGCCCGACGGCAACGGCCTGCTCTCCATCCCCAGGATCACCGAGCGCGACAAGGCCCCGGAAGTCATCATCTTCACCGGCGCGAGCTACCCCAACGGCGCGGAACTGGCCATCAAGAACGGGGCCTGGGACTATATCGAAAAGCCGGCCACGGCCGAGGCCATGACCCTGCCGCTCATCCGCGCCCTGCAGTACCGCAAGGAAAAGTTCGCCCACCGTCCGCCCACCGTGGCCCTCAAGCGCGAGGGCATCATCGGCAACAGCCAGCGGGTGGCCGCCGCCCTGGACCTGGTGGCCCAGGCCGCCAATTCCGACGCCAACACGCTCATTACCGGCGAGACCGGCACGGGCAAGGAGCTTTTCGCCCGGGCCATCCACGACAACAGCGAACGGGCCGAGGGGCCGTTCGTGGTGGTGGACTGCTCGAGCCTCACCGAGACGCTGATCGAATCCGTGCTCTTCGGCCACGCCAAGGGGGCCTTCACCGGGGCGGAGAAAAAACAGGAAGGGCTGATCAAGCAGGCGGACAAGGGCACGCTCTTCCTCGACGAGGTCGGCGAACTGCCCTTTTCCCAGCAAAAGGCCTTTTTGCGCGTGCTCCAGGAGCGCCGGTTCCGGCCGGTCGGGGCCAAGGAGGAGGAGACCAGCGATTTCCGGCTGGTGGCGGCCACCAACAAGGACCTCGAAGCCCTGGTCGCAGCCGGCGCGTTCCGCAACGACCTGCTCTTCCGCCTGCGCACCATGCACATCCACATCCCGGCCCTGCGCCAGCGCGGCGAGGACATCCGGGAACTGGCCATCCACTACATGAACGCCTTCTGCAAGAAGTACAAGGTGCCGCTCAAGGGCTTTTCCCCGGAGTTCCTCGACTCCCTCCAGGAATACGACTGGCCGGGCAACGTGCGCGAACTGGTCAACCTGATGGAGAACATCATCGTGCGGGCCCAGTTCGAACCCACGCTCTACCCCAAGCACCTGCCGCCCGAAGTCCGCATCCGCATCATGAGCGGCCGGCGCCAGGAAGCGGCCAGCGAACTGGAAATGGAGCTGCTGCCGCCCGTGGAGCCGGCTCCGGCCCAGCCCGAACTCACGCTCACGCCGTTCGACGACTACAAGAAGACCACCGAGCACCGGTATTTCAAGACCCTCATGCAGGCCACCGGCGGCGACATCCACAAGGCCTGCGAACTGTCCGAACTCGGCAAGCAGAGCCTCTACCGCTACCTGCGCATCCACGGCATCCCGACACGGGCGTAGAGAAGAGAAGACGCCTCCGGCGGCCGGGGGGCATGATGCCCCCCGGGCCCCCTCGATGGGTCAAGGTCCCGTATGGGTGTGAAGGGCTAGACGTACTCGCGGGGGTTTTGGCCGAAGAGGCAGAGCACCTCGTAGGGAATGGTCCCCCACCAGCCGGCCAGGTCGTTGGCCGTCACCGCCTCGGGCCCCTCGCCGCCGAGCAGGTGGATGGCGTCGCCGGGCGCGCAGTCAAGGCCCGTCGCGTCCACGGCCGTCAGCTGCATGCAGACCCGGCCCACGATGGGCACCCGCTTGCCGGCCAGGCACATGCTTCCCCTGTTGGACAGCCCCCGGCTGTAGGCGTCGGCGTAGCCGGCCGCCACCACGGCCACCCGCATGTCGCGCGGGGCCGTGAACGTCCGGCCGTAGCTGATGGAGCTGCCGGCCGGCAGGTCGTGGACCGCGACGATGCGCGTGACCGTCTCCATGGCCGGCAGGAGCCCCTGGCCGAGGGCCTCCCGGTCCGTGCCCAGAAAGGGGTTCACGCCGTACAGCGCGATGCCGGCCCGCCTGGCCTCGAAGCCGAACCGGCCGGCATGGGCCAGGATGCCGGCGGAATTGCACAGCGACGCCTGGAAGGCCAGGCCGCCGGCCCGCAGGGCCGCGCAGATCCGGCCGAACCGCTCGCCCTGCTCGTCGACGAACGCGAAGGCCCCGGGATCGTCGGCCGTGGCGAAGTGCGAGGCGACCATGGCCACCTCGATGGCGGGCATGGCCGCCAGACGCGCAAGCAGCGCCGGCACGTCGGACTCGGAAAACCCGAGACGTGCCATGCCGGTGTCGCACTTGAGCGCCACCCTGGCCTTGATCCGCTTCCTGGCCGCCCGCTCGGCCAGCCGCTCCAACTGGTCGAAGCCGTGGATGAAGGGCGTGATGCGGTGGCCGAGGAGCACGGCGTCGTCCTCGGGCAGGACCGGTCCCAGAAGCGACACGATCTCCGCCCTGGGCTGGGCCGCGCGCAGTTCCGCGCCCTCGGCCACGGAGCCCACGGCAAAGCCGTCGCACCCGGCTCCGGCCAGGGCCCTGGCCGTCTCGATCAGGCCGTGGCCGTAGGCGTCGGCCTTGATCACGGCCAGGACCCGGCCGCCGAGGCCGGCCAGGCGTCGGTAGTTGGCAACGATATGGTCCACGCGCACCCGGGTGCGCAGGTAATTGTGGCGAATCGGCATGGCGTTGTCTCCTTGTGGCCCGTGGCCCGGCCCGTCACTACCCCCATTGCCCGGGGTTTTCCAGCCCGGACCATCGGCTTTCCGTGGCCGCCGACTTGGCGTATGGATCGGCCATGCCAAGCGCCATCCAGCACCGCACCATCCGCGTCCTGCCCCCGGAACTGCAAAACCAGATCGCCGCCGGCGAGGTGGTGGAACGGCCGGCCAGCGTCCTCAAGGAGCTGGTGGAAAACAGCCTGGACGCCGGAGCGACCCGCATCGACGTGGCCCTGGAGGGCGGCGGCCGCACGCTTTTGTCCGTGGCCGACGACGGCTGGGGCATGACGCCCGAGGAGCTGCCCCTGGCCGTCACCCGCCACGCCACGAGCAAGATCGCCTCCCTGGAGGAGCTGACCCGCATCGCCAGCTTCGGGTTCCGGGGCGAGGCCCTGCCGAGCATCGCCTCGGTCTCGACCTTCACCATGACCTCCCGGCACGAGGCCTTTGACGAGGGCGCAAGCATCCGGGTCGAAAGCGGCCGCATCGTCGAGCGCGGCCCGGCCGCCCTGGCCAAGGGGACCCGGATCGAGGTCCGTGACCTGTTCGCGGCCGTCCCGGCCCGGCTCAAGTTCTTGAAGGCCGAGGCCACGGAAACGAAACGGGCCACCGAGGTCTTTTGCCGCGCCGCCCTGGCCCGGCTGGACGTGGCCATGAAGCTTTCGGTGGGCGGCCGCACCGTCCTGCGCTTTCCGGCCGGCCAGACCCTGCTCGCCCGGCTGGGCGGCATCTGGCCCCCGGCCGTGACCGACGACCTGTTCGAGATGGAATACGCTCTTGGCCCCATCCGCATCCACGGCATCCTGGGCAAGCCGCTCAAGGCCCAGGCCAAGGCCGACCGGATGCTTTTCTACGTCAACGGCCGGGCCGTCCTCGACCGGGTGCTCCTGGCCGCCGTGCGCGAGGCCTACAAGGGACGGCTTCTGTCCCGCGAATACCCCCAGGCGGTCCTGTTCCTGGAGATCCCGCCCGAGGACCTGGACGTCAACGTCCACCCGGCCAAGACCGAGGTCCGGTTCCGGGACGAGCAGGCCGTGTTCGTCAACCTCCGCCGGGCCGTGGGCCAGGCCCTGGACAAGGCCCTTGTCCTGCGCACCGTGCCGGCCCCGGAGCCGTGGGTCAAAAACGACGCAAAGGGCCCGAAATTCTCCACCCGCCTCGACTTCCTGGACGCCCTGGCCCGAGCCGACGCCCCGAATCCGGACGAGACCACGCCCATGCGGCCCGTCCAAGCGGCAGCCCCCTCCGCCACGGAGGCGACTCCCCCGCGCCGGGCCGACGGGCCGGACCGGACGGCCGCCGCCCCGCCACGGGTGGCCGAAGCCGCGTCCCCGCCCCGGCTGGCGGCCCTGCGCCATCCCGATCCGCCGGCCGTGGCCCGCCATGAGCGGGCCGATCCCGCCCCGGCCATGGGGCGTCCCGAGCCGCTGCGCGCCCGGAAAGCCGAGGAACTGGAGCCGGCCCTGCCGCCCGGGGTCCGCTACCTGGGACAATTCGCGGACACCTACCTGATCGTGGACCTGGGCCGGGAGCTGGTGCTGGTGGACCAGCACGCCGCCCACGAGCGGGTCATTTTCGCGGCCATGGAGGCGGCCGGCAACCGGGGCCACAGCCGGCCGGTCGGCATTCCGGTCGAGATTTCCCTCCATCCGGCGGAGGCGGCCCGGCTCCAGGAACTTTTCACCGAACTGCGGGCCGTGGGCTTTGTCCTCGAATCGCCCCGGCCCGGCACGGTGGCCATCACCGGCGCGCCGCCCGGCCTGTCGCTCGGCCAGGCCCGGGAGTACCTGTCCGCCGCCCTGTCCGGCCAGGCCAAGACCCTGCGCGACCTGTGGGTGCTCATGAGCTGCAAGACCGCCATCAAGGCCGGGACGAAACTGGCCGACGACGAGGCCGTGGCCCTGCTCGCCCAGTGGTCCCAGGCCTCGGACCGGGACTACTGCCCCCACGGCCGGCCGGTGACGGTCCGGTTCGGGGAGCGCGACATGGAGAAGCTCTTCAAGCGCCGCAAATAGGCGACAGGCCGGCTGTCGCCGGTCCCTTGCCAAAATTCCCCAAAATGTTCACAACCGGCTGTCGCGAAGCGCCGACCGCGCACTTGCGATGCACCTGAACCTTTTTCGATGCCCTACCCCACCCCCATTTCAGGGGGTCCGGGGGGGATGATCCCCCCGACGGGTCCAGGGCAGCGCCCTGGTCGCCGAAGGCCAAGGAGACACACCCCATGCTTGCCATTTTGGACTACAAGGCCGGGAACCAGACCAGCGTGCTCCGGGCCTTCGAACACCTCGGCATTCCGTGCCGGATCACGGCCGATCCGGCCGTCCTGGCCGACGCCTCGGGCATCATCTTCCCGGGCGTGGGCGCGGCCGGCCAGGCCATGCGCGAACTGACCACCACGGGCCTGGACGCGGTCCTGACCGGGCAGGTCGCGGCCGGAAAACCGCTGCTCGGCATCTGCGTGGGCTGCCAGATCCTGCTCGACTACAGCGCCGAGAACGACACCACGGCCCTTGGCATCGTGCCCGGCCAGTGCGCCATGTTCACCCCGGCCCTGACCGACGAGGACAATCTTCCCATCCGCATCCCGCACATGGGCTGGAACCGGGTGGCGCTCCGGGCGCCGTGCGAGCTCTTCGACGGCATCGCGCCGGAAGCGGAATTCTATTTCGTGCACAGCTACTACCCGGTGCCGGCGGACGCGTACGTCATCGGCGTCACCGAATACGGGCTGTCGTTTTGCTCGGTGCACGGTAGGAAAGGCCTTTGGGCGGTGCAGTTCCATCCGGAAAAAAGCGGCCGGCCGGGACTCTCCCTTCTTCGCAATTTCGCCGCCTACTGCCGGGAGGCCTGATCCATGCTCTCCAAACGCGTCATCCCCTGCCTGGACGTCCGCGACGGCAAGCTGACCAAGGGCATCAAGTTCAAGGGCAACGTGGACATCGGCGATCCGGTGGAGACCGCCCGCCTCTACTACGAGGCCGGTGCCGACGAACTGGTCTTCTACGACATCACGGCCTCCAGCGAGGGCCGGGGCATCATGCTCGACGTGGTGGACCGGGTGGCCAGGGAGATCTTCATCCCCTTCTCGGTCGGCGGCGGCAGCGCCACGGTCGAGGACATGCGGGCGGTGCTGCTGGCGGGCGCGGAAAAGATCTCGGTCAATTCCGCTGCCGTGAAAAACCCGGACATCATAAGCCAGGGCGCGGCCGCCTTCGGCTCCCAGTGCGTGGTGGTCGGCATGGACGTCAAAAAGGTGCCCGTGTCCGAACAGATCCCGTCCGGCTACGAAGTGGTCATCCACGGCGGCCGCAAGCCCATGGGCCTGGACGCCGTCGATTGGGCCAAGACCGTGGAGGCCCTCGGGGCCGGGGAAATCTGCTGCAACTCCATCGACGCCGACGGGGCCAAGACCGGTTACGAACTGACGCTCACCCGCCTGATCTGCGAAGCCGTGACCATCCCGGTCATCGCCTCGGGCGGGGCCGGCAACCCGGACCACATGGCCGACGCCGTGACCAAGGGTAAGGCCTCGGCCGCGCTCATCGCCTCCATCGTCCACTACGGCGAATACACCATCGCCCAGTGCAAAGAGCACATGGCCTCGCGCGGCGTCAAAGTCAGGAGTGTGTGGTAATTTTGAGGAAAAGATGCCTCCGGCGGCCGGGGGGGATCATCCCCCCCGGACCCCCTGGAGGGGCAATTTGAGTTTTTCCGGTGGCGCATACGCCGGAAGGAGCAGCGGAGAAAAAAAAGCCCGGAAGCGTGATGCTTCCGGGCTTCAAATTTTACAGAGACGGCCGACGCCCCGCAGCCTTACCCCCTTGCAAACCCTCGAGGGGGTCCGGGGGGAATCATTCCCCCCGGCCGCCGGAGGCATCTTACACTCTACGCCGGCAGCGGGCGGTCCTTGGGCCACTCGGGCGCGACGTAGACGCCGGACTTGCCGCCGGACTTGAAAAGGAGTCGGATCTCGCCGAGGACGATGTCTTTTTGCACGGCTTTGCACATGTCGTAGATGGTCAGCGCGGCCACGGAGGCGGCGGTCAAGGCCTCCATCTCCACGCCGGTCTCGGCCGTGGTCGAGGCCTCGGCCTCGATGCGGACGATGGCCGCGGCCTCGTCCACGAAAAAGCGGACGTCGGCAAAGGCCAGGGGCAGCGGATGGCACAGGGGAATCAGGTCGGCGGTGCGCTTGGCCGCGAGTATGCCGGCGATCTTGGCCGTGGCCAGGGCGTCGCCCTTGGGCAAGGCGGCGGAGGCAAGAAGCCGCATGGTTTCGGGCGAAAGCCGGACCTCGCCCCCGGCGATGGCCAGGCGGCGCGTCTTGGACTTGGCCCCGACATCGACCATGCGGGTGCAGCCGTCGGCGTCGATATGGGTGAAGGAGTCGTTCATGACGGGCCTACTCGTCGAACTTCGGGACCTTGACCTTGCGGTCGATCCGCTTGGCCGCCTTGGCGTCTTCCTTGGCCTTTGGCACGTCGCCGAGCTTCATGTAGGCCATGGACCGGTTGCCGTAGGCCTCGGCCAGTTTGGGATCGATTTCCACGGCCTTGGAATAGTCGGCAATGGCGGCCTCGGTTTCGTTTTTGGCGTCGTGGCACATGCCGCGCAGGTTGTAGGCGCTGGCCAGATTCTTGGGCTCGACCGAGGGGCCGGCGTCGATGATGCGCGTGAAGGCCGCGATGGCCGTGTCCATGTCGCCCTTGGTGGCGGCGGCCACGCCGTCACGGTAGTCGAGCGTGGGATCGGCCGGGGCCGTGGCGGGCAGGGCCAGGATCAGGGCCAGCGCCAGGGGCGCGAGACGCGTAAGCTTTCCCATGTCAGTTCCCCATGGCTTCCTTGGCTTTCCGGAAGAAGTCCTTCACTTTTTTCATGGGCTTTTGCTCGTCGAGCTTCTCGAACTCCTGCAAAAGCTCTTCCTGCTTCTTGCTCAGGTTGCGCGGCGTGACGACCGTCACCTCGACCAACAGGTCGCCCTTGCGGCTCGAACCGGGCACGGGCAGCCCCAGGCCGCGAAGCGAGAAGACCTCCCCGCTCTGGGTGCCCTTGGGGATGTCCATCATCTCGTGGCCGTCCAGGGTCGGCACCTCGATCTTGTGGCCAAGGGCCGCCTGCACGAAGCTGATGTCGGCCCGCAGGACCAGGTTCTGGCCCTGGCGCTCGAAGATCTTGTCCGCCTCCACATGGAGGATGACGTACAGGTCGCCCGGAGGCCCGCCGTGGAGCCCGGGTTCGCCCTCGCCCCGCAGCCGCAGCCGGCTGCCGTCGTCCACGCCGGCCGGCACCCGGACCTTGAGTTCCCGGACCTGGCGGGTGACGCCCCGGCCCCGGCACTCCTTGCACGGCGTGGTCACGACCTTGCCCTCGCCCCGGCAGATGGGGCAGGTCACGGCGATGCGGAAAAAGCCCTGGCTCTGGACCACCTGTCCCGAACCGCCGCACTGCTTGCAGGTCTCGGGCGAGGTGCCGGGCTCGGCGCCGGAACCGTTGCAGACGTGGCACTGGACGTTTTTCGGAATCTTGAGCGTGACCTCGGTGCCGTTGGCCGCGTCGCGGAAGGAGACGGTCAGGTCGTAGCGCAGGTCGTTTCCGGCCTGGGGCCGGGGACCGCGCGCGGTCCGGCCGCCGAAGCCGAAAAACTCGCCAAAGATGTCGGAAAAGGCGCTGAAGACGTCGTCGGTGGAGTTGAAACCGCCGAAGCCGTTGCCGCCCATGCCCTCGTGGCCGAACCGGTCGTACCGGGCCCGGTTCTCGGGGTTGCGGAGCACCTCGTAGGCCTCGGCCGCTTCCTTGAACTTGGCTTCGGACTCGGGATCGTCGGGGTTGCGGTCGGGGTGGTACTTGAAGGCCATCTGGCGATAGGCCTTCTTGATGGTCTCGTCGTCGGCGTCCCGCTCGACGCCGAGAATTTCATAATAATCCCGGGGCATTGTGTCCAGCTATTCGTTTTCAGGCAGCAGCACGCCCGCTTCCACGATGGGTTCGCTCGGCAGCACTTCGCCGGCGGCGATCTCGCGAAGGGCGGTGACCACTTCCTTGTTCTTGCACTCGACCAGGGGCTCGTAGCCCTCGCGGTACTGGTGCACCCGCTTGATGGCCATCTGCACGATCAGAAAACGGTTGTTGATCTTTTCCAGGCAGTCTTCGACGGTAATACGCGCCATGCGTTTCTCCTTGCGCGTCGGCAGCGGTCCGGCGCTTACCGGGACGCGGTCCGTTTCCCTGGTAAGTCGTTTTTCCCCGCAGTCAAGGGGGCTTCCCCCGACTCCCGGACCCGGCCGGACTGGGCCGGATCGCGGAAACGCCAACGCGAAACCGAAGTTTATATTCCAAACCCCAGACTGACGTCAAGGGCCGTGCCGTGGCCTGCCGTCCCCTGGTAGCGGACGGCCAGGATGGTGATGTCGTCGGACTGGGGCGCGTCCCCGGCGAAGGCCCGCACCGCCGCGAAAAGGCTCTCCACCAGCACCTTGGGCGCCCGACGGCGTTCGGCCAGGCAGGCGTCCAGCAACCGGGACTCGCCGAAAAGCGTGTCCGCCGCGTCCATGGCCTCGGTCACGCCGTCGGTGTAGAGGACAAGCGTGTCGCCCGGAGCCAGGCGCAGGCTGCCGGTGCGGTAGGGGTAGTCGGGCATGGCCCCGAGGACCAGCCCGCCCTGGCGCGGCAGGTAGCCGGACTCGCCCGAGGTCCGCAGCACCAAGGGCGGGTTGTGTCCGGCGTTGGCGTAGTCCAGGACGCCGGTGCGCAGGTCGAGGACGGCGCAAAAGGCCGTGACGAAAAGGCCGGTGTCGTTGCCCTCGGCCAGCTTGGCGTTGACCCGGGCCGCCACCGTGGCCGGGCTGCGCTCGGGACGGGCGTAGGCCTTGAAAAGCGTCATGGTCACGGCCATGACCAGGGAGGCCGGCACGCCCTTGCCCGAGACGTCGCCCACCATCACCGTGAGCCGGTCGGGGCGTCCGTC